>CAZIJC010000120.1:0-13759 GCA_964539385.1 uncultured Anaerolineales bacterium | reverse complement strand
CGTCGAGCAGCCGCTGGGCGTACTCGGTAATTCTGAAGAACCACTGGTCCAGGTCCTTCAGGCCCGCCTCGGCCCCGCACCGCTCGCAGCAGCCGTCCACGACCTCCTCGTTCGCGAGGCCCGTCCGACACGACGGGCACCAGTTCACCGGCGCCTTCTTGCGGTACGCCAGACCCCTCTCGAGCAGGACCAGGAAGATCCACTGGGTCCACTTGTAGTAGTCGGGGGCGGAGGTGTTGACCTGGCGCCGCCAATCGTAGCCGAGGCCCCATCGGCGGAACTGGTCCTTCATGTAGGCGATGTTGTCGCGGACCCACGTGGCGGGCAGGGCGCCGGCGTTGATGGCGGCGTTCTCGGCCGGCAGACCGAAGGCGTCGAACCCCATCGGCGAGAGCACCTCGCAGCCGCGCATCATCTTGTAGCGCGTGACCACGTCGCCCATGATGTAGTTGCGGCCGTGGCCCACGTGGAGCGTGCCGCTGGGGTACGGGAACATCGTGAGGCAGTAGAACTTGCGGTCGCGCGGTGCGTCGCCTTCGGTCTCGAAGGTGTGGTTCTCGTGCCACCACGCCTGCCACTTCTTCTCGACCTGTTCGGGGTTGTAGTCGTCCATGTTTCGCGATCCTGCTGGTTGGGTTCGTCGGCCGGGAGCGTGTCCCGCTGCTGCCGCAGCGGGCTCGGGGCCGCAAATTAAAAGGGCCTCGGGTTCGTCCCGAGGCCGCCTCACTCTTCCTTAAGCGCGTACCGGCCCCGGGATTTACCGGGCAAGGATCAGGGCCGTATTCTCGCGCTTCCGTCTCATGGTATGGGGAGTATCGGCATGGCAGGCGGGTGTGTCAAGGCAAAACAGGCCGTCTCGACCGCGCCGCTATCGCTTGCTCGCCTTCTTAAGTTGCTCGATGCGATGGCCGCGACCGCCGAGCAGGCGCACCATCCCCTTCTCCCCTACCAGGTGCATGCAGCCGACCACGACGAAATACGTCTTGTCGGTCTCCAGGAACGCTTCCACCTTCTTGACCATCCGCTCGTTGCGGTCGCTGCGGAGCCGTTTCAGGGCGGGGCTCAGTCGGGCATCGCTGGAGCGATACCGGCGGCTGATACGGTCGATCTCCTCGGGGTCGCCGGCCAGCCACGCCTGGGTGACGGCGGCCATCATCTCGCCGAGCGCGGGCAGTTGCACGAGCATTTGGCGCAGGGCCGACTCGTGTTCCTGCGCCGTGCCATCGGCCATAACGGTGGCCTGCGATTCGACGGTTTCGAGGGCCAGAATCTGCTTCCTTGCGGCGACGGCCCTCTTGAGGAAGTGTTTGTCGAGGCCGAGGTCCGGCGCAAAGCCCGCCCGCACGGTCTCCTGCTGCATGAGCGTCATCGCCAGCAGCCACGGCCGCAGACGAGAGACCTCCGCCGGCGTCATGCCGCGCGACGCAAGGTACGCCTTCAGCCGGCGGCGCGTGTCCGGCGAGAGGTGCTGCTCGAGCGATTCCTCCGGCGGATAGAGCCCGCGGGCGGTCGTCAGTTTGTCCAGTCTTCGCTGATTGGCCGGGTTCAGGTTGACTTCCGTGACCAGGAAGTCGGCGTGCTCGAACGCCTTCTCGATCGTCGAATCGAGTGGATACAGCCCCGGCTTGCCGAAGTGGAGCGACCCGAGGAGGTAAACCGTTGCCGTTTCGGAGCGCACCCGCCAGAGGAGACACTTGCCTGTGTCCTTGAGTTCCCGGCCGGCCGGCGCGTGGCCCGCCCAGACCGCCGCCACCAGCAGCGCGAGCAGCCGGTTCCACCTGGGCTCGCAGTGTGGCCGTGGCATGAGTCGCCCCCTCTCGGCACGCCCGTCGCCATCGTACCACCCTGAAGGCGGGGCGCGAAGGCGAAAAGCGGAATCCGTCACACCGGCGCGAAGGAGTGTAACTCCTTGCAAGGCAACGACTTGCGCGCCGCCGACCTACTCAATCATCGACAGCAACCTGCGGATGGCGCGGTGACCGTGGTCGGTCTGGGTGATGATGAGTTGCCCGCCGAGGTAGGTGATTGTGGCGGGGCCGCCCTCGTCGGCCCAGGGGGCGATGCGGCGGTCGTTCTCGTTGCGGACGAACTTCTGCAGGAGTTCGATGATCCGGTCGGGCGTGGCCTGGCTTTGGTCGGTCGTCGCGGCGGTGCCTCCGCCAAAGAGGTCGCCGAAGCCACCGCCGCCGGCGGCCGCGGCCGCCGCCTGCGTCACGTCGCCCGGCTCGAAACGCGGCGCATCGGTGAAGTCCGGAATCTCGGCCAGCGCCAGCCGGATGCTGTACGTGGCGGTCTTCAGCGGCAGCCACGATTTCTCCAGCGTCGTAATCAGGACGTATCCCGGGCCGACGCGGTAGCCGCATTCCCGCGGCAGGACCAGTTCGATCGCCTTCTCGTAACTGACGCGCGAGACCTTGATCGAGACGGTCCGCGCGTCCAGGTCGATGCCCGCCTCCTCCAGTGCCTTGTCGAAGACCATGCCGAAGTTGCCGACCTCCCCCAGGTACGCCAGGACGTTCTTGACGGAGGTGCGCTGGAAATCGATGCCCGGCCGGCTCCGCATCGCCGAGGTCATTGTGCGGCGGGTGCGGGCGAGTTCGCTGGCCTGGCGTGCCGCTTCCTGTCGCGCCTTGTAAGCGGCGGCGGCGTCGGTCTTGGCGTCGGCGGGTTTGGCGGCGGCGGCGGTCTTGGCGTCGGCGGGTTTGGGGATGGCCGCGGATTCCGGAGACGAAACGGCGGCGGCGGGAGCGGGCGAGATGCCCGTCGGCTTGGCACAAACGCGGCGCGAGCCAACCACCGCAGCAATAAGCAAGAGAGCCACCAGAATCGTCCATCGTTTCATGGCCCACCTCCTTTCACCCCTTGGCCCAACCGCCTTATTATACGACCAACCGGCGGGTGTGCCTTCTACGTTTTCGGCGGCGGCAGGGAACACCCCCGCAGCGAGAAAGGCCGTGGCTGTAAGTGCTTGCGAGAGAAAGAGTTATGAATTACCGCCTGGGGGCACCACCTTCCCCGCCTTGTAGGTCGTCCCGCGCCACGTGACGCCGCGGAGGCCCAGCGCCCGCACGATCGCGCCGGCCTGGAACGTCAGCACCAGCACCGCCGCCACCGGGTAGAACAGCAGGTACCACGGGTTGCCCCGGCACAGAATGAACAGCCGCCGCATCGTCACCAGCAGCGCCACCACCATCACGGCGGCAAGCAGGAACGCCGGCAGCGTCCACGGGTCGGCGGGTCCCATCGCCATCAGCACCGACGAGACGCCCAGCACGCCGAACGGCACGAGCGTGAACAGCAGCGTCATGGTCATCGCGCCGAGCAGCCAGGAGACGCTCTTGAATCCGCCGTAGTAGATGCGCGTCCATCCGCGGTACATCGCGCTCAGGGAATCGTACATGCGGGTGCTGAACAGGTCCTCGCCGACGGCGTTGAACAGACGGTGCCCCGCGCCCTTGACGCGCCGTGCCAGGGCGATGTCTTCGACGATCTCGTTCTTGACGGCGTCGTAACCCCCTGTGGCTTCATAGGTTGCGCGCCGGATGAAGATGTACTGCCCGTTCGCGAAGGCGGTGCGGCGCTTCGGATTGTTCGCCCACGTCGGACGGAACCACGCCACAAGCACCGAGCCGGCCACCGGCTGGACCGCGTTCTCCCAGAAGCCGTGCATCTCAAGAACCGGCCACAGGCTGAGCATGTCGCCCTGGTTGGCCGCCAGAAAGTTGACGCCCGCCCGCACGCTGTGCGGGGCTTGGCGGCAGTCGGCGTCGACGAACAGGAGCCAGTCGCCGCGCGCCTGCTCCGCCCCCACGTGCATGGCGTGCGGCTTGCCGAACCAGCCGGCGGTCAGTTCCGCGACCTGGATGAGCCGCACGCGCGGGTCGCCTGCCGCGACCTCACGCACGATAGCCGCCGTACGGTCGGCGCTGCGGTCGTCCACCACGAGGATCTCGAGGTTCGCATAGTCCTGGGCCAGGAGCGTCTCGAGCGCCGCGCGGATGTTATCCTGCTCGTCTTTGGCAGGAACGATGACCGACACGAGCCCGGGGTCCGGAGCGTCCGGGATGGTGTCGGCCGAAAGAACCGGCCCCCGCGACCCCGGCAGATACACCAAAACCGCCCGGTAGACCCACACGCACGTGACGGCCAGGAGGACGACGATGCCGATCATCTCGAGGATCATCCGCTCCGGCTCCCCTGCTTGCGTCTCATTCGGCGCCGCCGTACGCGGCCCGGGCCGCCTGGTAGACCTCGCGGAACGCCACGCCCCGCTCCTCGGCCAGCCGCACACAGTCATCGTATTCGGGCAGGGCGGTCACGACCTGGCCCGCCCGGCGGCCGACCTTGATGCGGACCGTGCCGAAGGGGGTCTCGACCGGGACGTGCCGGCGGTCGAGTTTGGCCCGGTCGAGGCGTCTGCGTCGCACGCCGAAGGTGGTGGTTTCGCGGAAAATAACGTTTTCGACCGCTTCACGGCGGTTTTCCTCCGCCAGACACGCCAGCACCACTCCCGGCCGCCCCTTCTTCATGGTCGCGGGAGTCAGCCACACGTCAAGGGCGCCGGCCTGGAAAAGGGCGCCTGTGGCGGCCCCGAGCGTTTCGCCGGTGGCGTCGTCGAGGTTCGCCTCCAGCAGCCAGACGGTGTCGGTTTCCGGCCCGCCCGCAGCGGCCTCCAGAGGCTCTCCGATGACCACCCGCAGGACGTTGGGCCTTCGGCGCCCTTGCCGCGCGCCCGCCCCGTATCCGACGGCTTCCGGGACCATAGGCGGCATCGGGCCGAACGCCTCGGCCAGGGCGACGACGATGGCGGCGCCGGTGGGTGTGGTCAGTTCGCCGGTCTCGTCGCATTCGGCCGTTGGCACGCCTCGCACCAGTTCCACGACGGCGGGCGCGGGAACCGGCAAGCGGCCATGTGCCATATCTACATAGCCCGAGCCCATGGGGAGCGGCGAGGCCGCCAGACGCTCCACGCCCGCGAGCACCAGGCCGGCGCACGTGCCCACAATGTCCACAATCGCGTCCACCGCACCGACCTCATGGAAATGCACCTCCGCCGGGGTCGTTCCGTGCACCTTCGCCTCGGCCTCGGCCAGGCGGGAAAAGACGGCCTTTGACCAGGCGGCGGCCGGGCCGGGAAGGTCGGCGGCCTCGATGAGGGCCACGATGTCGGAAAGCCCGCGGTGGTGGTGGCCGGCCTCGGCGAGGCGGACCTCGGCGCGCGTCACCCGCAGGCCCTTGCGCACCTCCTGCCGCACATCGAGTTCGTAGCCGGTCACGGGCAGGGTGTCGAGACAGCGGCGCAGGTCTTTCTCGGGAAGGCCTGCGTCGAGCAAGGCCCCAAGCAGCATGTCGCCACTGACACCGGAAAAGGCATCAACGTAGATGAGGCTCATGAACGTCCCCTGCTGGGGGCCCGGGCCGAAGCGGCCCCGTTTTCGGGCGCCTAACGGGGCTATTTCGTGTCCTGGCCCTCGGCGCTGCGGTCGTGGGCTTTGAGTTCCTCCAGGGCCTTCTTGTAAGCGTCCGGGCCGAAAACGACGCGGCGAATGTAGATTAAATCATCAAGTTTGGCCCCCAGAGGCCCCTTGTCGCGTTTGTGGAGGAGAAACCGTTCGGCCTTGCCGTCCTGGTGGGCGTAGAGCGGCTGGCCGAGGATGTGGCCGACGATCTCGTGGTCGTTTCTGAGCGTCAGCCGCCAGGCGAGCATGCGGAGCGGGTAGGCGCGGCCGGTGTAGACCTTCTCCGGGTTGCCGGCCTCTTTGAAACGCCACTGCCTGTCCATGCGCTCCCATTCCAGGATGACGTCAATCTGCTTACAGGCCGGAACCGGAACGAACTCGTAGATGTTGCGTTTCAGGTTATAGATCTTGAGCCTCTTGGCCCGGGTCGTGTAGATCCTGCCAGGGTGCTTCACTCCGTCCGAGAGTTCAATATAACCGGGTACCGCGTCCTTTCGGCGAACGGCCTGCTTGCCGGAACCGAAGGGATTGGCGGGCGTGCCGGTGGGAGGGGCCTGCTCGTCCTCGACGAAGGTAATGTCGGGCTCGGCCCCCGGTTTGTCCGCCGGCGCAGGGGTGGCCGATGACGGAGCGGCGACGGCTGGAGGGCTGGCGCTGGTGGCGGCCGGAGCGGCAAGAAGCAAGCAGCCGAGTGCCGCCAGGAGCGTCAATCGTGCATGTTGCGTCATGGCAAGTGCCTTTGGAACGCTTGACATCGCCGGTCGGCGGTTCCATACTACGCGGCATGGAACGCATCGGCATCCTGGGCGGCACGTTCGACCCGATTCACGTGGGTCATCTTATCGCAGCGGCGTACGCTTGCAACCATCTTTCTCTGGATCGTGTGCTGTTGGTGCCGTCGTCCTTGCCGGTGCATCGGCCGCTGCACTCGCCGGCCACGATGGAGCATCGAGTGGCGATGTGTCGCCTGGCCGCCGCCGCGCTGCCGCCGTTCGAGGTCTCGGAGGTGGAAGTGGCGCGGGCCGAGCCGTCCTACACCGTCCTGACGCTGCGGTACCTGGCGGAGGCGTTTGGCGAGGAGGCGGAACTGGTCCTGCTCCTCGGCGAGGACAACCTGCACCTGCTTCACACGTGGCGGCGGCTGGACCAGATCCTGGACCTGGCCACGGTGGCCGTGCTGCCGCGCCCTGTGGCGGAACCGCCGGATTTGGCGGCGCTTGAGGCATCCATCGGCCAAGAGGCGGTGGCGGAGATGCTGCGGCACCGCGTGCCGGGACCGCTGGTTGCGATCAGCGCAACCGAGATACGCCGCCGCGTTCGGGCCGGCATCTCGATTACCGGGCTGGTGCCGGCAAGCGTAGGGGCCTACATTGCGGCCAACGGCATGTACGCCGAGACGGGGCGGGCGGGCAAGTAACCCGCATTTTCGGGCCGTCGGGGGGGGTTGGGCTGCCATAGTCGAGCCTCACAGGGTCTGGCGGCCGGGTGTTCCACGTGGAACATGGGCAGCGGCGCAGACGGGGTGTTCCACGTGAAACATCGGGCTCTTCGCTATTGGAGACGCCCCAGGATCCGGTCCAAATCGTCCTGGTTGTAGAACTCGATCACAATTCTGCCTCTGTCCGGCTTCTCGCCCACCTCAACCGACACTTTCGTGCCCAGGGCCTCGCGGAGCCTCGTCTCAAGGTCGCGGACCTCGGGGCTCTTGGAAATCTGCCGCGCCTTACGCTTCCGCCCAGTCACCGGGGCCGCCAGCCGCTCAACCTGCCGAACGGAGAGTCCTTCCCGGGCCACACGCTCGGCAACGTGCACCTGCCTGTTGGCATTGTCAATCCCCAGGATGGCCCGGGCATGGCCCATGGCGATAAAGCCGCTGCGCACCATGACCTGAACCTGCTCGGGCAGGTCCAACAGGCGGATCATGTTGGCGATCGTGCTGCGGTCGAGGCCCAATCGAGCGGCGGCGGCGGCCTGTGTCCGGCCGGTCGAGTCGAGGTACGCCTTGAAACTCTCGGCCTTCTCAATCGCGTCCAGGTCCTCGCGCTGCAGGTTCTCCACCAGGGCCAGTTCCAGAAGTTGGTCGTCCGGAACGTCGCGGACCACGACCGGCACCTCCGCGAGGCCCAAGGTCTGGGCGGCCCGGAATCGTCGCTCGCCGACGACGATCTGGTAACGCTCGCCGTGTTTGCGGACCACGATGGGCTGCAGGAGCCCGTGCTCGCGGATCGAGGCCGCCAGTTGCTCAAGATCGGCGGTCTCGACGGCGCGGCGCGGCTGGTGTGGGTTGGGGTCCAGCAGCGCGGTGGGCACCGACGCACTGGGCCCCTTGGCGGCGGCGAGGTCGGGAATCGGCTGGGCGGGTTGCCCTTTGAGAAGTCCGTCGAGCCCTCGACCGAGCCTGCGATTGGTCATGGTCGTACTCCTACGGGGTTCCGTTCAGAAGCGAGCGCTCGAGGACCTCCATCGCCAGGTGGACGTAGGCGCGGGCGCCCGGCGAGCGAGGGGCGTAGTCAATGACCGAGCGGCAGTGGCTGGGCGCCTCGGCGACGGCCGCGTCGCGGGGGATGACCGTGGTGAAGACAGGCTCGGCGATCTTGGTGCGGACCTCGGCCTCGACTTCGCGGCTGAGGTCGGCAGCGGGGTCGTACATGGTCAGAAGGACGCCGCCGACGGCAATGGCGGGATTCAGGGCGGCCGACTGGCGAACTGCCGCAAGGAGTTGGACGAGGCCCTCCAGCGGATAGTATTCGCATTGGATCGGGACGATGACGGCCGAACTTGCCGCAAGCGCGTTCTGGGTCAGCGGCCCCAGCGACGGAGGGCAGTCAATGACGACGGCATCGAACTCGGCATGCGGCAACCGGGCCAGCCGGTCGCGCAGGGCCGTAGGCGACGCCAGGCCGCCAGTGGCAAGGGCCTGAAGGTCGCGACCGGAAGGGATCGCCGAGACGCCGGGCCAGGAAGTGGGAACGGGGGCGTCCGGGAGGGCGCCGGCGGCGAAAGCCGGGCTCGTGGGGACCATCTCGACGCCCATGCCGCTGGTGGCGTTGCCCTGGGGATCGACGTCAACGACGAGGATGTTGCGACCTGCCAGAGCGAGCGCGTGGCCGAGCGACGTGGCGGTCGTTGTCTTGCCAACGCCGCCCTTTTGGTTGGCTACCGACAGGACGGGAAGCACGGACTCCTCCCTTGGCGGGCATTGTAACGGCTCAGCCGCCGGGGGCAATCGAAAAGTCGTTGCAAGGGCGGGCAGGGGACCTATAATGCGCGCCCGGGAGCAGGGCGCTGCGCCGGAGAGATGGCGATGACCGTGCGGCGGCACGTGACCTATGGCGGGATGGTCCAGGGCGTAGGGTTCCGATACACGGTGACCAGCCTGGCACGCGCCAGGCCCGTGACGGGGTTCGTCAGGAACCTGCCCGACGGGCGTGTGGAGTTGGTGGCGGAAGGGGCGGAGAGCGAGGTGCTGGGTTTGCTCGCCGACGTTGCGGAGCGGATGGGCGGCCACATTCACGGCGCCCGGGTGGTGGAGGAGCCGGCGGCCGGCGAATTCGACGACTTTGGGATCCTGTTTTAGCGGAAGGCGACGGATGGGTGCGCTTGTAGGGATCGCGCTGAACACGTTCCGGGAATCGGTCCGCCAGCCGTTTTACTACCTGCTGGTGACGGCGGGCGTGGCGGCGCTGGTAGTTACGATGTGGCTGCCGCTGTTCACGTTGTATGCCAATACAGATATGTATAAGGAACTGGGGCTGTCGTTTGTGCTGCACGTGGTTTTGGTCGGAGGACTCCTGGCGGCGGCAACGGGGGTGGCACGCGAAGTCGAGGGCAAAACGGCCCACACCGTCCTGGCGAAACCGCTCGGCCGGTGGCAGTTCATCGTGGGCAAGTACCTGGGGACCATGGGGGCCGTCACGGTGGCCGCAACCGTCCTGGGAGTGGTGTTTGTGGCGTGCGTCTATTATCGGGTGGGGCTCGACGCCGGGGTGCTGGAGCGGGCCCTGGTGCGGGGAGGCGTGGGGCGGCAGGTGGAGGCGTTTCGGGCCAGGCAGGTGAATCAGAGCCTGACGGTCCTGCCCGGCCTGGTTCTGGTGCTGTTGCAGGTGGGCGTGCTGGCGGCGTTGGGCACCGCGCTGTCGGCCCGGTTCTCGGTGGGGGCGAGCGTGGCGCTGAGCCTGGCGGCATTTGTGATCGGGCACCTGACGGTTTTTCTGGACGGTGCGGTCGGGATGGCGGGGGGGGTGGTTTCGAGGCTCGCGCAGGGGCTGCTCGCGGTAGTGCCGTTTCTTGAGATCTTCAACATCAACCAGAAACTGAGCCACGTGATGCTGACGCCGCTGGAAGCCGGGAGTCCCGGGGCGGCGCAGTGGGCGGCGGTTTGGGCCTACGTGGGCTGGGCGGCGGTGTATGCGGTCGTGTATGCGACCGTGGCGATTGCGGCGGGGGTGATGTTGTTCCGGCGGCGGTCGCTTTCGTAGGGGCGGGCTTCCGAGCGCGCCTGCGCAGAAAAAGGTTGACGCGGCGGGCGGCCGTGTTACCTTGAGTGTGCTGTCAATCTGCGGCCCCAGGGACAAGGGGGCAGCGACGTGGGTGAGAGCCAGCGGAGAGAGCCGGCTCCGGCGGCGCGTGCCGAGGAGCGGTGTAGAGAGTTTGTCGCGGGTCTCTTGGAAGAAGAGATCATGCTTCTGAGGCTCCGCGACGAACTCTACGACGGACGGTGGGACGCCATGCTCGCCGACCTGAACGACCGGCTCCAGGGCAAGCCGTACGTCTTTAAACTTGCCCACCGGATCCAGGACGACATCGAACGCATTGAGCGGTTGAATCGGTTTGAACGCCAGTACAACGTGGACTTGGCGAAATACCTTTAGGGGCCAGGACAGGGCGCGGAGCGAATGATGAGGGCCGAGAGCCAAACGCTTTGGATGATGCTGGTCGTGGCAGGTGGCGTGTTGGCCGTGTCGGCGGCCGGTTGTGGGATATTCGGTCGCGGCACCGAAGACGAGGACCTCCCGTTGCCGGTCGCACCGGTGGTGTTGACGAGCAACGGGATGGAGATTCGGTGGCAGACGCGGGCCCTGCTGACGCCCGGCACCCATCTCGTGGACCTCTGGGTGCGCGGCGGGTTCCTTGTGTGCCACGGCTCGGACCATCGCGTCTACGTCATCGATGCGAAGACGGGGGTGCGGCTGTGGTCGAAGGATCTGGCCGACGTGCATGAGGCCGTCTGGCCACCCGCCGTCTACAAGGGGGACCTCTGGTTCGCCACGACGACCAGGCTGATAGGCTTCCACGGGGCCGATGGCACCAACATCGTGGTCCAGACCGAACGGGGCAAGCGTGAGGCGAAGCAGGACGCACGCCGCAAGCGGCGGGAAAAGTGGGAGAAGGACAAGGGGGCGATGAGGATTGAACATCCCGACGAGACGCCCGAGCACCGGGTCGCCCGGGCCAAGGCGGAGGCCCAGATCGCTCAGCAGGTGGCCACCGAAACGATGCTCGAAACCCTGACGGTAGATCGGGAGGGCGTCGAACTGGAGTTCGCCCCTGCCGGACCACCGGCGACCAACGGCGTTTACGTTTACGTTCCCGATGGCAAAGGGTGGCTCCAGGCCGTCCTGGTCGTGCCAAATGTCGCCTACGTTCGAGGCGGCGAAGAGTTGAACCGCGTCGAGCGCGACGAGCGACTCGTCTCGTGGGGACGCTGGACCGGCGACGCCGTCACGGCCGGGCCGGTCGTCGACAACGCGTTCGTCTATTTCGGCGGCCGCAATGGCGTGGTGTATGCCTCGCGCCAGAACGTGCGGCGCGTCGAGTGGGAGTATCAGACCGAGGGGTCGATCGTGGGCGACCTCAAGCGGACCGAGACGGGGCGGATCCTGGCGGCCAGCCTCGATTACAGCCTATACGCTTTCAGGGGCACCAGCGGACAACGCGATTGGCGGTACGACGCCGGCGAACGTATCCGAAGGGCGCCCTATGCGTTCGGCAACCAGGTGTTTGCCTTCACGCAGCAGGCGGGCCTGACGGCGCTGGACTCAAGCGCCAAGGGCAAGATGCAGTGGCGCCTGGCCGAGGGCGACGACATCATAACTGCCGATGCCGAAACGGTTTACGTGCTAAGCCGGGGCAACGATCTCCTGGCCGTCGGACGCGCCGACGGCAAGGTCCGCTGGGGCGCGCCGCTCAGACGCCGAGGCCTCATCGGCACGAACGAAACGAACACCGGCGTCCTGTACCTGGCTACGCCCGAGGGGCAGGTCCTCGCTGCCGCCAAGAAGCAGGAAGCCGGGCAGGGCGCCGGCGAGAAGGCCGCCGAGGCGAAGGCCGCCGAAGCGAAGGCCGCCGAAGCGAAGGCCGCCGAAGCGAAGCCGCCGGCTCCGTGACGTGCGCGGCGGCTGCCGGTCGTGGGCCGGCGACGGCCGAAACGCGAGGGCCTGCGCCGGCGACGGTCCCGCGAGCCCCGTGGCAGCCCTGAACACTTCGCAGAGGGGGTGGCTGTGCGGCTGGGCGTGTGCACGTCCTGTTTTCGCGATGTCAGCCTGCCGGAAGTCCTGCGCTGGGTCGGCCAGGCCGGTTTCCAGACCGTCGAGATCGCATGCCCGCCCACTCGCGATCCCTCCACCTGGTACCACGACGCCGGCCTGAACATCGCCGGGCTCGACGGGCCGGGCCGCGATGCCTTTGTCTCGGCCCTGGATGACGCCGGCCTGACGGCCGCTGCCCTGGCGTGGTATGCCAATCCGCTGGATCCTGATCCCGGCCGGCGCGACGTTATCCTCGGACACCTTCAGCGTCTCGTGGAGACGGCGGCGACGCTGGGCGTGGACGTGGTGTGCCTGCTGGTGGGCCGGGACCCGTCGCTGCGGCTGGGCGACTGCATCGCCCAGTTCGCCCGCCTCATTGAGCCGCTGGTCCGGCAGGCGGAATCGTCGGGGGTGCGGCTGGCGATCGAAAACACGCCGCGGGTCGGCTGGCAGGTTGAGGACATGCCCGGCAACGCCGCCTTCTGCCCCGAACTGTGGGAGAAACTGTTCACCCACCTCCGCAGCCCGGCCGTCGGCCTGGCGCTGGACCCCGCTCACCTCTATTGGACCGGCATCGACCCGCTCTCGGCGCTGACCGACTACGCCGAGAAGGTCTACCATTTCCGGGCCAAGGACGCCGAGACGATGGACCTGAGGCGCCAGGACTGCGGCATCCTGCGGCCCAGCGGCGGCTGGTGGCGATACCGCCTGCCGGGACTCGGCGCCATCGACTGGCGGCAAATGATCGACCGGCTCCACGAACTCGCCTACACCGGCGCCGTCGTCATCGACCACGAGGACCCCGTGTGGCAAGGCACCCTCGATAAGATCAAGACCGGCCTCGCCCTGGCCAAGCGGCACCTGGGGCAGTTTTTGCCGTGAGACAACAGGCGGAGCGTTGTGTGACCACCGTTCGCGATATCCTGACCGCCGTGGACCGCCTGGCGCCGTTTCGCCTGGCTGAGACGTGGGATAACGTGGGGCTGCTTCTGGGCGATCCGCAGCGGGAGGTCCGGCGCCTCCTGGTCAGTCTCGACGTGACGGAGGCCGTGTGCGATGAAGCCGAGCGCGCCGGGGCGGAGGCGCTTCTTGCGCATCATCCGCTCATCTTCAAGGGGCTGGAGCGCCTGACGCCCGAGACGCCCACCGGCCGCCTTGCCCTTCGCCTTGCCGGCGCCGGACGGGCCGTCATCGCGGCCCACACGAACCTCGATGCGGCCGAGGGCGGCCTGTGCGACATTCTGGCGGGCATGATCGGCCTGGAGCACATCGAACCGCTCCAGACATCGCCGGCGGCCCCGCGCTACAAGGTGGTGGTTTTTGTGCCCGAGTCGGACCCTTCGATCCCGGCGAGCCGGGACGCAGGGCAGGTGCTGGAGGCCGTCCAGGCCGCCGCATTTGCCGCCGGGGCGGGGCGGATCGGCGACTATACCCACTGCGGGTTCTCGACCGAAGGCGCCGGCACGTTCCTCCCGGGCGAGGGAGCCGAGCCGGCCGTCGGCCGGAAGGGCCGGCGCAATCGCGCCCCCGAGCACCGTTTCGAGACGCTCGTCGATGGCCGCCGCCTGGGGGCCGTGCTGGCGGCGGTCGCCCGGGCGCATCCGTACGAGGAGCCCGCCATCGACGTCTATCCGCTCCACACACCGCCTGCCGGGGCAGGGCTGGGGCGCGTCGGCAGGTTATCGGACTGTAGAACCTTGACCCGGTTGGCCGATACGGTGAAAGAGGCGCTTGACGCGAGAGCGATTCACGTGGCCGGCGATCCGGAGACGG
>CAZIJC010000119.1:0-13903 GCA_964539385.1 uncultured Anaerolineales bacterium | reverse complement strand
TTCATCTCGGTGATGGACCCGCCCATGAACGCCACCTGGCCCTTCCGGTTTTTCTCGAACTGGATGCGACAGTTGTCCAGCCGGCCGCGCAGATGGATGTTAGCACCGGTGGGGCGCGAGCCTTCCGCCGCACGCACGCCCGGAACGCCCAGCGCCGCAAGTGCCACAAGCGCCGCCGCGACGCCGAGGCCGGTCAGGCTGCTTCCTGTCATTATGGTTCCTTTCGAGATCCGCACACTCGGTGTGCCGAAGTGGGGGGGACCACAAGCGATGGGCCGCGGCGCGCCGCGGCCTACATTCTCAGGCGTCCGCCCGTCAGAACGACACCAGGCAGTGCCACACGTACGTGTAGGCCAGGGCGTCGGTCTCTTCCCAGACGCGCTGGACGAGTTCGGCGTCGCCGGTGATCTCGGGCAGTTCCTTGCGCTTCTCTTCCCAGGGGATGCAGACGCCGGGGCGTTTCTTGGGCTGTTGCTGATCGGACATGTCGGTAACTCCTGCCTGCTCGTGCTGCGCTGGGCACGCACGGCGCTCGGTTCAGAGTTCAAAGTTCCAAGTTCAAAGTTCAAAGTTCAAGGCCACACCAGCGCCTCCGGCGGCCGTTTACTTTGAACTTTGAACCTTGAACCTTGAACTATCAGTACACTCCGTATTCGCGCGTGAAGTCGGTCATCGCCTGGACGTTTTCGATCTTCGCAACGTCCTGCATGATGGCCGAGGCGTCCATGATGTATCCGCCGTCCTTGGCGACGCCGTCGATGATGGCTTTGCACCGCTCGCGGACCTGCTCCGGCGTGCCGAAGGCCAGCAGGTCGTTCGGAACACCGCCGCTGATGGCGAACTTGTGCCCGATTTTGGAGTGCACCTCGAAGATGTCGTCGCGGTCGCAGTGGTAGATGATGCTGGCGTCCGGGAGTTCGGCGAACCGGTCGAGGTGGGCCCCCCACTTGCCCTCGGCGTAGAGCATGACCTGGTACCCCTCGCCCCACAGGGTCTCGATGATCGGCTTGATGGTGGGCCAGTAGATGGTGTCGAACTGCTCGAACGAGATGAACGGCACGCACGACCGGTGCATCCACATCGTGATGGGCACCTGCTTGGCGGGGTCGGCGCTCGTGAGGGCCACGTGGGCCAGGTGCGGCTGGAGGGCCTCGCATGCCTGCAGGACCTTCTTCGGGCGCTCCATGAGGTCGGTGCACAGGCCGAGGTACCCGCGGAGTTTGTCGGCCAGGATGTCGAGCGGCGCTTTCAAAATCCCCGCGATGGCCGACACCGTGCCGCACTCCTCACGCAGCCGCTGGGCCTGGACTCCGAAGCCGCCGAAGTACTGCATCATGGCCATGCCGCCCTTCACGAGCGCCAGGTTGCTGCGCTCGGTGTTCGGCTCGCCGGGGGCGACGATGTCGGAACTGATGCGCGGCAGCCAGACGTTCAGAAGGTACCCGGTGGGGTCGTCGATGAGTGCGTCGTAGTCCTCGGGCGGCATGAACGCTTCTTCCTCTGGCGGCTCGCGATACTGAAAGCCCGTATCCGGCGAGATGTCGATGCCCGGCACACCGTAGTAGGTCGTCCCCATCGCCTGGGTCAGGCCCGTCCAGACGTAAACCATGTTGCCGACGACGGCGTCCCAGTCGAAGTCTGCGGCACACTTGCATGCCGCGTCGAACGCCTTCTGGAAATCCTGCGTCACGTCCTGGCAGGTGTAGCCGGCGTACTTGGCGGTGAACTCGGCCACGAACGGGCGGATGGGCACCTTGTCGGGCCGCCCGTTGCGCAGGGCGGTCGTGTACCGGCTGAAGCGTTCGGCGTACAGCGCTTCGGTGTCCTTGGCCATGTTGAGACTCCCGCAAAAGCCGCGTTTCGCTCGTCCGCCAAGCCGGCCGCTACGCTTTCGCTTGCGAAAGAGTGCTTCGTGGCCGTGGGCGGTCCGGATAGTCTAAACCCCGCGCCCGCGCCCCTGCAAGGACTTCCTGCCGCGCTGTCATCACGAACGCAGCGCCGGTTTCGTGGTGGACGCCTGGGGGGCATCCGGTATATCCTGTTGGTCAACGAGATCGCGGACGAGCTGGATTACGAGGCGATCCTTGATGCTGTCCGCCAAATCGCCTGACGGCGGCCGCCGCGTGGGGCAGTCCGTTTGCCCCGCGGCCCACGGGCGGTCGCTGGCCGAAGGGGAGAGTGGGCATGGCACACGCACGCATGTTTCTTGTGCTGCCGCTGGCCGTCCTGGCCGCTTCCTGCGCTACGGCGTCTCGGCGGCCGACGGACCCTCCGGCGGTCCTGTCCGGTAACGCCGACTTGGCGGCTGTCGTCAAGTCGCTGGAGGATTACTGCCGCAGCGCCGAGGGCCGGGAGGTCAGGTTCCGCGTAAGGGAGTTCGCCTCGCTACCGGGGCCGACGATCTTCCTGGCGGGGGGCTATAGGCATGCCTCGGGGCCGTTACGGTCGGCGGTGCTGGTTTCCCGCGACGGTGGCCGGACGTGGCAGGAAACGGGACCGGCGTTCGCAGTGTCTGAGGCGTGGAACCTTCGAACCTTCGGCCGGTCCAACGTCTGGGCCATTGCAACGTTTACCCAGGAGGGCTGCAGCACGCCCGAGGTCCTGCTGGCCAGCGACGATGCGGGCCACACTTGGTCGACCACGCGGCTCGGTGGCCTTAGCCAAGGGCAGCCGCTCTGCTGGGTGAGCCGTTTCGGGTTCGACGATGCTGCGCATGGTCTGCTGTCGGTGTCGGGGAGCATGGGCAAGGTCTACACGTACGCGACGGAAGACGGCGGCCGGACGTGGAAACGGTTGTGGGTGGCCAGAGTGCCCCTTGGCATTATCCATTCGTATGACGCCATGCCCCCGCCGGCGCTGGCGAGTTTGTCCGCGCCGCTCTGGGAGGGACAAGGCGACGAGTGCCACCTCGTTGGCTATGTCTGCTTCCGCGAGGAGCGCGACTGGTTGGTGATTGAATCGCGCGACGACTCGGCCGACGCCGTGTGGACCGAACGGTCGCGGATTCCCGTCCATTACGTCGTGCGAGACGGGCGCTTGGTGCCACGGCCGGATACGAGATGATGCTTAAGGTGCTCGGCATTTCGAGTAGTCCGAGGCAGCGGTCGAACTCCGACCTGCTCTTGCGCGAGGCCCTCCGCGGCGCCGAATCCGCCGCTGCCGCGACCGAATACATCACCCTGCGCGACCACGAGTTCGGCCCGTGCGTGGCCTGCGGGGCATGCGCTCGAACCGGCCGCTGCCGATTCGATGACGCGTTCCAGGGCATCTTCGAGAAGATGGTGGCGGCCGACCGGCTCATCTTCGCGACGCCGGTTTTCTATGCGGCCGTCTGTGCGCAGGGGAAACGCCTCATCGACCGGTGCCAGTGCCTGTGGTCGCGTAAGTACCTGATGACCGAGCCGCTCTTTCCCGACGGGCCGCGCGACCGCCGTGCCATGGTCATCGCCGTCGGCGGGTCGAGGGGCAGGAAGGTGTTCGACGGCATCCGGCTGACGGTTCAATACTGGTTTGACTCGCTCGAGGTGACCTACTTCGCCAACCTGTTTGTCAACCGGGTGGACGCAGCGGGCGATGTCGTCAAACATCCGCGCGCCGTGGCCGAGGCCTACCGGCTCGGCGCAGCACTGGCCGACGCCGACAGCCCGGCGCCCAAGACGCCGATGAACGTGGAACTCTTCGAGGGGTTTGGCGATGCCGCCCGTCCCGCGGACACGCACGACGGCCCCTGAAATCGGCGGATGTATACATTATTATCGACCTTTGCACCCCCAAAGAAACGGGCGCTAGCGTTTCTCGGATGGGCTCTTCGGCCGCAGCCGCGCCACATGGCGTTGGAGGGGTAACCGGCCTGGTGCCAAGGGCACTCCGGCCCCGCGAGGGCTTTTGGAATTATTTTTTCCGGGATTGACTTTCACCCGCTTGCCGTCGAACAATTTGTTGAACGAGGGAAGGAAGCCGAAAGAAGGGAAGCGAGGAAACAGGATTCGGGGAAAGGGCGATCCGCCGTTGCTTCTTCCCCCCAAGCGGCGGCGGTGAATGGGCCGGACGGGGCTACGGCGACTCCGTCCGGCCGCTTTTTTGGACAGATCAGACCGCTTCGCGTCAACCGCTTTCCGCCGGACGCAGCACGACTACTTCTCTGCAATCTCGATGGAGATCGTGTTCGTCTGGACACTGTACGACCACCACAGTTTGGTTCCGGCGACCGGTTGGTTGCTGCCGGCGCCGGCCTGTTTGCCGACGGTGTAGGTGGCGGTCACGTTGTAGATGCCAGGCTTCGGGAAGCCGTACAGGTTTTTGGCGAACCGTTCGTAGGAGAGTGACTTTCCTGCGGCGATCTCCTGCGGCGTGGGCGCCGGCAGGTCGTCGAGCGACTTGCCGTAGAGCGTGTTCAGGTTGACCGTCCGTCCCCAGAACGCTCCGTCGCGCAGGTAGGCCCGCTCTTCGGGCATCTGCTCCGAATCGGGCGGCCAGGGGATGACCTGCCGAACGACGAGCGGTTGCGGGCTGTCCTCAACCTGCTGGACCTGAATCGTGAGTGTGCGTTCCAGCCGGGTGTCCACTGCCAGCGTTCGCGGTCCATCGTTGATGAGCCGCAACTCGATCTCGACCGGCTCGCCAAGTGCGTACTTCGCCTTACTGGGGCGCAGCAGACCCGCCAGGCCGAACGAAGGCTTCCCCGGTTTGTACGAGGCGGGGTCGGGAACGTTCGCAGACGCCTTAGCGGGTTTTGGAGCGGCGGCGGTCGGCGGTTTCTGTCCCGCCGTGGACGCGGGCTTCGGCGGGGTTGGCTTGACGGGCGTGCCGGTAATGCTCATCCGCGGCTTCTCCGGCGGCGCCGGCAGGTTCACGGCCCCCACCTGGAACGAAAACCCGTTCGAAGGAATGCGTCCGCGGCCGTCGGGCGTGGCCAGGACGAGGACCAGCGTGTACCGGCCGCCCGGCAGGTCGAAGTATTTCGAGAGGTCGAGCGTCTCGACGAAATTCGCCCCCGGCAGAATGAGGGCCGGTTTCGGCGGCGGCGGCGGCATCATGCCCAGTGTGATGTTCCCCTTGTCGGGGATCGTCCGGCCGGTTGTGTCGCGGATGCGCAAGAGGCCCTGGCCCGTCAGGTACAGGCGTCCGTCCTTCTCCGAGATAGGCGCCTGAAGGTACGTCGCCGAGTCCTTCCCGGTGTTGGTCAGGCGGACCTCCAGCGTCTTGGAACCCTTGACCGGGAAGACCTTATCGATGGGCCGGACGGTCAGTTGGAGGCTCCGGCCGCCGGACCCCGTATCCAGGTCGATCCGGGCAAGTTGCCGCAGGGCATCGGCCTCCTGCCCCTTGGTCGGGAAGGCGGTTTGCCCGATGATCTGGAAGCGGCGAGTGGCCGCGTCGCCCAGCACCTTGATGGGCAGGACGAACTGTTGGCCGGCGATTTCGGCACGCGGGACGCCGAAAACGCGGACAATACTGTCCACGTGCACCGAGATCGTGCCGGGCAGAACGCGCCCTTTGATGACCTCCAGAATCGCCCCGCGCGCCTCCCACACCAGTCGCGGCTCCACGGTGGGGTTCGCCTGAACCGTCTCCACCTGAAACTCCACCACCAGCGGCGCCCGCTTGTACAGATCCTTCAGCACTTCGATGCCGGCGACGGGCCGGTCCTCCTGGCCGTACGCCGGCGCGAGGTGGGCGACCGCCAGGGTCGCCATGACCACTGCAACCGTCCGGACGTGCTTCATCGCGAAACTCTCCTGCCAATGGACCGCTCATGGCCACTACGGGCCGTGCGGCCGGCGCTGCGGATACGACCGAGCCATGTTCCGCGCGGCGGCCTTCGGCATACGCCTCCGTACTGGACCAGGCCGCCGCGAGCGAATCGGCCTCGCTTTCACCCTCCAGTGTACCCGCTTGCCCCCGCCAGGTAAAGCGGCGTTCGCGCCGGCTATGCATTACCGTTTTGGAGGTCGCAACCCAAGAGTGTGCGCGGCGGGCAATCCTGCCCGCCGCGTGGCGGGTGGGGCTGGGGACCAGGAGCAAGACGAACGTGCTGGCAGACCTGCTGGGCGCCACGGCCCGCCGCGGCGAGTGTTCGATTTGCCCCTATGGTTCGTACGGCCGCGCAGCGGCGTGGCGAGCCTGAAGGGCTCGAACTCGAAAGCCTGGGGCAACGCCCCAGGTGTGCGGCCCCCCTGAAAGAACCGAGCCCTGAAAGGGCGACACAAGAGGCGCTGCGGATCGTCTTGTGCCGCCCCTTCAGGGCTTGGGCGGTTTGGGGCGGACCTCGTGACCCAGGCCGTTGGCCTGGGCTGGCGAATCTCAGCCTTTCAGGCTGGGGTGCCAAGCTTTTGCTCGCAAAAGCGTGCGGCCGTTCGAGCGTGCGCCCGTGTTGGTGGCCCATGCTTTGTTTCCGTATTGTTTTGGTGCATACAGGGGCTTGACGCAAGTTCCCCTTATGGGGTAACTTGATGAAAGGGGAAATCTTTCGCACGGTGAGTGGCGGCCTTCGGGCACGTGTGGCAGTGACGCCCCTCGCCAAGGGTTGTGGGCAGGCAGCAGCAGGAGGAGTGGCTTATCATGTTGCGCGCTTTCACGATTACAAACTTCAAATGTTTCAGTGAACTAACCATCGCGCCTCTGGCGCGGGTCAATCTACTCGCAGGGAAGAACAACGTGGGGAAAACGGCCTTGCTGGAGGCCCTGTTTCTGCACGCTGGCTATTTTAACCCTTCACTGACGCTGAAGATCCTCAGCTCCAGGGGCGTGAGCACCTTCCCGATGGACCCCGAAGAGCTTTGGGGATGGTTGTTTACGGACAAGAACCACGGCGCCCCTATTTGTCTCAGGGGCCTCGGAGACGATGGCTTTGAGAGTTCGTTGCAGCTGTCATTGGTGCCATTAGGAATTGTGCAGCAGCCCCTGGAGGAAGGCGCGAACTCTGGTGGTGAGCTTGCTGGTTCAAGCGCCACGGCTCCAGGCGCCCTACAAGTCGTCTATGAATACGAAGACTCACGTGGTGAGGTGTTCTCCGGGGTTGGCACGATCGACCAGAATGGGCAGGTCAAGTTTCCTGGTGTCGTCGGGCGCGAGCCGACGGCCAGCTTCCTTTGCACGCGAGCCAGATTCTACTCGGAGGATGCCCGCCACTTCGATAACCTAGTCCGAAAGAAACAGTACGAAAAACTCATGGAACTCGCACGCCTTTTTGAGCCCAGCCTGAAAGCACTCTCAACTTCGGGCATCTGGGGCCAGCAGCTTATACTCGCGGATGTCGGATTGTCTGAGTTTATCCCACTCGCTTTTGTGGGAGAGGGTCTGACCCGCTTCGTTTCGATTATCCTGCGCATACTGGCGGTGCCCGGTGGAGTGCTGTTGGTGGACGAGATAGATAATGGCCTACACCACTCTGCTTTGCCGAGGGTCTGGAAAGCCATTGCAGAAACAGCAACGGAATCGGACGTGCAGATCGTTGCGACGACCCACAGCGAAGAGTGTGTGTGGGCCGCTCACAAGGCCTTCGCCTCGTTCCTCGAATACGATTTGTGCGTGCATCGCCTCGAAAGGATTGAGAACACGATCAACGTTGTCTCCTTAGACAAGGACAAGATGTCGAAGGTCTTAGACGCACGCCTTGAGGTGCGCTAATGCGCGACCAGCGGCAGACCATCAGCATTGCGGAAGGTGTTACACGGCTCATCGTGACCGAGGGGGGCGACGGAGCCCACCTCTTCAGACGCTTGGTAGGCGATCTCGGGCTGTCAAGGTTTCAGATCGTCTCTGCTGAGGGCAAAGACCACTTCAAGCCCACCCTGAGCGTCATCAACACGCTGTCCGAGTTCGCGGCCCAGATCGAGGCTGTCGGCGTTGTAGGGGATGCGGATGATGATCCGGACAAGGCTTTTCAGGAAATCTGCGATGCCCTCAGAGAGGCAGATTTGTCTCCCCCGACGTCACCTGATCTCCTCGGGGCGGGTTTCCCCAAGGTGCGGGTTCTCATAGTTCCCACGGCCGACGAGGACGGGACCTTGGAGACGCTTTGCCTGGAGGCCGTGAGAGCTGACCCTCGAATGCGTTGCGTCGAAGACTTCGTAGCGTGTGTTGAGGCAAAAAGTTCTGCTATTCCCGACAACAAAAAGGGCAAGGCCAAGGCTCACGCGTTTCTTGCCAGCTGTCCGGATCCCGTCGCGGGAGTTGGGGCAGGCTTCACGAAGAGAAGAGACTACTGGAACTTGGCCGATCCCGTTTGGGACCGTGCAAAGGAGTTTCTCAAATCGCTGTAGGCCCGAAGCGCTCCCAAACCTGGCGGAACCCATTGACCGAGGAGCCCCAGGTTGATCCAGGAATTCTGGGCACGAAGAGTTCCCCCGCCACTCATAACCGCCCTCCCGTCAAGGACGCTCCGCTCACCCACCGCGTGAGTTCCGCGTGGCCCGCAGCGCCGTTTCGCGCTCGATGCCGAGGGCTTGGAGGATCTTGAGGTCGGCGGCGGGGAGGGGGAGGGTGGGGATCTCCTCGACGCGGAGCCAGCGGACTTCGTCGGCGGCGTGGAGTTTCGCGCGGCCGCGCGGGGCGCGGCAGTGGTAGCAGCGCAGCGTTACCTTGAGGTGAGAGTAGGTGTGCGTCACGTCGATGAGGTGCTCGCCGACCGTGACGTCCAGGTCGCATTCCTCCTTCAGTTCGCGGCGGATGCATTCCTGGATCGTCTCGCCCTTGCGTTGCTTGCCGCCGGGGAACTCCCACAGTCCGGCGAGCATCTTGCCGGCGGGGCGTTTGCACATCAGGACCTTGCCGCGACGCCAGATGATGCCCGCGCCGACTTGGATGTGCGGTATGGGCTTTCTTCGCCGCTTGACGGGGATGCGGTCCTGGATGCCGCGTTTTGCTGCCGCGCAGAGCGTCCGCACCGGGCACACCAGGCACCGGGGCGAGCGCGGCGTGCAGATGCGGCTGCCCAGTTCCATGATCGCCTGGTTCCAATCGCCTGGCGTGGACGCGGGAACCAGGGACTCGGCCAGTTGCCACAACCCCCGCCGCGCGGCGGCGTCGGTCACGGGCTCCGTGACGGCGAACCATCGCGCGAGGACGCGGGCGGCGTTGCCGTCGAGCGCCGCAAGGGCGTGGCCGAAGGCAATCGACTGGACCGCTCCGCACGTATAGCGGCCGACGCCGGGCAGTTGGGCGAAGACCTTCGGATCGTCGGGCACGCGGCCGCCGTGGTCGCGGATCACCGCCTTGGCTGCGGCATGGAGGTTGCGTGCGCGGCGGTAGTAACCCAGCCCTTCCCAAACCTTCAACACGGCATGGTCCGAGGCTCGCGCGAGGGCAGCCGGCGTCGGAAACTGCTCGATGAATCGCTCGTAGTAGGGCAGGGCGGTGGGCACCTGGGTCTGCTGGAGCATCACTTCGGCGACCCAGATGCTGTACGGATCGCGTGTCCGCCGCCACGGCAGGTCGCGCTTGCTCTTACGGAACCACGCCAGAAGGCGGTGCTGAAGCCGCTGGCGTTTGGCGGCGGTGGGGCGAGGAAGGCGTTTGATGCCGGAGGGCGTCAGGCTGGGCTCCTATCCCGGTTCGCGTTCTCTCCGGGCAGCGCTCTGCAGGGCGTCGTCATAGACCGGCCCTTGGTTGCTCCAATCGTACCGCTGAACGTAGTCGGCGAGTTTGGCGGCAGTGCCCCACGGCCCTTTTCCTTTCAGGAGGGCGGCGAGTTTGACGCGGAGTTCGCGGTCGTCGTTATAGAGGAACGTGTCGTGCCACTGGGGCGGCACGATCTGGGGGTAGCACAGACGGTTCGGCAGCAGCGGGAAGCAGCCGGCCGCCATCGCCTCGACCATCGCCAGGCCGAAGAACTCGTGAATGGCCGTCGAGACAACGATGTCGGCGCCGGAGACGTGCTGTTCGTATCCCTCGCGGTGTGGCAGGTATCCGAAATGGACGATCCGGTCGGCCAGTCGGCGCCTAGCCTCCTCGAAGACGGGCGGCCACTTGCGGAACGTTTCGCCGAGGATCGCCAGGCGAAACTCCAGCCCTTCGTCGGCCAGGAAGAAGAGGACCTCAAAGAACGCTTCGGGGTTCTTGTCGTACTCCCAGCGATGGCTCCAGAGGATGGTGAGCGGGGCCTCTCGCGGGCGGCCCCGGCGGCCGGCGAGCAGAGGTTTCAAGTCGATGCCGAGGTGCATGACGCGGCTCTTGGCGCGGATCGTCTCGGGAAGGCCCTGCGGCACGTAGTCGGGCATCTTCCGCAGCAGTTCGCGGACGGCGTCGAGGAACGACGTGCGGTGGTACTCGGAGTTGAACCACACGGCGTGCGACGCCAGGCACGTCGTCAGGTTCGTAAAGGCGTACTGGTAATCGCGGGTCTGGCCGGGTTCCAGCGGATACGACAGTTGGTTCTCGTGGAAGAACGTGACAACCGGCAGCCGGTCGAGCGGCGGGGGGGCCAGGGCCTTCCAGTCGGCCACGCTCAGGAAGTCGCCGGCAAAGACGAGGTCGAATCGCTCCGGCGCCAGCGGCGCGGCCTCGCGGGCGAAGTGAATGGCTGAGCCGCGCATTCGCCATTTCCACTTGCGGGCCGGCAGCGTGAGCAGCGTCCAGCGGTGCCGGCTCGCCGCGCGCAGGCCTTCGAGAAAGTCGGCGTGCGAGCCGCCGAAATACGGCTCAATGGCCAGGATGCGCAGCGATTTAGCCAAGGGGCTCATCCTCACCGTCCAGCGGTAGCATCCTACGCATCACGAAGGGGATGTCAACCACGACCGGAAGACGTGCGGGGCTGAAAAGGCAGGCTGCGAGGGCGCTTGATGTAACGCTCAGGCCGACTGCGCCAAACGCCGCCCGCGCGAGCGACGGATGCGGACGCATCGGCGCGGTGCGGGCGTGACTTTGGGAACGCGCAGCACGGAATTGAATTCTCCGAAACGGTTGGCGCAGACGCCGAAGGCGGCGTAGTCGGTGAACCACGTGCCTGAGACAAGATATCTGAACTGGTACGTCCCCGCGGGCAGGCGCAGCATCAGGATCCACTCGTGCGGGCCGGCTTGGCGCATGGGCAGGTGGTCGCGCCGCCAGTGACAGAACTCGCCCACGACATACACGGGCCCCGCCGTGCCGTGGCGGAACCGAAACGTGGTCTTGCCGGTTTCGTCGACATGGACCATTGGCGGAAGGTCCTGATCTGGAGCCCATTTCTGGGCGAGACCTGACGGTAATCCTTGTTGTCTTATCGGAATTTTCCGGCGCCAAAACTTAGGCAAAACCTGCCGGCGCCGGCGGCAGAGGGTGAGGCGGCAAAAGGCGTACTTGATGCAGCAACGGCTGCGAAACCGTTGCTCTGCCCGAAGGTTGTCCTTACAATGTCGGCGGACATTGATCGAGAAGGAGCGAGACCCGGCGTGGCCAAGATTACCAAGCGCAGCGAGGACTACAGTCAGTGGTACCTCGATATCGTGACGCGGGCCGAGATGGCCGACTACGCCCCCGTGCGGGGGTGCATGGTTATCCGGCCGTGGGGGTATGCCATCTGGGAGCGCATGCAGCGGGCCCTGGACGACATGTTCAAGGCCACGGGGCACCAGAATGCGTACTTTCCGCTCCTCATCCCGCAGTCGTTTCTCGAGAAGGAGGCCGAGCACGTGGAAGGCTTTGCGCCCGAATGCGCCACCGTCACGCGCGTCGGCAAAGAGCTTTTGGAGGAGCCGCTCGTTCTGCGCCCCACGTCCGAGACCATCATCTGGGCGATGTACAAGAAGTGGATACAGTCGTGGCGCGACCTGCCGCTGCTCTACAACCAGTGGGCCAACGTCGTGCGGTGGGAGATGCGGACGCGACTGTTTCTCAGAACCACGGAGTTCCTGTGGCAGGAGGGACACACGGCCCATGCCACCGCGGAAGAGGCGATCGAGGAAGCGGAGCGCATCCTCGAAGTGTACCGTACCTTCGCCCAGGAATGGATGGCCCTGCCGGTCCTGAGCGGCCGCAAGACCGATGCCGAGAGGTTTGCCGGCGCCGAAACCACCTATACCATCGAGGGGCTGATGCAGGACGGCAAGGCCCTGCAGGCCGGGACGAGCCATTACCTGGGTCAGAACTTTGCCAAGGCCTTTGACGTTCAGTTCCAGAACCGCGACGGCGACCTCCAGTACGTGTATGCGACGTCGTGGGGGGTTTCCACCCGTCTCGTCGGGGCGCTTGTGATGACCCATTCAGACGACGATGGCCTTGTCCTGCCGCCGAAATTGGCTCCTATCCAGGTGGTCATTGTGCCGATCCTTAAGGCGGAGGCCGACAACGCGGCCATCCTGGCGGCGGCGCACCGGGCGGCCGAATCCTTTGCCGAGGGCGTGGAGGTAAAGGTCGATGACCGTGACAACGTGTCGCCGGGCTGGAAGTTCAACGAGTGGGAACTGAAGGGCGTGCCGGTCCGGATCGAGATCGGGCCGAAGGACCTGGCAAAAGGACAGGTGGTAGTGGTCAGACGCGATACGGGCCGCAAGACGCCCATCGCCCAGGAGGAAGCGGCGGCCCGCGTCCAGGCCATCTTGGAGGAGATGCAGCAGTCGCTCTTCGCGAAGGCCAAGGAGCGGCTTGACGCGAATTGCCGCAACGCCGACTCCTACGACCAGTTCAAGCACACGATTGACGAGGTTGGCGGGTTTGTGTTTGCCCCGTGGTGCGGCAGGCCGGAATGCGAGGCGCAGGTGAGCGCCGAAACGAAAGCCACTATTCGCTGCCTGCCGGACGAGGCGGAAGCCTGCCCGGCCTGCATGGTGTGTGGCAACGGCCCTGCCAGGCGGGTACCGTTTGCGAGGGCTTATTGATCGGCTGTACGCGTTTAGCGTCCCGCGCGCGACCAAGAGGGTTGCACGGCAGCGGCGAAGCCGCGGCCGTGGGTCGCATCGCGCCGAGTGGGGCTGCACGGCCCAAGGGCCGTGCCACCCCCGCTAAACACGCACGATTGGCTGAAGGCGCCACGTCTGGAGAAAATCAAAAAGATCCGGGTGCTTGCAGGTACTCGTTCTGGGGCGGGAAACGGGCTTTGTACGCGGTGTCGATATGGGTGTGGCGTCAAGGTCTATTCCTGGTTTCCAGGTGTCCTCCTCGTTTTCTGGTGGAGAATATGGGCCTCGGGTGGGGGCTGCTACGCCCATCTGGAGGCGAAGGGGGGCACCCCGTGAGGTCGGGCAGAAATGCGGCTCGACGCCGGCACAAGCGGCCTCTACAATGCTAGTGGCGGCGAGGACCGTCCGCAAAGGTCATGCATCACGAGGGTTGTCCGGGGCAGGATGGCTGAGCGCTACTTTGTCAACTTCGACGCCATCAAGTCGTAGCGCGGTGTCCACTCGTAAGCGCCGCGCGGTGGGTATGACCGGCTTTTTTCTCGGGCAGGCCGGATCCACGTTGACACCGAGTTAGCGTTGTAGTCTTAAGGGCGAGGCACAGTTGGCAAAGCGGCGTTAGGAGGTCGGGAATGAGCAGGCCTGTGGCACTGATGGCTGCGTGTGCTGCTGCGTTGATGGCTGTGTGGCCGGCGGGCTGTAGCGATCCAAGCGGGGACCTGAACTCCCCCGACAGCGACGTGTGTCGGGAGGCGCTTCGGGAATGTGCCAAGTCCGACGCCGACGGCGTGGTTGAGAGAGTGGCCGAGGTCGTCGCCCACGACGACACGATGGTGGCGGTTGAAGCCGTGCGGGCCCTGGGGAGCATGCGGACCGCGCGCGCCATCGAAATCCTGGGTGAGGTGGCCTCGGGCGCGCGCGACAAGCGCAACGCGATTCGCCAGGAGGCGGCTATCCAACTCGGACGCCAGCAGGGCCCCGAAGCGCTGGAGGTACTCCGGAAGGTCGTGAAAGTGGACCCGGATCCGGGGGTTCGTGCTGCGGCCATAACGAGTCTCAGGTGGCGGCAGTCGTTGAAGGACGTGCCG
>CAZIJC010000118.1:0-14222 GCA_964539385.1 uncultured Anaerolineales bacterium | reverse complement strand
TTACACTCGCGCCCGACCAGCCACGTGAGAAAACTAGCCGCGCACGTAAGTAAGCGGCGCAAGCCCCTGGGCTACGAGCCCAATCAGTTGTCGTCCGCTTAGCGTTAAACCCGCCGGACGGCCTCATAGACCCGCATGATTTCGGCGGTGGCCTGGCGGTAAGCGAAGCGGCGAAGCACGTCCCCGGGCCGGCGCCCGCCCATCCGCCGCGCGGCGGCCGGGTCCGACGCCAGGCGGCCCATCGCCTCGGCCAGCGGCCGCGCAGCCGACGACGCGGATTCACGCGGCCCGGGCGGCCGAAGCAGAAGGCCGTTCTCGCCGTCGCGGATGACCTCGCGGGCGCCGCCCACGTCGTACGCAACCGCCGGTCGGCGGCAGAAACCCGCCTGCGGAAGCACGCGGGCCAGACCCTCACGCAGGCTCGCGTGGACCACGGCGTCGGCCGCCCACAGAACGCCCGGCATCCGGTCGCGCGGCACAAGGCCAAGGAACCGGACGCGGGCGGCCACGCCGAGCCTTTCGGCCTCGGCCTCCAGCCGCCGCCGCAGCACACCTGCCCCGGCCAGAACGAGCACCGCATGCGGACACGCCTCCGCCACCTGCGCGAACGCGGGCAGCACGAACGCGTGCCCTTTCATGTGGAACAGCCGCGCCACCTTCACGAAGACGAATGCCTCGGCTCCGACGCCCCACCCGGCGCGAACGCGGTCACGCTCGCACTCGGCGGCGCGGAACCGCTCGATGTCCATCGCGCTGTAAACCACTTCGATGCGGTCGCGCGGCGCCAGCCCCGCCGCCGAGGCACGGTCGGCCATGGCTTCACACACCGCGATGAGCCGGTGCGACCACCGCGCCGCTCGCCGTTCCGCCGTCCGGTACACCAGGTTTGCGAGGCGGCCCTGGTACTGGTCGAACGGCAGCCCGTGGATGGTGTGGATGATGCACGGCACGCCGGCGGCGCGGGCGGCGCGGCGGCCGAGAATGCCCGCCTTCGAGGAATGCGTGTGAACGACGTCGGGGCGCTCGTCGCGGAAGTGCTTGACGAGGTTCCAGTAAGCCACGAGGTCGCGGTACGGGTGGACCGCCCGCTGCATGGCCGGCACGAGGACCGTCCGGAACGGCATGGCGCCGGCCTCCGCCAGCATGCTGCCCTCCGGTCCGTGGGGTGGCCCGGTCAGGAGGACGACCTCGCGGCCGAGTTGCGCTTGCGCCAGACACGTCAGGATCGTGTTTTCCTGGGCGCCGCCCAGGGCGAGCCGCGTGATGATATGGACAATCTTCATGGCAGACTTCGCGCCGTATGCGGCCCGGCCGGATTGTCCGGCCGGGAGCCGTTCGGCCCATCCTCCGGGCTGGACGAGCCGGCCCGGCCGCGCTGGCGGCAAAAAGGCGCCACTCCCTCAGAGCACGATCGCCCCCTGTCGCCCGAGCGTCTCGCGGACCTTCGCCACGTCGACCTCGGCGACGGCCACGCCGGCGTCGAGGGTGTGGTGGCACGCCACCCCCGCCGCCTGGCCCATCTGGTTGCAGTTGACCATGACGCGGACGCCGCCGAACGCCTCCTCGTCGGCGTCGAGGCTGCGGCCGGCGACCAGGACGTTCACCGATCCCCGCGGGACGAGGCTGCGATACGGCACCTGGTAGAACGGTGCCTTCAGGCCGACGAACCTGACGCCCGCGCCGCGGGCGCTGTGCACGTCCACGCGGTAACTGCCATTGGCAACGGCATCGGGGAACCGGGTGCCGCCGATGACCTCCTCGCCCTTCAGTTCGTGCAGGCAGCGGGCGTGGCGCGTTTCGCGGATGCCGATTCGGGCGGGCAGCGTCAGCAGCGGCACGCCCTTGCCGCCCATGAACTGCTCGCGAAGCAGGTCGCAGGCGCGGCGGACCTGCCGGCGGCCGTCGATCTCGGCCCGCGTCAACTGGTCCGGGTCGCTGCAATCGGCCCCGAAGACGCGGGTGCCGGCCAGCATGATCTCGTCGTCGCCGCCGGGCACCGACGCCGACCACGAGAACCCTTTCTCCAGCGCCTGCGGGTACGCCTTGTCGAAGATGACCCGGTTGATGTTGAAGCCGTGCTTGCGGGAAAGGCCGCGGACGCCCCGCAGGATGGCGCACGTGGTGGGCGGCTGGACGTTGCGGCGAGCGTACGTCGGCAGCCCCAGGCGGGTGACGGCGTCGGCGTCGCCGGTGGCGTCGACGAAGGCACGGGCGCGGATGGCGCGGCGGCCGGATTTGTCCTCGATGACCGCGGCCGTCATGCGCCCGCCCTCGGCCACGGGCGCCGAGAACACGCTGTGCAGGAAGGGACGGACGTGGGCCTCGATGACGAGGCGGTCGAGTTCGAGTTTCAGTTCCTCGCAGTTGAAGTAGATGCCGACCGAGTGGCCGCCGTGACGGATGACGGCGTCGCGCTTCTCGAGCCGCTCGATGACCTCGGCCGTCAGGCCGGCGATGATCTGCTCTTCGCCGTTCCAGTCGAGAAGCGAGTGCCAGACGTTGACCATGCTGGCCGTCGCCGTGCCGCCGAAGAACCCCGCCTTCTCGACGATGGCGACCTTCGCCCCGAGCCGGGCGGCGGCGACCGCCGCAAAGACGCCCGTGCAACTGCCGCCCAGGACGCAGACGTCGACGGTGTCGGCCACGGGGACGGTGCGGGCGGGTTCGCGGACGACGTCCGGGCCGGCCGGCGCCGTCGGGCCCGTGGCCTCGCCGGCCATCACGCCCGCGGCCGCCAGGCCGACGGTCTTGCCGAACGCCCGCCGATTCATCCGTGTGGGCATCATCGCGGCCTCCGTGTCAGACATCGCCATTGGCGTTCCGCATTCCGCGTTCATTCGTACCTCACCTCCATCAGGCACAGCCCCTTGGCGGGGGCGCACGGGCCGGCGGCCGTACGGTCTCTGGCTTCGAGCACCCCGGCGACCCATTCGGGGGTTCGATGGCCGCGTCCCACCTCGGTGAGCGTTCCGACGAGGTTGCGGACCATGCGGTAGAGGAACCCGTCGCCTTCGACGTCGACGTGGAGTTCGCGGCCGGTCTCGGTGACGTTGAGGCGGAAGATCTCGCGTTCGGTGTTTTCGCGCGGTGAGCCGCCGGTCTCGAAACTCTTGAAATCGTGGCGGCCGACGAGCAGCCGCGCTGCCGCCCGCATCGGCTCGGCCTCCAGCGGCCGATGCCAGTGCCAGACGAACCGGTCCTGGAGGACCGGCTTGATCGGGCCGCGATAGATGCGGTAGCGGTAGTGTTTGGCGACGGCGTCGCTCGACGGGCGGAAGTGGAGCGGCGCCTCGGCCATCTCGGCGGCGGCGATGTCGGCCGGCAGCCGGCTGTTCAGGGCGGCCTGGAGGCGGGCTACCTCAATGGCACGCTCCGTCCTGAACGCCGCCACCTGCCCCAGGGCGTGGACGCCGGCATCGGTGCGGCTGGCGCCTTCGACGGCCGGACGCTCGCCCAGAATCGTCGCCAGCCGCTCGATGAGCGTGCCCTGGATCGTCGGCAGCCCCGCCTGCTCCTGCCAGCCGTGATAGTTTGTGCCGTCGTACTGAACGGTCATCCGGACGCATCGCATGGCGGGGAGTGTAGCGTGTCGGCCGCACGCGGTCATCAAGAAAGCGGCGCAGGCGCTGGACGGTCCTTCGCGCGGCCGCTAGAGTGGGCGTCTATGGCACGGCCGACGACGGGAAACGGCGGGGCGAGGTGCAACGTCCTGTGGCGTGTGGCGAAGTCGCTCCTGCGGATCGCCGTCGGCGTGTACGTGGGAATCTGCCTGCTGATGCTGGTGTTTCAGTCGCATCTGCTCTACCATCCGCTTCGCGAGATCGAGCGCACGCCCGAGCGCGTCGGCCTTTCGTACGAGCAGGTAACGCTGCGGACGCCGGACGGCCTGCACCTTGCCGCTTGGTACGTGCCGGCGGCCGAAGCGCGGGGGACGGTCCTGTTCTGCCACGGCAACGCGGGGAACATGTCGCATCGCGTCGGGACGCTCCAGATCCTGAACCGCCTCCGGATGAACGTGCTCCTTTTCGATTACCGCGGGTACGGAGCCAGCGAAGGCAGCCCGAGCGAGGCCGGCACGTATCGCGACGCCGAGACGGCGTGGCGGCATGTGGTTGAGCAGCGCGGCGTGGCGCCGGGGGAGATCATCCTCCACGGCCGGTCGCTCGGCGGTGCGGTGGCGGCCGAGTTGGCCGAGAGGCATCCGCCGAGGGCGCTCATTCTGGAATCGACCTTCACGAGCGTGCCGGACGTGGGGCGGGGAATGTTTCCGTGGCTGCCCGTGCGGCTGCTGGCGCGGCTGCGGTACGATACGCTCGAGCGAATCGTCCGCATCCGGTGCCCGAAACTCATCATCCACAGCCGCGACGACGGCCTGATTCCGTTCGAGCATGGGCAGCACCTGTTCGAGGCCGCGCCCGACCCCAAGACGTTTCTCGAAATCCACGGCCGCCACGCCGACGGCTTTCTTACGTCGGGCAAGCGGTACGAGAGCGGCCTCGATGGTTTCCTCTCGCGGCACACGGGGGGTGCGGCGGAGAGGTAAGCCGGTCGGCTCGCGCCGGCCATGAGACACCTGGCGGAGGAGCAACCGCATGGCCCTCGTCCACTGCCATTTCTACTCCGAAGTGCTCGGCCTGTCGTGTTCGATGCGCGTCATCTTGCCGCAGGCCGCGGGTGGCCGGACGGACGCGCACGACCGCAGGCATCCGACGCTGTGGTTGCTGCACGGTCTGACGGACGATCACACGATCTGGCAGCGGCGGACGTGCATCGAGCGGTACGTCGCGCCGCTGGGGCTGGCGGTGGTCATGCCGGCGGTGCATCGCAGTTTCTACACCGACACGACGTTCGGCTACCGGTACTGGACGTACATCAGCGATGAACTGCCGGCGTTGGCCCGTTCGTTTTTTCCGCTGTCCGAGGCGCGGGCCGACAACTTCGTGGCGGGTCTGTCGATGGGCGGCTACGGCGCGTTCAAACTCGCGTTGCGGCAGCCGGACCGTTTCGCGGCGGCGGCGAGCCTCTCCGGCGCACTCGACATGACCGCGCGGCCAGAGGAGACCGAAGAGGCGTACCTGGAGGAGTTGCGGCACGTGTTCGGCGACCTCGAGACGTTCCCCGGCAGCGATAACGATCTGATGCACCTGGCCGGGAAGTTGGCCGAATCGGACGGACCCAAGCCGAAGTTCTACGCGTGGTGCGGCAGCGACGACTTTCTGCACCAGCAGAACGTCAACTTCCGCGATCATGCCCGGCGTCTTGGCCTCGACCTCGTGTACGAGGAAGGCCCCGGCGACCACCAGTGGGCCTGCTGGGACCGCCAGATTCAGCGCGTCCTCGAATGGCTGCCGCTCGAGCGGCCCGAGGACGGCACCTTCCGAGCATGACCGGGCGGTGAAAAAGGTGCCTGGTACCTTTTTCACGTTTTCGGCGTTCTTGGCATCAAGAAGAAGGTTTAGAAAAAAAGGTACCTGGTACCTTTTTCGTGCAACCTTTTTGGGATAGGAGACATGGGATGACAACCTTTCGCTTTCAGGCTCTTGTGGCGGTTGCCTTGGTTGTGCTGCTGCTTGGCGGCGCCGAGGCGATCGCGGCGCGCGGCAAACCGACGGTTCCGGACCTCACCAACGGCGGCGCCAAAGACGACAAGCATGACTGGAACCTGGGGCCCACCGGGGCCAGGGGATGGATCTGGTCCTGGCGCCTGGAGACCACCGACAGCCGCCAGATCCTCGTCACCAAGGTCGACAAGGGCTCGCCCGCCGACGGCGTTCTTGAGGTCGGCGACGTCCTCCTCGGCGCGGGCGGCAAGCCGTTCGCCGAAGACGTCCGCAAGAGCCTTGGCCGCGCCATTGCCGAGGCCGAAACACGCGAGAGCCAGGGCATCCTGAAACTCATCCGCTGGCGCGGCGGTAAGCAGCAGCACGTCCGGATCCGCCTGCCCGTCCTGGGCGCCTACAGCGACACGTCGCCCTACGGCTGCGCGAAGTCGCAGAAGATCCTGGACGCCGGCTGCCGCCACATCGCCAAGCACATGAAGGGCGGCATCGACGGCAAGATCAACGCCCTCGCGCTGCTGGCATCGGGCAAGAAAGAGTACGCGGCCCTCGTCACCGACTGCGCCCGCCAGGCCGCGCCGCCCGATCTCAAACTCAAACTCTACGGTGGCGGCGGCATGGTGGCGTGGCACTGGGGCTACGCCAACCTTTTCCTCGCGGAGTACTACCTGGCAACCGGCGACAAGGCCGTGCTGCCGGCCATCCGCCAGTACGCCGTCAACATCGCCAACGGCCAGAGCGGCGTCGGCTCGTGGGGGCACGGCATGGCGTGGCCCGACGCCAACCAGGGGGTACTCCACGGCAGCCTCGGCGGATACGGCGCCCTGAACCAGGCCGGACTCGTGTGTCACCTCTCGATGGTCCTGGCCCAAAAGTGCGGCGTGAAGGACAAGGCCGTCCAGGAGGCGGTCGGCCGGGCCAACCGCTTCTTCGGATTCTACATCGGAAAGGGCGCGATACCCTACGGCGACCACCGCCCCGGATGGCAGGTGCACGACGACAACGGCAAGAACTCCATCGCCGCCGTCCTGTTCGACCTCCAGGGCCAACGCGAAGGCGCGCAATTCTTCTCACGCATGACCGTGGCCTCCTACGGCGAACGCGAACGCGGACACACGGGCAACTATTTCAGTTTCCTGTGGGGGCCGCTCGGGGCAAACCGCGCCGGCCCGGGAGCGGCGGCGGCCTTCATCAAGCAGCAGCGATGGTACTACGACCTGGCACGCCGATGGGACGGCAGTTTCCCGTACCAGGGCGGCGCCGGGGCGGCCGGGGGCGAGCACAAGTACGGCAATTGGGATTGCACGGGCGCCTACCTGCTGGCCTACGCCCTGCCGCTCGGCAAACTCTACATCACCGGCAAGGGCGCCAGTTCCGAGAACGCCCTGACCGGCAGCGACCTGGACGGGGTCGTTGAGGCCGGCAGCGACTTCAGTTCGTGGCACATGGGCATCGAACCCTATCGCCGCAAGACCGACAAGGACCTCCTGACGTGCCTCCGCAGTTGGTCGCCGGCCGTGCGCCACCGGGCCGCCCAGGCGCTGGCCGAGAAGGAGGCCGACGTGGTGCGGCCGCTCGTCAGCATGCTCGGCGCCGCCGACCCGGACGGCCGTTACGGCGCCTGCCAGGCCCTGGGCGCGCTGAAAGGCCGGGCCGCCCCGGCCGTGCCCGCCCTGACCCAAGCCTTGTCGAACCGCGACCTGTGGCTGCGCATCCAGGCCTCCTACGCGCTGGCGAGCATCGGAGGTGCGGCCAAAGGGGCGGTGCCGGAACTCCTGAAACTGGCCGTCCGCGAGGATGCGGACGACCCCAGAGAGTTCATGCAGCGCTATCTGGCGTTTTGCCTGTTCTATCCGGGCGGGGCGCTGCGGATGACCGGCCTCATCTCGCGAAACCTCGACGGCGTGGACCGGCGGCTGCTCTATCCGGCCGTGGAGGAACTGCTCACCAACGACGACGGCCGCGCACGCGGCGCCGTCGCTTCCGTCTACAAGCAGTTGAGTTACGAGGAGATGCGGCCGCTGCTTCCCGCCGTCCTTCGGGCGATCGAGCAACCGGCGCCCAGCGGCGTCATGTTCGCCAGCGGCATCCGCCTGCGCGGACTCGAACTGCTGGCCAAACACCGCATCAAAGAGGGGATGCCCCTGTGCCTGGAGATCATGGACATCGAGAAGTGGGGCAAGCGGCACCGGATCAGTGAATGCCTCAAGATCCTCGCATCCTACGGCGGCGCCGCCAAGCCGGTCCTGCCACAACTCAAGGACCTCGAAAAGAAACTGCTCGCCCACCGCGAAGCGCGCGGCCTGAAGGAGCACATCGACCTGGTGCGAAAGACCATCGCCGACATCCAGGCCGCCAAAGACACCCCCCAACTCCGCAGCCTCAGTCCCGGCGGCGGCAGCGGTCGGAGATGAGTTTTGCGCGGCGGGTGGCACGGCAGCGGCCAAGCCGCGGCCGTGGGCCCGAAACTCGTCCCGGCCGGGATCACGGCCCGAAGACACGCAGATGCAGCCTTGCCGGAACCGAAAACGGCATTGACAGGACCTGGAGTCAGGATAGGATCATCGGAAAGGCCCACGGTGATCGTGGGCGCGGGTCCATATGGGAAATCCCGGCTAAACGCTTTACTCGTAAGATTCTGCTTGCGGACGCTGACCGTTTCATTATAGTGACTGCCGCTGGGCGGAACCATGTGAATTCATGCCAGTACGTATCGGACTGCTGCGCGCACTACGACTGCGAACTCTTTATCCAGTGGGGCATCGCCCTCCGCGAGGACCCCAAGGATGCCAAGGCGGAAGGCCCTGCCGTCACGACCCTCCGTCTGGAAGGCTATGCCGTTATGCTGGACGACCTTGCGGTCCCTGCCAACGTGGAGGTGAAGTCCGGCGCCGAGATCGAGCAGTCCGTGGCCCAGCACAAAGGCTGTCAGGGCCCGGCAAAACCGTAGGCCGCCCGCGGAAGGAGACGAAAAAGTAGAATGTCCCCTTTTCTGTCCCCTCTCCCGCGCGGGGCTATGGAAGGAGCGGTGGCTATGTCGCGTGTACAGGTTCCTGCATTGGCGGTGCTCGGCATTCTGGTTCTCATGGGGCCTTCTGTAATGGCTGCGGAGGCCGATGAGGCCGCGACGCCTGAAGATGAGAAGGCCGCACAGGTCTTCAAGTCGCTCTACGGCGATCAACTTAATCGCGTGGCGGCGACCCGGGACGTTGCGGACGACCTGTTGCTGGCGGCCAAGTTGCTCGATGCCGCCCGCGCCGTCGAAGCCCAGCCCGCGCTGTTGGCAGTCCTGTGCGAAAAGGCCTTCGACCTTGCCGCCGGGAACCCCAAGGGCCATGACACCGCCCTGGCTGCCGCAGAACTCCTGGCCACCAAGGAGCCGTCGCGCGCGGAGGCCTTACAGGAACGGGTCCTCTCGATCCGCCAGCGCCGGTACGAGACCACTCGCGGCGACGCCCGCAGCGCCGCCGGCGAGGCACTGATCACGTCCCTGACCGACGCCGCGGCGACAAGGGCCGCGACGGGGGCCTTTAAGGATGCCACCACGTTCTACCGCCGGGCGCTGACGGTGGCCCGCGCCATCCGATCGGCCAGCGCCGAGTGGATCAGATCGCAGATCAAGCGGCTGGGCGAGCGGCAGCGGGTGGTGGCCAATCTGCCCCGGCTCGTGGGCAACCTGAAGGTCAATCCCGGCAATCGTCAGGCCCGCGACCAACTCATCCGCCTGCTCCTGGTGGACCTCGATAACCCCGCCGAGGCCGCCAAGTATCTTGACGATAAATGCGACCCGTCGCTGGGCAAGTATGTGCCTGCGGCCGCCAAGCCGGTAGAAGCGGCCCCGGAAGTGGCCTGTGTGGAAATGGCCGACTGGTACCGGCAACTCGCGGCCGACGCGGTCTCCGCGAGCAAGATCGGCATGCTGGTTCGGAGCCGCAACTACTATGAGCGGTTCATGGAACTGCACAGCGCCGCGGACATGGACCGCGCGAAAGTGGAACTGGCCCTCAAGAAGGTGGACGAGGACCTCAAGGCCCTGGGCTGGACGCAGCCGCCCGGCCCGTGGATTGACGTGCTCAAGATCACCACGGCCGAGAACCTCCGGGCCTGGGGCGACTTCAAGCGGACGAAAGCCGGCATCGTCAGCGGGCCAAAGGACCTTTGTCGCGCCTCGCTACCGATCTGTCCGCGCGGCGACTACGAACTCCAGGTCAGGTTGACGCCCGTCACGGGCGCCAACGTGGGCATCGCCATACCCGTGGGCGGCAAGATGCCGATCCTCCAGTTGGGGGATCAATACAGCGGCATCCAGTTGATCCGCGGCAAGATGGCTGGTGAGAACGAGACCAAGACAAGCGCGGCGGTCATCAAGAGCGGCCAACCCACCACCGTCGGCGTCAAGGTGCTGCTCGACGGCGACAAGGCCACCATCTCCGTCACGATGGACGGCAAGCCGTACATCAACTGGACCGGCCCGCCGTCCGCGCTCTCCACCGAGAAGTGGGGGGACATGCCGAGGAAGGGCGCCGTCGGCCTTAAGTCCTACATGTCCAGCGTGCTCTGCTCCGCCGTACGCGTGAGGATGCTCTCGGGCAAGGCGATTACAATGGGATTCGGGGGACTGGATTCGGGGAACAGGATACGGTTGGCCTGGGCCGGACGACCACGGAAGGAAGAATATGGTATCCTGTCCCCCCTCCGAATAATGGTCGAGTGAGGTTGAACAAGGCGTTCTCGCTCTAAACCCGCCTCCCCTCGGCGGATGTGAGCCGTCTACAAGACACCGTGCTATACCTTGGCCAAGTCCGGCGGCGTGTGTGCCCACCTACCGCGCATACCAGCACATATCCGAGTTCTGCTCTGCGGGTGGCACGGCATCCGTACGGAGGCCGTGCGCCCGAAGCCGAAGGGCAAAGGGAGATAAGGTCTATGTCAACCGGAACTCCCCGCCGCTGCTCGGCCATCCGGCGATCCTGCTCGGCCGCACGCTGCGACCGCAGAAGCGGCGACCGAAGCCTAAGAGGCAGAGGAGGTAAGTATACTCTCCGCGGAACTGCCCCGGACCCTTTGATAGGCTCAGGGCAGCCGTCGGATACGGTGCGAATGGGTGTCTGCAGGGCACGCGACAAAACAACAGAAACAGCCACGACGAGCACCAGGGCAACGACAACAAAAGCGAACGACTCCGTGGACAAGCCTTCCCCATATGGGCCCGGTGAAACAAGGGCGGGGCAAGATCGCCCTTGACACGAGGGCGGTTATGGGTGTCCCCGAAACTGCCCCGGAACTCCCCCAGGTGGTCTCCCGCCGGGCCAGGCACGTCCCCTCTCCCTCGATGTGAGAGGGATGGGGTGAGGGTGAAAACGCCATTGCGAAAATGAGTCCTGGCACCTCTTTCCGGGGGAAAGCGTTTGACAAACGCACGTTTGTACGTTATACTAACCTACTCGGGGTCAGAGAGGTACCGGCAGGTACGCGCCTGTCCATGGTTTTTTGTCTGGCTCCGGGCATACAGGCGGACCGCACGGGCGGTTCCGGGGGAGGTCCCCGGGACCGCCCTTTTTCTATCGGGGCTCCTGCGAACGGAGCACCGGCCCGTTCGACAGGACCGCCGAGAATCCGTATGACGAAGGAGGCACATCCGATGACGCATGGCAGAATGCTGGCAATCTGTAGTTCGGTGGCCTTCATTGTGGGGGTTGGTTCGGCTCACGTGCAGGCGGGCCATATGGGGGCCGGGCCAGGGAAGATGCTGATCGAGTTCTTCCCGAATAATCCCCTGGTCATGTGGGAAGAGGAACTCGTTATCTCTTACGGAGGGAACATAGAAGGCTACCAACTCTTCTTCGTGGGGCCCGAGGATGACCCCGGCCCCCCGCCGGAGGGGGTATACGGCTCCTTCGTGCGCGGGTCGGAGCAGCATTACGTGCAGTTCGTGGATCCCGGCGCTAAAGACCAGCGTCTGGGAGAACCCCTGTTCTTGGGCTACGCCGGTCCTGACGCACCCCTGCCGACCGCGCCGGACGCTTACCAGGCAGGCAAGATCCGTGTCAATGGGGTGGTGGAATCTGGCAATGTCGGAGTTGCTGTCGCCCTTACCCTGGGCCTGCGATACCGCCCGCCGCAGATCCCCGCAACCTCCTGGACGCTGACCAACACGGCGGCCCACGACATCACCGACGGCCGCATCCTTCTAGAAAGAGGCCCCGGACTTCGGTACCTGGTCCTCCCGGACATCCCGGCGGGCGCAAGCATCACTGTCGAGGGCCAGATGGCCCCCGAGTGGGCGTGGACCTTCGGCGGCATGCTGGACGCGCCGACCCCCGAGCCGGTCATCGCCTTTGGCCCGGGCGGCGAGAGCCCCGAAGGACGCAACTTCACCGACGTCTTTACGGACAACTCGGATTATCCGTTCTGCGGCCTGGGAGCGGCCGTCCTGGCCACGAAGGGTCACTGGAACACCGCCGACCTCGGCTGCATCGGCTACGATCGCCCCGAGGCGGAGTACCAGTGCGCGTTCGACGCTGAATCCTTCGTTCCGGTGGACTTCGACCTGTACGCCTTCTCGACCGGCCAGAAGGTCGGTTCCGGGACGCAGGCCGAGATCCTCGAAGACCGCACCTGGGACCCCGGCCACAACCCCGCCAATCCCACGGGTGGCACCGGCACGTGGAATGCGACCGCTGCCGACTGGTCCGACGGCGCCGCCGACGTGACCTGGGACAGCAGCATCGAGCCCGACGCCGTCTTCGCCGGCGCCCCCGGCACGGTAACGCTGGTCGAGGCCGCCGCGGCCCGCTCCCTCACCTTCACCAGCGACGGCTACACGGTGACCGGCACGGAACCGCTGACGGTCGGATACTGGGGGGTCCGCGTCACGGCCGGGAACGAGGCGACGATTGAGGCGCCCATCGCGGGCGATTCCGGCCTGACGAAACGCGGCGAGGGGAAACTGACCCTGACCGGTGCTAATACCTTCACCGGCGATACGGTCATCCACAACGGCACCGTGGCGATTACGTCCGGCGCGGCCCTGGGCGACCCGGCCAACGGCGTGACGCTTGCCAAGAATACGACGCTCGAACTCCTTTCGGGCCTGACGACGAACCGGTCCTTCACCACGGCACCGGGCGGGGGCGGGACCATCCACGTCCGTTCTGGCACATTCCGGCCAGTAGCCACCTTGGCTGGCCCGAACGTGAGGGTCGACCCCGGGTGCACGTTTGACGCCGGTAACGCGCCGCTCCACCCGGGCAGGGTCACGTTAGACCACGCCACGTTCACGTCGGACGGCAACGGGCCGGACGGCGGGCCGGCCGATGAGCCCATTACATTCAACAAGTTGGAAATGACCGGCGGCACGGTCATCGTCGGGACCGGCGACAAAGGCACGAGACTTGAAGGGGGCCATATCCAGACCTACGCGGACGAGGCCACCTCGCTCGTCACCTCCCTGTCGACGGCGAATCCTGAGAACCAGTGGTTGTCTTTGGAGGTGGCCGACATTGCCGACGGTTCGGCCGCCGTCGATTGCGACATGCAGGTTTGCCTTTGTAGCTCCCGTCTGGCGACGGCCGGGCCAGGCGTGCTCCGTCTCTCGGGAGCCTGCCCAAACGATGTGACGTACTTGTACCTAGCGCACGGGACGGTCGAACTCGCCAAGCCCGCCGGTGTGACGGCCATCAATGGCGACATCCTGATGACCTATGGCACGCTCCGGCTGCTCAACTCACACCAGATCAGTGACCATGCCGACATCATCCTGCCAAGCGTGGCATGGGGGCACATTCATACATACCTCGAAACGAACGGCCATGACGAAACCCTGGGTCAACTGGTGCTCCAGACCTACGGTGCTATTGACCTGGGCTCCGACTCCACGTCCATCCTTCGCTTTGCCGACAGCCATTCCAGCGACTGGGATCTCGCCGCTACCCTTTTCATCCTCCAGTGGAGCGGCGACCTGGCCGGCGGGGGGACGGAGGGGCTCTTCTTCGGCACCGACGCCACGGGCCTGACGGGGGATCAACTGACCCGTATTCGCTTCCTGGACCCGCTCGGCCTCCCGCCGGGCAACTACGACGCCCGCATCCTCGACACCGGCGAGGTCATGCCCCTGCCCGAACCCGCGACGCTCGCCCTGCTGGCCGCGGGCGGCCTGGGCCTGGCGCTCAGGCGCCGGAGACGGTAATACGGCAATGCTGGAAAGCCACTCCGCGCGGCGGGTACGGAGACCCGCCGCGCTTCATCGGATTTCTGCGCGGTGGTTACGGAGAACCACCGCTGAAACTTCCGCAGGTGCTGGCCATTCGCAATCTCAAGAGGCACAGAGTAGCACTCGCTCGCAACGCAGGCTGCAAGTGGTTTACTCGTCGCCACTTACGGCGCGAGCAGCAGCAAAGGTAATCAGAAAAGGACCTCTCTGGACACACTGGGTCACGGCTAAAAGGGGCGTTGGCCGTTTGCCGTTCGTTCCGCACTCCGCAATGCCCCCGCTCCCCTTCGGGTCGCGGCTAAAAGGGCATGAACGTCTCTCTTCCACCCCTATTCCCGATGCCCTATTCCCCATTCCCTGCCGTTTTGTTAGAACTCTAACAAAATCCGGCGCCTCTCTCGATTTTGTTAGAACTCTAACAACTTTTCGGCCTCTGCGCGGCCGCGCGCGCC
>CAZIJC010000117.1:0-14340 GCA_964539385.1 uncultured Anaerolineales bacterium | reverse complement strand
GTCGGCCGTGTAGCCGGGGTCGCCGCGCACGAAGAACCCGCGGGCCTGGCTCGACCACGGCATCAGCGCCATCTGCGTCCTCTCGAACCACGCGCGCGACTCGGGGTCGGACGCCTGGAGGCATCCCGCCCACACCGGCTCGACCATCCGGGCGAGGCTGAAGTTGTTCGAGACGGCCGAGAAGCCGCGCAGCCCATGCTCGGCGGCGTAGGCGCCCGCCGCCTCGACGCGCTCGATGGTCCAGTTCGACCCGCCGAAGGCGCGGATGCGGCCGGCCCGCACGTGCTCGTTCAGCACGTCGATGAATTCGCCGACCGGCACATCCGGGTTGTCGCGGTGCATCATGTAGATGTCGAGGTAATCGGTCCCCAGCCGCTCGAGGCTCACGAGGAGTTGCTCGGTGATCTTCTCGGGCAGGCAGTCGGGCGTGTGGATGCCCTTGTCGAGGATGACCGTCTGCTCTCGGACACCGCGGTCGGCGATCCACCGGCCGAGGACCGTCTCGCACCGTCCGCCGCCGTAGATGAACGCCGAGTCGAACGCGTTGCCGCCACGCTCGAACCAGTCGTCGAACATGACGGCCGTGTGCGGTATCCGGCGCTGGTTGTCCACGCCCATCACCAGGAGCGAGATGTCCTTGTCGAGGCCCTCAATGCGACCGTATTTCATGTTGTGGTCGGGGCGGACCTCAAGAGGACGCCGGTGCACGGTCGGCACGCGGCCGGGCTTTTCCATCTCGTACACGAGGCCGATCTGGTCGCGCCACGCATCGAGCGTTTTCATGTTGCCGAGCGTATCGTCCCACGACATGGCGGGCGCGCGGGCCTGGCGGTTCGCCAGATGAGCGGCCACGACGTCGGCTTCGATGCCATAGAGCCACTCGTCGGTCTCAACGACGATCTCCTTGGTGCTCTCGTCGCCCTTGGTATGGAGGAGGATTCTCGAGGAGCCGCCCTCGCGGTTGGGGACCCACGGCCGCGGGACGACGATGTGCCCCGCGCTGCCGTAGACTTCAAGGGTGTTCTTCTGCTGGAGCGAGACGCCGGCGGCGACCCGGGCGAGGATGTCGCCCTCGAACTTCAGGCAGGCCACCGTCCATTCGTCCACGCCCGTCTCGCCGAGGTGGCCGACGGCCTTGACCTCGATCGGGTCGGCGAAGTCCTTGCCGATCGCGGCGCCCGCGATGAGCCGCGAGGCCGACACGGGGTAACCTCCCACGTCGAGGATGCCGCCGCCGGCCAGATGGTTTGCAAACAGTCGCCCCTCGGGGTCGAAGCCCGCGTGAAAACTGAAGGCCGCCTGGATGACACGAACTTCGCCGACGGCCCCGTCGCGCACGAGTTCGATAAGCCTGTGCGTCTGGGGGTGGCAGCGGTACATGAAGGCTTCCATGAGGAAGACGTCGTGGGCGATGGCGGCCTCGATCATGGCCATGGCCTCGGCGTGGTTGATGCCGATGGGTTTTTCGCAGAGGATGTGCTTGCCGGCTTCGGCCGCCTTGATCGTCCACTCGGCGTGCATCGGGTGAGGCGTGGCGACATAGACGGCATCGACCTCGGGGTCGGCGAGCAGCGACTCGTAACTTCCGTGGCGGTGGGGGATGGCGAATTCATCGGCGAATGCGTCGGCCTTCTGATGGCTGCGGCTGCCCACGGCCACGACCGTGCCGGTCTTCGAGTGGGCGACGCCCCTGGCGAAGTTCCTGGCGATGCCGCCTGCCCCCAGGATGCCCCATCGGAGTTTCTCTGCCATCGGTTCGGCTCTCTCCTGTTGTGTCGCTTCCCTGCAATCGGGTCGCGGCTCGACCGTTCGGCGCGGCACTCTACCTCATGGGCGAGGGGGCTTCAATCGTTCTCCGGGAAAAACCGCCCGACCCGTGATTGCAGGGAGAGGACTCGCATGGTTCAATAGAGAGCGGTGCCTGAGAGCAACGCGGCGACGGCGACCGGACGGGTTCGACACGGGCGGCCGCGCGGAGGCAACATGGCAAAACACAAGCCCATACGGCTGGTTGCGTGTCTGTTTGCGGCCGGGATGGTGACAGGCTGCGCGCAGCCGCCGGCCGACGAGCGGCTCGAGCCGGGCGCCGTCCGTCTCTTCAACGGCCGCGACCTCACCGGCTGGACGGCGCCGGCGGACGGGTTCTTCGAGAAGCACGGCAAGGTCCACGTGGCCGGCGGCGCCCTGCACCTTGAGGCGGGCGACGACCAGACCGGCATCGCTTGGGCAGGCGAGTTCCCCACGACGAACTACGAGGTGGAACTCGACGCGATGCGCACGAGTGGCGACGACTTCTTCTGCGGCATGACGTTTCCGGTGGGCTCGTCACACTGCACGTGGATCGTCGGCGGCTTCGGCGGCACGGTCGTCGGCCTCTCGAATGTGGATGCCTACATCGCCGCCGAAAACGCCACCACCCGCTTCATGACGTTCGAGTCGAACCGGTGGTACCGTCTGCGGCTGCGCGTGACCGGCGAGCGTATCGAGGCGTTCATCGACGGCCGGAAGGTTATCGACCAGCAGCGCGGCGGCCACACGTTCGGCATCTGGCTGGAGGTCGAGCCCTGCCGCCCGTTCGGCGTTGCGACGTGGCGCACGGGCGGTGCGCTGCGGGACATCATCCTGCGGCGGGTGGACACACGAGGATAGGTTTATAGGTCGCGGGCCGCTCTAGGATTCGTCTCGTTCTTCATCGGGCAGAGGGCCGATGAGACGCCCGGCGAGGTCGAGAAAGCGGGCGGCGTGGTCCAGCGTCTGCCTGGCATCTTCCTCGGATACGGCGTTGGTCCCTCCATAGTCGCCGTCTCTGCGAAGTTCAAAGGCCTTCGTGAGAAACCGGTGAAACTCGGGGGCCACTCTACCGCTCTTCGCGAATTCCTTCCCGAACGCAGCGATGACCGCCGCGTGTTTTGAGAAGGCCAATTCCTCTCCCTCCAGGAACGCCTCCGCCACGTAGAACATGGCGTAGTAGGCACGCGACGCTGCGAAGCCGAAGTACCTCGACTCCAGCAACAGCCGCGCCGCGGCAAGGCTTTCGCGAGCGGTCCTGAGGAGTTCCCGCTGATCTTCCGTCATATCGCGACACCCTCCCGGCGGATGTTCCGGAGGAGCGGGCCGTTCCGGTGCCGGAATCGGTGCTCGTCCATGAAGACACAGGAGATCACCACGTCATGCTCAAAGGAGAGGTTCACCACGTCGTCGAGCGTCCGGTCGATCTCGCGGCAGGGATCGACTTCTCCGTTCAAGACGACCAGAACGTCGATGTCGGAACCCGGTTCGGCGTCGCCGCGGGCCTGAGACCCGTACAGGACCATCCGAACCAGGCGCGGACCGTACAGGGTTTCAAAACGGCGACGCAGTTCGGCCAGGATATCGTGCAACTTGACGCTCACGGCCGTATTCCCTGGATATGCATCATCGGTAATCCATCATACCGCACGGGGTGGCGGTGTCAACATCGCGCGGCCGGCGGCCCAGAGGCAAAGGCCGACCCGTCGGACGGTCGGCCCTTGGTATGCGGTGATCGATTGTCGAGCCGGCGGAAAGCCTGCGCTACAGGCAAGCGTCCTTGGCGGCCTTGGCGATGCGGAACTTCAGGACCGTCTTGGCCGGGATGTGAAGTGGCTCGCCGGTCTGCGGGTTGCGGCCCATGCGGGCCTTGCGGTTGACGACGACCAGTTTCCCAAGGCCGGGGATCGTGAAGCCGTTCGGGGCCTCTTTGTAGGCCAGGTTCACGAGGGTCTCGACGAACTGTGCGGCGTCCTTCTTGCTGATCGCCAACCCCTCAGCCAGAGCGGCCAGCACCTGCGACTTCGTCATTGCTTTCGCCATTGACTATACTCCTTCCTGGGTTAACCGAATGCCCGTATCCACAGCCCGCCTCCACGGCGGCGAGCGGTCTTTCTCCCGAAAGCAGGGCGGACGTGCATCCCCCACCTCTCACCTGGCGTCATAGGATAGAGAGTCCTCGCCCGGCCGCAACACAAAAAAACGCCCTCGGAGGCACGTGCCCCGTTGCGGGAAGAACCTGTCGCATTCAAGCGCCCGGCACCGACCACGCGAAGAAAGTGCGATGTCCGGACGGGCCTCAAGCACGGCTCCAGAGCACACCGGGATTGACGGCGAGGCCTTTGTGGATATAATTGCGGCTCTCGATAGTGTGCCGCATGTCCGGCCGTCGGCCGAGACGGGACGCGAAGCGGAAAGGAGCGCGACGTGTTACACTTCGATCCTCATACACAGTCCTTCTACACGGACCTCAAGCCGCACCGGCTCGAGGACGTCGCGGAGGCGAACCTGTACCGCGACATCTTCCCGTACGACCGGTTTCCGAAGATCTCGTTTACGCACGAGAGGGTGCCGACGTTCATCCCCGAGGAAACGTGGATCACCGACACGACGTTCCGCGACGGTCAGCAGGCCCGCGCGCCGTACACGGTCGAGCAGATCGTCGCATTGTACAAGTTCATGCACCGGCTCGCCGGGCCGCGCGGCCTGGTCCGGGCCAGCGAGTTCTTCCTCTATAGCAGGAAGGACCGCGAGGCGGTCGAGAAGTGTCTGGCGCTCGGGTACGAGTATCCGCAGGTCACGGGATGGATCCGACCCGTCAAGGAAGACTTCAGATTGGTCAAGGAGATCGGCCTGAAGGAAACGGGCATCCTGACCTCGTGCTCCGACTACCACATCTTCCTGAAACTGCAGCGGACCCGCAAGCAGGCCCTCGAGATGTACCTCGACACGGTCAAGGCGGCCCTTGACGAGGGGATCGTCCCGCGGTGCCATCTGGAGGACATCACCCGGGCCGACATCGAAGGGTTCGTTACCCCCTTCGTGGCGGAGTTGATGTCGCTGGCCGAGCAGTACGAGGCGCCCGTCAAGATCCGGATGTGCGACACGCTCGGCTTCGGCGTGCCGTACGTGGGAGCACAACTGCCGCGCTCGGTGGCCAAGGTCGTCTACTGCCTGCGGCGTGAGGCGGGTGTGCCGCCCGAGTGGCTGGAGTGGCACGGGCACAACGATTTCCACAAGGTCCTCGTCAACGCCACGACGGCCTGGCTGCACGGTTGCTGCGCGGCCAACGGCACGTTCCTCTCGATCGGCGAGCGGACGGGCAACCCGCCCATCGAGGGCCTCATCGTCGAGCACGCCATGCTCTGGGGCGAGACCGAGGGCGTCGATTACTCGGTCATCACCGAGATGGCCGACTACTACCGGGCCGAGATCGGCCAGAGCATCGACCCGCGCTACCCCTTGGTCGGCCGCGACTTCAACCTGACACGGGCCGGCATCCACGCCGACGGACTGCTGAAGAACGAGGAGATCTACAACCCGTTCGACACCAACACGATCCTGGGACGGCCGATCCGGATCGGCCTCACGGACAAGAGCGGCGTCGCAGGGGTCCTGGGCTGGATCCAGCGACGGTACGACCTGCCCGAGGACGTTGCCAAGGACGACCCGCGCATCGTCCGGATCAACGATTGGATCCAATCGCTGTACGAGGCCGGCCGCGTCCCCGCCATGAGCGACGAGGAAATGGACGCCACGGTCCACGAGGTTTTCGGCCACGTGCAGCGCAGGCCCGAGACGCTGTAGGCCGTCGGCGTGGCGGCGGGTTACTGCTTGCGGGCGCGTTTGCGGAGGATTTCGATCACCTTCTCGTGGCCGACCCTCTCGGCGCCCTGAAGAGGCGTGCCGACGTTCGGGAACGCGGCGTTGGCGTCGGCGCCCTTGTTAAGGAGGCGCCCGACGATGTCGGCGTCGCCCCCCAGTGCCGCCTCGTGCAGGGGGGTACCGCGGGGGCCGGAGGCGTTGGGGTCGGCGCCTCGCGCGAGGAGCAGTTCGACCACCTTGCGGTGCCCGTTGCGTGCAGCCATGTGCAGGGGCGTTCCCTCGGGGGCCTGGGCGCCCACGTCGGCGCCCGTTTCGAGCAGCCTGCGGACGACGTCCTGGTATCCGCGTTTGGCGGCCTTGTGGATGGCCTGCTCGGCGCCGGCTCTGGGCTTCAGGTCGGCGCCTCGGGCGAGGAGCAGTTCGACCACGTCCGCCCGCCCGGCCTCGGCCGCGATGATGAGCGGCGTGCCGCGCCAAAACTTGGCGTTTACATCGGCGCCGTTGTCGAGGAGCATGCGAACCATATCGCGGCTGTTCTGGGCGGCCAGGCAGACGGGCGGGAATCCGCGGGGTCCTTTGCGTTTGGCGTCGCCTCCCTTGGCCAGGAGCAGGGCCAGAACGTCGTGGTGGTTCCAGTTAACGGCCTCGTGGACAGGCGTTCCCGTCTTGGCTTCGGCGTTGGGGTTGGCGCCTTTGGCGAGCAGCAGTTCGGCCACGCTCGCATGTCCCCATCGGGCGGCCAGGTGGAGGGGCGTCCCGCATTCCACAGCACGGTTCACGTCGGCGCCGTGATTGATAAGCAATTCCACCAGTTCTCGGCTGCCGACATATACGGCCTCGTGCAGCGGGGTGCTGCTGGGCATGCCGCCAGGGACATGGCGGCCCGTGCGGCTCTGCTTGACGGGGTAACTGACCGCGTTGGCGTCGGCCCCGCGCTGGATGAGTTTCTCGGCGATGTCCCGGCCGCCGGACCGAGCGGCGTCGAACAGGGGTGTGGCGCCGCCGGCGTCCTTGGCCTTGACGTCGGCACCCTTCTGGATCAGGAGCCACGCGGTGTCGCTTCGCCGCGCACCGGCCGCAACGTGAAGAGGGGTGCGGCCGTCTTCATCGCGAGCCTTGACGTCGGCGCCCTCCTCGATGAGCAATCTCGCGACGCCGTGGCTGAACTCGGCCGCCACGTGCAACGGCGTGACGCCGCTTGAGTCGCGGACGTTGACGTCGGCGCCCTTCGCCAGGAGCAACTTGACCAGATCCGACCGTTCCCTTGCCGCCAGACACAACGGCGGAATCGCGTGGCGGGCGCTACCCTTGCCGTTGACGTCCGCGCCGTGCTCGATGAGAAGTCTCACGATCGTGCCGCTACCCCTCATGACGGCTTGGTCGAGCGGCGAGAAACCGCGGCGGTGATGAAGGTTGGGGTTGGCGCCCTGCTCGAGCAGGCGTTTGACGACGTCGGCCTGGTTGGAATCGATGGCGCTGGCCAGGGGCGTCAAACCATCCTTGTACCGACCATCCACCTTGAACCGCTCGTCGGCCAGGAGGTCCATCAGGTCGGCGTGACCCGCGTCGAGCGCCACGCGGACGGGCGTCCGATCATCCTGATCCTTGACATCTTTGCGGGCACCCTTGTCCAGGAGCAGTTTCACCACGTCTGTCCGGTTTTCGCCGGCCGCGCAGTGAAGGGGCGTCCAGCCGCTGCGGGCGATGGCGTTGACCGCAGCGCCCTTTTCGATGAGGCGTGCGACGGCGGCCCGGTCACCCCTCTTGGCCGCAAGGTGAAGCGGCGTGAGCCCCTCGGTGTCTTTCGCCCTGGTATCGGCGCCGCTCTCGATGAGCAGCGCGGCAACGCTGCCCTGTCCGGCGCTTATGGCCACGTGGAGCGGGGTTCGGCCGACCTTGTCGCGGGCGTTGATGTCGGCACGGCGAGCCAGGAGGTACTCGACGACGGCGTTGTGGCCCTTGGCGGCGGCAAGGTGGAGCGCCGTGTTGCCCCCCTTGTCGGCAGATAAGACGTTGGCCTTCTTGGCGATCAGGAGTTTGACAAGGGGCAGGTTGCCTTCGCCGGCGGCCACGTGGAGCGGCGTGCGACCGTAGGCCCCGGGCGCCTTCGGATCGGCCCCGTTGCGGATGGCTTGCTTCACGTCGTCTGCGTCACCCGCGCGGATGGCCTTCAAGAGCCTTTCGGTCCTTTTCGCAGCGCCGGTCGCTGGGGAGGCGCGTGGGGCGGGTTCGGATTCGGCGGCGTCGGGCTCGGGCGGCGGCTCGACCTTCCTGTCGCACCCCGCGGCGGTCGCCAGCGAGAGGGCCAGACACAGCAGGCCTATCCGCTTCGCCATGGAAACACATCCTCTGCGTGTGCCGGCGAAACCGGCACGCGACCGGCGTCGTGTCGAAGCCGTCCGGAAGCGGCTCGTCGGCGGATTAACTCAGGCACCACGTGGGCGCGGCGACGGAACACCCCTGGGACCTCGTACCTTGAACCCCCTGGCACAGCGCCGGTTACGGCGCGACCGGCCTCCCGATCAGAAGACCGTGTAGATGAACGGTGCCAAACTCGTGCCGCCCAGAATGGCCAGGGCACCGAGGAGCAGCAGCGAGATGAGGATCGGCAGCAGCCACCACTTCTTGTTGTGCTTCAAGAAGTCCCAGAACTCGCGCAGCAGGCTTGGGCGGTGGCGGGCGGCTTCCAGGCGGAACTCGTCCGGTTCGTTCGGCGTTTCGGACATGATTCTGGACCCTCGCGGCGAAGGTTCGCCAGGACAATCTCAAAACTGGCGGAAGTACCGTTTGGCCTCCTCCGTCTGCCCTCGGCGGACCCAGTACGTTTCGGCGTCGCGCTCAAATCCGCGGTGCAGCGGGTCGCGCCCCAGCAGCCGCATCACCAGGCCGATGGGCACGAGGACGATGTAGAACACCACGCCCATGACGACGTGCGATACTACCAGGCCAATCGGCAACCCAACAAGGCTCAGTCCAAGGTAAAGCGGCCGCAGGGCACGCGGCGCCACCGCAGCCAGCACACCGCACACGGCCGCGATGACCCACAGAACATAGGCCGCGACGCACGCCGCGCCCTCGCTGAGCGTGAGGCCGAACAGACCGTGTCGGAGAAAGACCCAGGCACCGACGACTGCGAACGCAACCAGCGCAACCACGCCGAATCGCCGCAGACGCCGCCGGTCCGGATTCCAGTTGATCTCAATCAGCGCCATACCGCTAGTCCAGGTCGAACTGGGCCAGGTAATCGTCCACGTCGAACTGCCGGGCGTCGGGCTGTTCGTCCTTATAGAGCACGCAGTTCTCGAGCACCAACACGTCCATGTTGGTGGCCATGAAGCACCGGTAGGCGTGCTCGGGCGTGCAGACGATCGGCTCGCCGCGCACATTGAAACTCGTGTTGACCACGAGCGGGCAACCGGTCTTGTCGCGGAACCGCCGGATGAGCCGCCAGTACCGGCCGTGCCGCTCGGAGTCCACGGTCTGGACACGGGCCGAGTAATCGACGTGCGTGATGGCCGGGACCTCGCTTCGAGGAGCCTTCAGAAGCCGGTCCACGCCCGCGAGTCCCGAGGCCCGCTCATCCGCCGGCAGCCGCTTCTCGTCGCGCACACCGGCCACCAGAAGCATGTACGGGCTGTCCTCGCGGGGCCGCATCTGGAAGTACTCGGCCACGTTCTCCCTCAGGACGCTCGGCGCAAACGGGCGAAACGATTCGCGGAACTTGATCTTGCGGTTCATGATCGACTGCATCTTCGGCGACCGCGCGTCGCCGAGAATCGAGCGCGATCCGAGCGCCCGCGGGCCGAACTCCATCCGCCCGTGCATGTGGCCGACGACCTTGCCGGCCGCAATCGCCTCGGCGATCATGTCCAGCAGCACGTCCTCGTCCGGGTACTCGTGGTACACGGCGCCGGATGCGTCGAGGAACTCACGGATCTGGGGCATCGTGAACGCCGGACCGAGGAGCGATCCCTTCTGACGGTCGTGCACGCCGTCCACCTGCCGCGCGTTGCCGAGCAACTGGTACCAGACCAGCAGCGCCGCGCCGAGTGCGCCGCCGGCGTCGCCCGCGCCGGGCTGAATCCAGACGTGCTCGGCGCCCGCCTCTCGCAGGATTCTTCCGTTCGCGACGCAGTTGAGTGCCACGCCGCCCGCCAGCACAAGATGCCGCATGCCGGTCTGCGAGAGCACGTGCCGGACCATGCGGAGCAGGATCTCCTCGGTCACGGCCTGGATGGAGGCCGCCACGTCCATCTCGCGCTGCGTGAGCGGTGTCTCCGGCCTTCGCGGCGGGCCGCCGAAGAGCCGCTCGAACTTGCGGCTGGTCATCGTCAGGCCCTGGCAGTAATTGAAATACGACAGGTCCATCCGGAACGAGCCGTCCGGCTTCAAATCGACCAGGCGCTCGAGGATGAGGTCCTTGTAGCGCGGCTGGCCGTACGGGGCGAGGCCCATCAGTTTGTATTCGCCGGAGTTGACCTTAAAGCCCGTGAAGTACGTGAAGGCCGAGTACAGCAGGCCCAGGCTGTGCGGAAAGCGCAGTTCGTGCGACAGTTCGATGCGGTTGCCTCGCCCGACTCCCCAGGCGGCCGTCGCCCACTCGCCGACGCCGTCGACCGTCAGGATGGCGGCTTCCTCGAACGGCGACGGAAAGAACGCGCTGGCGGCGTGCGACTCATGGTGCTCGGCGAAGACGTACCGGCCCTTGTACCCTGGCACGGGTACGGCTCGTGCCGTGGCCGGCCTGCCGCGCAGGCCGCGATCCATGATGCGCGGCAGGTGCAGTTTCGTTCGGAGCCACAGCGGCATGGCCGTGCAGAAGGAGCGGAAACCGGCCGGCGCGTATGCCAGGTATGTCTCGAGCAGGCGCTCGAACTTCAGCAGGGGCTTGTCGTAGAACGCGACGAAGTCGAGGTCGGCCGGCGCAATGCCACCTTCCTCGAGGCAATAGTCGATGGCGTGTTGCGGGAACTCCTCGTCGTGTTTCTTGCGCGTGAACCGCTCTTCCTGGACGGCGGCGACCAGGTCGCCGTCGCGCACCAGGCAGGCGGCACTGTCGTGGTAAAACGCCGAAATGCCGAGGATATTCATCGGCGGAGCGTTGGTCATCGGCTGTGGCACACCCCTACTTCAGGCCCAGCCCTCGCAGGTTCCGCAGGCTGACGGCAATGCTCTTGAACGGGTCCTTCGTAACGGGGCACTGGTCCTGTTCGACGATGTAATGCTTGACACCGGCCCTGCGGCAGGCCCGGATGATGGCGGGCCAGTTGAGGTTGCCTTCGCCGACCTCGGCCCAGGCGGGCTCGCCGTCCATAATCATCCAGTCCTTGACGTGAACTTGGTCCATCCTACCCTTGACGCGAGCGCACCACTCGGCAGGGTCGCCCCCGCCGCGCGCTATCCAGCCGGTGTCGATCTCGGCCTGGAGGCACTTCGGGTCGGTGCCGGCATACAGGATATCCAGGCCCGTCCGGGCGCCGATCCCGGCGCGCCCGCCGAACTTGTGGAACTCGAAGTGGTGGTTGTGGTACTGGAGCGTGATGCCCTCTTTCCCAAACGCCTTGCCGAGGCGTGTGAACTCGCGCGCTCGCGCCTTCCACGCGGCAAGCGTGCTGCGGTCCTCCGGCACCATCCAGGGTATGGCCGTGTGCGAACACTTCCAGACCCTGAGGCGCGCAACGACGCCCCTGAAGTCGTCGCGCATCATCTGCAGGGCGATGTGGCTGCCGATGACCGTCAGGCCCGCGTCGTCCATCATCTTCGCCAGTTCCGCCGGTTCCTGGGCCATCAGCCCGCCGCCCGAAATCTGGACGTTCCGGTATCCGATCTTGCGAACGCGCGCGAGCATCCGGGCAATCCGGCGCGGCTTCGTGCAGAAATCGCGCAGCGTGAACAGCGCCACCGCCAGTTGCGATCGTCTCGGCGCTGCCATGAAACGTTCCTTTCCCTCGCGGGCGTTTGCTCTGGACGATCCGGACCAGCAGCGTATGATTACTACCACACGGACCAGGGCGTTGCAATCGGTTCCGCGGCGAGGGGGGGGGCGACGGGCAAAGGAGTGGCTCCTGTGAACATCATCCTCATCATCTCCGACACCTTCCGTTACGACAACTTCTTCGACCGGGCGGCGATGCCGGTCCGAACGCCCAACCTCGATGCCTTCAGCCGGCGGGCCGTCAGCGCCACGCAGATGTGGAACTCGAGTTTCCCCACCATCCCGCACCGCACCGACCTGACGACCGGCCGTTACGGCTGGCCGTGGTATCCATGGCAGAGCCGCCTGATGAGCAGCGAGAACCACCTGCCCCAAATCCTCGGCCGGGCGGGGTACGTCTCGCAACTCTTGTGCGACTGTCCGCACCTGTTCCGGGCGAACTTCGACCGGGGTTTCCACGGCGCCCGCGTCCTGCGCGGCCAGGAGGGCGACCTGCCCTTCCTGCGGATGAACTACCCCATCGAGAGCACCATGCCCCCCGAGAAGACCCGCACCGGCCACCACTTCATGGACCGAAACCTGCCGGACCTGGCCCGCTGGACCAACCGGCATTGGTACCGCGAGGTAGACCGCTTCCCCCCTCGCACCGCCGGCTTGGCCGTCGAGTGGCTCGAGGAAAACTACCGGCACCACCCGTTCTTCCTGTGGGTCGATTTCTTCGACCCGCACGAGCCGTGGGACCCGCCCGAATACATGGTCCGAAAGTACGACCCCGACTACACCGCCGCGCCCATGATCCACCCCAACTACGGCCGCGCGAGCGACCTGGCGCCGGAGGAACTCAACAACCTGCGGGCACACTACTCGGCCGAGGCCGAACTCGTGGACCGATGGGTCGGCCGCGTCCTTCAGAAGATCGACGATCTGGACCTCTGGTCGCGCTCCATCGTCATTTTCACAACCGACCACGGCATGAGCCTGGGCGAGCACGACCGGACCGGCAAGTCGAACATCAACGACCGCGATGATCGGGCCTGGCCCGTCTATCCGGAGATCGCGCACCTGCCGTTCCTCGTTGCCGCGCCGGGACTGGAGGGCGGACGCGAGGTGGACGCGCTGCTCCAGCCCACCGACATCCTGCCGACGCTGCTGGACCTGGCCGGCGCTGACGTCGAGACGCCCGAGCCGCTGCACGGAGCGTCCTTCGCGCCGATGCTGCGGGGCGAGGCGCAGGGGCCCCTGCGCGATGTCGCCATCTCCTCGGCCTTCATCAACTGGAAGCAGGGCGAATCGTGCGCGGGGCACCTGACCCCCGCCGTGTACACCGACCGGTGGTGCTACGTGCCGTTCGGGCCCGAGGGGCAGCGGGAACTGTACGACCTCGCCGACGATCCCCTCGGCGAGACGTGCGTCTTGGCCGACCACGCCCAAGTCGCCGACCACCTCCAGGCCAAACTCATCAACTGGCTCGCAGAGATGGACGCGCCGGCCGAGACGATCGCGGCACTCCGGATCGGCCCCTGATCGCCGGATGCCTCTTGCAACAGGCGTGCCTCGCTTTAGGCTTGCCAGGCACCCGCCGTGGCGGTAAAAGGGCTACCTGTTCCTTGCCACGATGGGCGTTGCCCGGCGCCCGAACGGATCTGTCATGCCCGACGTATCATCCGACGAGTGGACTATCGGCCGCCTCATCGAATGGACGCGCGACTTCTTCGACAAGAAGGACATCGCCCAGCCGCGCCTGGAGGCCGAGATCCTTCTGGCCCACGTCCTGGGCGCGGAACGCATCGACCTGTACCTGCGGTACGAGGATCCGGTCGCCGAGGACGAGCGGACCGCCTTCCGCGAACTCGTTCGCCGCCGCGCCGCCGGCGAGCCGACCCGCTACCTCGTCGGCACGTGCGAGTTTCTCTCGCTCGCCTTCAAGGTCACGCCCGATTGCCTCATCCCGCGGCCCGAGACGGAGATGCTTGTCGAGGAGGTCCTGCGCCTAAGCGGCGCCACCCCGGCCCCGCTCCTTGAGGGTGGTGAGATGGAACCGTCCGGGCCCCTCACGGCCATCGACCTGTGCACCGGCTGCGGATGCGTGGCGGTGAGTCTGGCGGTCCGCCTGCCGGATTGCCACGTCACGGCGACGGACATCTCGCCGGCGGCGCTTGAGGTCGCCTGCATCAACGCCCAGGCCCACGGCGTCGGGGCCCGAGTCGCGTTTCTGGAAGGCGACCTGTACGACGCCCTCGATGCCGCCGACGCGGCGCCCGCGGATTTTCTCGTCGCCAACCCACCGTACGTCGCGGAGGCCGAGTGGAACGGCCTCCCGCGCGAAATACGCGAACACGAACCACGCGACGCGCTCGTGGCCGGGCCCGACGGAACCGAAGTCATCGAACGCATCCTCAAGGGCGCGCGGGCCTATCTGAAGCCCACAGCAACGTTGCTCGTGGAAATCGGCGCCGGCCAGGGCGCCAGGGCGGCCGAGGCGGCTTCGACCGTCCGCGGCCTCCTCGACGTCCGGGTCCTCAAAGATTACGCCGGCCTGGACCGAATCCTTGTAGCACAACGCGAGCCGGAAGGTTAAAACAGGGCGTGCATCACCGGGGCACACGCTGCGACATCGCAAAGGTTAGCCGCCCGTACGGGCGCGTGATTTCGGTTCGCCCGGGTTGTGCGCCGCGCCGGCGTTACCCGCCCGTACGGGCGCGCGCTGTTTGAAGACCCAGAGGAGCGAGAGGCTCAAGGTTACTGAGCCAAGTAAAAGTAATGTCCTACAGGTTACTTGAACCTGAATGGCA
>CAZIJC010000116.1:0-14575 GCA_964539385.1 uncultured Anaerolineales bacterium | reverse complement strand
TCCGCAGGAACACGTTCTCGACGTCGCTTGCGCTCGTGATGCGGTCGCTCGCCAGGAACCAGCGCCGACCCATCGGGAAGACGAGCGTCTGTTCCCAGAGCGATCCCGGCGCATAACCCGGCGCGGCCTTCGTGTACCGCCACCATTGACGGACGGCGACGAAATCGCGGCCGACGACAAACTCCGACTCGATGCGCTTCGCCTGCGTACAGATCTGCGGCAGTTCGACGTAATGCTTGGCGATGCGGCCGTGCACCTTGTTGTTAAACTCGTATGGCGCGCCGCCTTCGGCCCCCGGCCCCATGAGGAAGTCGACGATGTCGAGGCCGAAGGAACCGTCGCGCGCCCCCGTCTTCTTGTCGAGCAGCGTGTTGGCTTTGACGCCGCTCACGTAGCCGCGCGGCCAGACCTCCGCCTTGAGGCAATCGGTCTCGATTTCGATGCGCTCGCCTGCGCCGCGTGCGGCACGGGGCAGAGCCGGCTCGGTCATGGCGTGGGCGTTCTCGATTTCATGCGGTGCGCCATCACCCCGGGCTGCGGCGCAAAGCACCATGCTGACGGTCGCCAGGCGGAGCCACGATGACAGGTCCCAGGACAAAGACGCGCTCCCCGATGGGTCGCGGCTGAAACGTGCCGCGTCACACGTAGGCCGCGGCGCGCCGCGGCTTCGCGCTTTCAGTTCAGTTGATAATACTTCCTCAGCAGCCACTCGCCCGTCACGATGGCGAGGAACAGGCCGAACAGGATGGGGAACAGGCCCGGCACCGTCTGGATGCCGACCTCGCGGTGGATGTCTTCCTTGATCATCAGCGTCCGCAGACGTTCCACGAGGTCGCCGAAGGCGGCGGGTTCGTAATAGTCGGCGCCGGTGGCCTGGGCGATTTTCTTCAGCAGCGCCCGGTCGATGCTCAACCGGTCGAACTCCTGGTTCGGCCGGCCGACGGCGAACTCGACCTCGCCCTTGCCGAGGGCGACGCCCTCCTTCTTCGCCTCGACGAGCACCTTGTACGTGCCCGGATCGAGCGCCTCGAGCGTCGTCTCGTACACGCCCACGGAACCGGGCACAAGGGCGAGCGTCAGGCTTTGGCGCTCGTTGCCCGGCCCCAGCAGGACGCCGGTGGTCGTGGCGAAGTTGGTGACCCGTCCTTCCTCGGCCCGGACCTTGGCCCGCACGAGGACCTTCTCGCCGGGGTTGTAAAACGGTTTGCGCACGAGCAGGTCCACGCCGGGCTCGTCCGACTGCTGCTTGACCTCCTTGTTCGCCAGCCACCGGACCATCTGACCCCAGAACTTGATGTACGGCGACTCGCGGCCCATTGCCTTGAACGGCAGGTACCACTGGTAGGTTGTGTCGGCGGCAAAGGCGGCGGCGCGGCCCTTGCCGTAGTTGTGGACCGCCAGAACGACGAGCGGCCCGGTCGCGCCCGTCCGTTCGGGATGCTCGGCCAGGATACTCGTGCCGGGTTTGGCCCGGGCCAGGATGTTGCAGCCCTTCAGGTACGGCAGCCGCCGGCGGGGCGCATCGCTCTGGTACCGGAAGAAGTCTTTCGTGCCGTAGAAGATGGGATGGTTGGCGCCTTCGGGCGTCAGTTTGAGGACGAACGGCGTGGTCTCCTGGCCGATGCTCCGCGCACCTACCGCCACGGGCAGGATCTCCTCCATCGCTGTGCCCTCGTACCCGCCGGGGCCGAAACTGTTGTACCCGCCGACCATGACCAGCCCGCGTCCTTCGCCGATGGCGGTCTTGAGGTTCGTAAGTTGCGCCTTCGAGAAGTAACTGCGGTCGAGGTCGCCGACGATGTACACGTCGAACTTCCGCATGTCCTCAAGCGTCTGCGGGAAGCCCGTCAGCGACACGCCCGTCATGCTGCCCGACTGGAGGAACTCGCCGCGCTTCACCTGCACCAGCGCCAGCAGTTGGACGTTCGGGTCGGTCTCCAGAACGCTCTTCAGGGGCTTGTACTCCGGCCGCACGACGCCCTCGATGTAGAGGACGCGGATCTTCGGATCGGTCACCAGAATGTGGACATCGCGCTCGTTGTTCTCGGAGCGCCGCTCGGCCGGGTCGGGACGGATGCGGACGCCGTACGTGTGGCGGCCGACCGTCTCGGGGGTGAACGTGAGCGTCGCGCTCTGGCTGCCGGGCGCCGCGTCGAGCCGCAGCGGCACCGAGGCGACCGGCGCATCGGCCTCACGCAGTTCCACCTGGATGCCGCGGTCCGCGAGGCCCACGGCCTCGATGTCCACCGTGATCTTCGCGATGTTATTGACGGTCGATTCCTCGGGCGCCCGGACGTTCTCGATACTGATGTCCTGGTACCCGCTCTGGGCCGTCAGGTCGGTGCCGATGCCGACGGTGTAGATGCGCGGCGGTCCGAGCGCGGCGATCTCTTTGACGACGTCGCCGCCCGCGTTGTGCAGCCCGTCGCTCATCAGGATGATGCCGCTGGTGTCGATGAGCCGCGCGGCCGCCAGCACGTCTTTGACGCCCCGCGTGATGTTGGTGGCGTCGCCCTCCGGGTTGGGCCACTGGTCTTGCTCAACCTGGTGGGCCCGCGTGTCGAACCAGTAGCGTTTGACCTCGAAGGCGGTCTGGAGCCGTTTCAGGTACTCCTCGACCTGCCGCGTGGCCAAACTGAGGCGGTGGGGCGTGTCGGGGTAATCGCTCACGGACATCGACTCCGACGCGTCCACCAGCAGGTACAGGTCGGTCCGGTGCTCCAGGGTCTCCTCGAAACTCAGGACCGGCTTGAAGATGAGGAGCACGAGCAACAGGATCGCCAGCAGCCGCATCGCCAGCAGGCCGGCCATCGGCAACCGCCCGAGGTAATTGAACACCCGCAGGTAGAAGAACAGGACCCACACGCCGCACGCCAGCCCCACCAGGCCCATCAGCGCCAACCGGACCTGCCAGGCCGCATCGCCGGCGGCGACCCAGGTCATCAGAAACACAAGGGCCGCCAGCGAAAGGCCCACGAGAACCTGCCACATCGGAAGGATCGGATCGACGGCCTTGCCCTCTCCCCCGCCGTCGCCCCCGGTCGAGCCGGTCGCCCGAATCAAGCCGTGCACCAGCACCAGCAGAAACGCGCCCGCGCCGACGATGGCCGTGGCGTAGCCGGTCATCGTCAGGCCTTCGCTGTAGAAGAGCAGCCGCGTCTCGCCCATCGCCAACATCGGCCGTGTCTCCGCATCTCCCCCGGCGGTCCGGGACTCCGGAGTTATACCACGCGGCGGGGTCCGGGGCTACAAGAGTTCGCGCCCCCGCGCCTCTTGGGGTGTGGCAATGATTTCTGGCAACCGGTTGCGGCGGTGTGGATGGTGTTCAGGCCCGCTCGCGGGCCTTTCCCCCGCAGGGGTCCAGACCCGGCCTTTTAGGCCGGGGATCGCATCGTGGAGGGCTCTTACGTCCTTTTCCTTTCCCTCTCCCCGGGCCGCTGAAGCGGCCCGGGGAGAGGGAAAGGGGAAACAGAGGGGGGCGTCCTTTCTGCCACCGGGGGTAAAAGCCCCGGCCTACACCCCTGCGGGGCAAAGCCCGCCGAGGCGGGCTCTCGAGAGGCCCGGCACATCGGCTCACTTCTGCTGCCAGAAAAAATTGCCACACCCGCCTCTTGCGCAGCGGGTCTCCCGACCCGCCGCACGAAACGGGGCGCAAACCGCGCGGCGGCCTTCCCAGGCCGCCGCGAGAGGCCGCGCGCGGGTGCGGTTTCGCCGTGGACCACTCCGGCCCGACTCCACCCCCAGGCGGACGCGGGGAGGAGGGGGTATCCGCTGGTACGCATGGGGATCGGATGGTAAGATGCAGGTCGCGGGGTAGGTCTCGCTTGCGGGTTCTCGAATGGACCTGGCGCTCGGCATCGTGTGGCTTGTGAGCGTTGCAGTCTGGGGAGTGTGTGCTGGCGCCAGACGCCTCAGCATCGCCGAGTTGTTTCACATGGCAACACCGGGGGTCGGCACAGTTCTTGGAGTCGTAGTCATCTGCAACGTGCTCGCGGCAGTTGCAGTCATGGTGGGACTCGTCGGATTCCTCACAGTCCGGGATGTGGTTGGTGGTGTTGGCGTGCCCTTGCTGGTGTACCTTTGGGTTCGGTTCGTTGTTCTGGCCACGAGGAAAGACTATCGCGCCTGAATTCCGCGAGGGAGGCTTCGCATGGTTCGCTTAGCCACGGCTGTCATTCTTGTTCTCGCTCTCGCCACGGTGTCCTTGGCCGATGGCGTCATGTTCTCACGCGCGGTGAGGGTCGAGGTTGGGCAAACGGGCAGCCTGGCGAAGTCGCCCAAACAGGAAGCGGTACTCGTGTTCGATGGCGAGACCGTAGAGGTGATCCTTCGGACGCACTTCCGCGCTGGGCCGAAGGAGGTGGCATGGCTTGTCCCCGTGCCCGCCAAGCCCCTGAGAGTGGCGGCTGGGAGGGAACGCATCTTTCGAAGGCTGGAAGAGGAGACGGCCCCGCGTTTCTACTACTACAAGCGCACCCCGAAGTTGGGCTGCGGGACCGGCGCGGCCCGCGTGGCTGCGGGCTCAAGCGTCACGGTTGAGAGCCTGGGCACCGCCGGAATCTTCGAGTGGGTGGTCCTCTCGGGCAAGGATGCCAAGAGCCTGATCCGGTGGCTCGACACGAACCACTTCACGGTGCCCCAGGGAGCGGAGCAGGCCTTCGAGAGGTACGTGGCCAAGGGCTGGTGCTGGTTGGCCATGAAGGTGCGGCCGGAACTGACGGAGGAGGACACGATCGCGCCCCATCCGGTCGTGTACACGTACAAGGACACGCGGCTGGTGTATCCGCTGGCGATCTCGCGCCTCTCGTCCGACATCGAGACCGAGGTCGTGCTCTACGTTCTGGCCGCCAGTCGCTACCGGGTCGAGAACTGGGCGAACCGCGAGATCTCCGACTTTCACGTGAAACGGTTGGCGGGGTCGCCCAGCGGCACAACCTACGAGCGGGCGTTCTACGAGGTGATGGACGAGCACGGCGGGCATGCGTTCGTCACGGAATTCGCCAACAGGCTCTGGCGTCCCTTGCTCGGCCTCATTACCCAGCGCGATACGTTCCTGGAAGACCTGCCGGCAACCTACCTAACGCGGCTCCGGGCCGTCGTCTCGCTACGGGCGATGGATCGGGATGTCGTTCTCGTCCCTGACACGTTCGGCGAACACATCTTCAACGAGCACCCCCTCGTCGCTTCTGCGACCGACGGGGACATGAACACGGTGGGCCGGCTGGCGGTTCTCTCGCTTGCGGTGCTAGTTGGACTGACCTTGGCGGCATCGAGAAGATTGGGCGGCCGCCTTCTTGCAGTTGGTTGCTTTCTCGTTTCATGCCTGATCATCGCGTCCTGAAGAGTTTCGATGAGCGGCACTACCCACTTGGGCAAGCGGCGGTAGCGTTGCGGGCAAGGGCCGGACCGTAAGCACAGCAGAGACAGCCTATGAACCAACCGCGGCTGGTGAAGTGGAAGGACCTTATGTATGCCCTTCCGGCATTTGCAGCAGGTGTCGGGTTGTGGCGCTTTGCCACGGACAACTTCTATGAGACACTCCTGCTGTGCGCCTGGGTCGGGAGCGAACTTGGCTTGCCCAACGCTCTGATCGGTGTCGCTTTCTATGTCGCTGCTATGGCCGGCATGCTTCAGTGGGGCCTGATTGCAGGAGGCGGCTGCCTGTTGATACTGGTCACACTACGCACCGTCGCAAGGCATCGGCGTGACGGCCGAACTGCCGATGTCCCGCCCCATCCATCTTGAACACGCCAGCGGGACACGTGGATGTGTGCCCCCCCGGGGGGCGGACGCGGGGAGGAGGGAGAGGACGCATACGCGCCGCAGCGCCGGCGCCCTGGCGTCCATGCGAACATGGTCACCCTTCGAGATGACCATGCCACCCGCCATTCTGCGCGGGACACATGCTACTGCCCAGTCGGCTTGCGGCGGACGTAGGCCCGCCAGCGGCGCTCGAGTTCGGCGAAGTCGAATCCGTACGCCTTCTGCAGCGCCGCCTCCTGCTCCTTGCCGTCTTTGAGGGCATCAACGAAGGCCTTGAACTTCGGCCGCCCCTGCACGAGCAGAAAATCCACCAGCGTGAGGGCCACGCGGTACTGCTCGAGCGAGAGACTGTCACCGGCCTTGGCCGTGAAGAGGTCGGAGATCGGCTTCTTTGCCGCCGCCGCCCGGACGGCGGGCGGCCACTTCGCCGCCCGAAGCGCCCGATCGTTGACGGTGGTCATGTACTCGGCCAAGCCTTCGTGCAGCCAGAGCGGCAGGCGGCCGGGCGTCTTATAGAGTTCGAAGAACGCGTGCGTTCCCTCGTGGGCGAACAGTTCCTGTTGACGCCGCACGTCGCCCGAATCGGCCGGAAAACACATGTGCACCAGGTTCGGCTGGCCCGGCCCGTGCTGCTCGATTGCGAAGTAGGCGCCCGCGCGGCCGGCGTCGTGGCCGTCGAACACCTTCGCGTACTGCTCGAACGTCCGGCGCCGCGCAAACAGGATCACCACGCACTTGCCGTCCCAGACGCGGGCCCGCTCGGGCAGGCCGAAGTGTTTCAGCAGGTTGCCGTAGAGGGCCTCGCTCCAATTGCGGAACCGGGTCGCGACGGCCGAGTCCGCATCGCTGAAAACCAGGTAATGCCGGGTCTCGGACATCCGCAGGCGGACTCCCAGTTTCTCGTTTATCACGCCCCGCCGCCTCTTCTGATGCGCGACGAGCGCCGTCTGGTTGAACGTGCCGAGGGGCCCGTGGTAACTCTCGGGCAGACGGTAGAGGTGGCGTCCGGCCTCGGTCGTTCCCGCCTCGGCACGGTTGGGCTGGACCTCGACACGTTCGTCGTGTGACGGCGGCGGGACGGTGAACTCTCCGCCGCCCGCCGGCGGCACGCCGACGAGGACCGCCAGCGCCGCGAGGACCGTCGCGCCCCCCCTGGTTGGACGCCGCCGAGTTGTGCTGCTGCGCGTCATGCAACGTCTCCGTTCTGCGACACGTCGCTCACGGTATAAGACGCCTCCGCCACGCGGGGTATTTCATCAATCAGCCGACGGGGCAGGCGAACCGTCTGGACGATGCAGCCGTCCTGGATCGCGCGTTCCAGCACCGTCGCGTGCTGGTCGATCCAGGCCAGGAGGCGGCCGTCGGCGGCGTCGGCCCGGACGGTGGCTTCCGTCTCGGGGCCCACGAGGCGCTCGGTCACCACGTCGGCCAGGTTTTCCAGACCGGCGCCCGTGGTCGCGCTCGTCGCGACGGCGCCGGGGCAGGCGCGCTGGAGGAGGTCCAGATGCAGCGGATCGGTCACCAGGTCCACCTTGTTCAGGACCACGAGTTGCGGCTTCTCGCCGCACCCGATCTCTTCGAGCACCGTGGCGACGGCGGCCAGGTCGGCCCGGACGTGTTCGGTCGAGACGTCCACAACGTGCAGCAGGATGTCTGCATGGACGGCCTCCTCGAGCGTTGCCTTGAACGAGGCCACCAGGTGGTGCGGCAAGTCGCGGATGAAACCGACCGTGTCCGACAGCAGGGCCGTCAGGCCGTGCGGCAGGGGCCAGGAGCGGGTCCGCGTGTCGAGCGTTGCGAACAGTTTGTCCTGGACGTACGCGTGGGCGCCGGTCAGGGCGTTCAGGAGGCTCGACTTGCCGGCGTTCGTGTAGCCGACAAGGCCCACGGTCAGTTGGTGTCGGCGGGAGCGGACCTCGCGTTCTTTGCGGGCGTCGACACGGGCCAACCGCTCCTTGAGGTCCTTGATGCGGCGGCGGACGATGCGGCGGTCGGTCTCGAGTTGCGTCTCGCCCGGGCCGCGCGTCCCGATGCCGCCCTCGATGCGCGACAGGTGCGTCCACATCTTCGCGAGCCGCGGGTACGCATACTCCAGTTGCGCGAGTTCCACCTGAAGGCGCGCTTCGTGCGTTCGGGCGCGCGAGGCGAAGATGTCGAGGATCAGTTCGCTGCGGTCGACCGTCTTGACGCCCGTGCCGCTCTCGAGGTTGCGGACCTGGGCGGGCGCCAGATCGTGGTCGAAGATGGTGACGTTGGCCCGCTTGGTGCGGACGAGGGTGCGCAGCTCCTCGACCTTGCCGCGCCCGATGTACGTGCCGGGGTGGATCCGGCGGCGGTGCTGGGTCATCGTGGCGACGACACGGGCGCCGGCCGTGTCGGCGAGGCGCTGGAGTTCCTCGATCCGGTCGCGGTGGTCCTTCTCGTCGATCTGGCCGGGAGCGCCCGGGATAACTTCAACCAGGACGGCGCGTTCCTTGACGACCGTGCGCCGGGTGTCTTGGAGTTCCTTCACGCGCTCCCGCCTGCGCCTCCTCACGTGCGTGCCGTGGACCCTTGCCCGATCTATTATCGCCACTAATGGGTGAACCGCTTTAGCCGGTGGTCAATGCGGGAGAAACGGGTGTGTCAAGGTGAGGCGGCGTGAAGGGTCGCACAGCCTTCCCAGAGCCACCCGGTCAGTCCTGTTTCGGCGCTTCGCTGTAGACGACGAGGGCCGGGAGGCGCAGGTATTCGTTCCCCCGCTTCCGGCCCGCTGGCAACGGGTCGTGGAACCATGCCAACAGGAACGGCCCATCGCCTTCGCGCCGCTCGTGGTCCCACCACTTCAGGCTTCGTCCGGCGTAGGCGACGTTCGGGTCCTCGCTCCCCTGCCACTCGACGGCCCAGGCGTCGACGGTCTGGGACCGGCCGCCCGCGTCCGTCCCGCGAAGCCCCTCCACGCGCACGGCGTTGATGCAGTCGGGCCTATCCGCCAGCGTTCTGAGCGCTTCCACGGATACGTCTTCGACCGACAGTCCGAACGGTGGATCAAGCGTGTCGAGGATGTGCAGCAGGACCTGCCTTGCATGCGACTCGACCCGCTCTTGCGCTTGGCAAACAAGCGTGAACTGCTGCCGGAAAAGGTCCTGGGCCTCCGCGAGCACCGGCCAGGGAAGGGGCGTGACGCCCGGTTGCCCCGGCCGGTAGCAGGCGTGAGCCGCTCCACGTGATTGGAGGTGGACGACGTGCTCCAGCGCCGCAGGCGCCCTCAGTCTTGGAATCGAGGATGCAGCGACTGCCGTGGCTGGAAACGGATCCACGTAGAAGATGCGCGCGTCCTGAAGCGTGGCGCTGTTGGCGGGCGCCAGCAGCCAGATGCAAGTGGTCGCGCCTGCCGCGAGCAGCGCCATGCATCCCGCCACAAAGAGCGCGCCTCGCCGATGAACGAGCACACCGCCGGCCACTACGGCCACAACGAACAGGCCCAGCCATAGCCACAGCCGTTGGCGGTCCCCGGCTCTGCGGGAGCGTGAATCGAAAAGTCCGTACATGGCGGGCTGAATGGGCCCGTCCACGCCACCCGGGAATAGAGCGTACTTCAGGTTGCCGGGACGCGAAAGGCTGTTGTCGATCCGAACCGCTCGGCCGCCGGGAAGTCGCAACTCCCTATCCACGACAACGACGTCCAACACTCCGCAACGCAACGCTTGGCCCAGGTCCTCTGCCGAAATCCACAAAGGCTGAGGAACGACCTCGTAAATGGTGTTGGGCAGGCCCTTCTGGATGGCGATTAGCGCCTTGTCTTCGGGAAGCGGACGGACCGGCGGCAGCGTGGCTTTTGCGCAGGCGACGCTGTTGCCGTCGGCGTCGCGGAACTCAACCGCCGGCGCCAGGTCGCCGCCGGCGTAGTAGACCGGCAGCACCTTCTCGTCTGTCTCGCCGGGCGCGAGGCGCCACTCGCAGCACACGTCCACCGGCCCGCCGGTCGTCACGAACACCTCGGCTATGTCCTTGTCCGTGCGGTTCGTCACCTTCAGCGTCACCGGCACGTAGGCGCCCACGCGGGCGAGGCCGCCGGTGATGTCGAGCGAGGCGGTGACGTCGACGCTCTGGGCCAGGGCCGGCGACGCCAACACGAGGGTCACGAGCAGCGCCAATCCGCAATCCGCAATCCGAAATCCGCAATGCCTCACGGCATGCCTCCGGTGGTCTCCAGGACGCGCCACACGTGAATCGCGGCAGCGACGGACCAGGCCTGGGCGATGCAGCCGCCGGGATGGTGCGGCGGGTCGCCGTCGAAGACCTCGCTCAAGTAACCCAGCCCGGCCTCGTCCATCGAATCCAGAAGGTCCGCCAGAATCTGGCCCGCCTCGGCGCGGGCGCGATCGCGCGGCTCCACCTTAAAGAGCGCGTCCACGTACGGTCCCAGGAGCCAAGGCCACACCGTCCCCTGATGGTAGGCCGCATCCCGCTCGTCGGGGCCGCCGCCGTACGTTCCTTTATACGAGGGATCGGCGGGCGCGAGCGTCCGAAGACCGCGCGGCGTCATGAGTTTGGCGCAAACGGTCCGGACGACCGACGTGGCACGCCGGCCGGTAAGCGGCGCGTGCGGCAGGCCGACGGCAAAGATCTGGTTCGGCCGGATGGCCGGGTCGCGCCGCCCGTCCGGGAAGACGCAATCATAGAGGCACGCGGTCTCGTCGTTCCAGAAGAGGTTCTCGAAGGCGTCGCGTGCCCGCCGGCGCAGGGCGCAGGGCGCGGGCGGCTCTTCGCCGAGCACGAGCGCCATCTCCTCCATGAGCGCAAGACCGGAGAGCCACAGGGCCTGGACCTCGACCGGTTTACCGTAGCGCGGCGTGACGGGCCGGTCATCGCTCGTCCGCGCGTCCATCCACGTCAGTTGCGTGTCCTCGGAGCCCGCCGCGATGAGGCCGTCGGCGTCGGCGTGGATGCCGAACCGCGCGGGGGCGGCGTAGCGCTCGACGATCTCGCAAGCGGCAGGCCAGAGGTCTCTGCGCAGGCGCGCGGCATCGGCTCCCTGCCGGACGCAGGCGGCGAGGGCCTGGAGATACCACAGGCTGGCGTCCACGGTGTTATATGCCGGTTCGCCCGTCTCCTCGTCGAAACGGTTGGGAATCATCCCCTGGCTCGTGGCCGAGGCGAAGGCCTTGAGGACGCTCTCGGCCGCGTCCAGCCGCCCCGTCTCGATCGCCAGGCCCGGCAGGGCGATCATGGCATCGCGGCCCCAGTCGCCGAACCAGGGGTAGCCTGCGATGACGGTCGTCAGGTCCTCGCCGCCGACGGTTCGCCGCACAAGAAAGGCGTCGGCGGCGCGGAAGAGGGCCGAGAAGGTGTCAGGCGCCTCCTCGGACGTGCCAGGGTGGATGGAAGTGTCCCGCCGCTTCCGCGGCGGGCTCGGTAAGGCGGCGCCCGGCGGGTCGAAGGAACAGCACAAGCGAAACTCGCCGGCGCCCGTGCCGCGGAGGGTCCAGCGGCCGGGGGCGAGCAGGTCCTGGGTGAAGTCGTACCCGCGCTGGCGCTCGACGCGGAGCAAAACGCCCTCGTACCACGTGGGGGCCACGTTCGCAGCCGCCTCTGCCGCATCGGTCCACAGAAAGACGCCGGGCAGACGTTCGGAAAGCACGTGGAAACCGCAGGCGTCGTCGGCCCCGCAGGGGTCCGTATGGATCGGTTCGACGCGTACCGTCTCGCGGGCGTGCCCCAAGTCGTGCATCGACCGGAGGGCAAGCATCGGGGCCAGGTCCAGCGTCCACTGGCCGTCGGCCTCAACGGTGTAGGCGATGCAGACGCCGCCGCCTTCGGAGAGCAGAACGACGTGGCGTGCGACCGTCGCGCCGCCGGCGCGGGAGACGAGTTGCGGGAGGGGTTCCGCCTCGAACCGCTCCGCCACGGCGGCCCCGTCGGGATGGAAGCCGCCCGAGTACTCGGTGGTGGAGAGCCACGTTTCGCCGTCGGCCGTGATGAGGTGCTCGTCGATGTGCGAGAGGACCACGTGCCGCGCGAGCGGCGGCTTCAGCGCCGGCACCCACAGGCCGTGGTAGCGGCGCGTCGGGCACACCAGGACCGTGGAGGAGGCGTAGCCTCCCGCGCCGTCGGCGAGGAGCCACTCTTTCGTGAGTGCCCGGTCGAGGTTGCGCAGGTCGTCGGCGCCGAGGTGCAAGGCTCTGGCTCCCTTACGGTCGTGGCTAGTCAGGCACGCGAACTAGCCGCGCACGTCAGTAAGCGGCAGGCGTTACGGCTGCGCGTCGGCGGCCGGGTTCTCGGCCGGCTCGGTCTTGATTTGGATGGCGCCGATGGGGCAGTAGGTAACGCACTCGCGGCACAGGACGCATGCGGCCAGCCGGCGGATGCTGATGTAGGACTTGTCGTTGCACATCTGGAAGACCTTCGGCTGGCACCGCGCCAGGCACACGCCGCAGCCCAGGCAGTCGCGCGTATTGACCGACAGGGTAATCCGCCGCCCGTCGTCGTTGAAGGTGCCGACGGTCACGAGGTCGGGTGTCTGCTCGTCGGTCTCGAAGACTTCGTGAGCCTGCTGCCAGGAATGGTTGCGTATCTGGTGCCTCCCGCCGCGGTCCATCCGGAAGATGCTCCGCCCGCAGGTGGGGCACCGGTGCAGGTCCTCGAGTTTCTGAAGGTACTTGATGAGCGTCAGCGCGAACGTGCCGTGGCTCCACGTCAGGGGGCTGACGGAGAGCGGCTGGTTGGTGTACGGGTCCACCTGCTCGGCCAGGACGCCGGACGGCAGGGCGTGCCCCGCGGCCCACTCGAAGATGGGCACCGCCTCTTTGAGTTCCTCGACGGTCGAGCCGCGCGCGATGTAGTAATCCGCCATCCAGATCGTGCAGACGAACCACGGGTTGCCCGGCACGCCGCGCCGGTCGGTCGAGACGCGGTAGTAGGTGTCGTTCTCGTATCGGGCGATGCCGCCGACGGGCGTGTTGACCCACAGCGCGCGGGCGACGGCGTCCATGGTGGAGGCCACGCGCGGGTCGGTGGCCTCGAAGGCGTGGAACTTGAAGGTGGCGAAGAGGCTGGCGTCGATGGTGGCGTCGGCCTCCATCTCGCCGCTCTCGTTGGGAACAAGGCGTCGGAGAAAGCGGCCGTGCTCCTCGCTCCAGAGGTGCTCGGCCATGCCGGCGCGGACCTCTTCGGCCGCCCGGTCGTACTTCTCGGCCAGGGCGGCGTTGCCGAAGACCCGGGCGAAGTTGCGGGCCGCCACCAGCCCGCCGTACACCGTGGCGCACGTGTACGTGTGGATGCCGTACCGCTCTTCCCACAGGTCGTAGGACGGCTTGGGCAGGCCGGTTTCGGGGTCGCGGAAATCGACCATGAAATCGGCGGCCTTCAGGATGAGCGAGTGATACAGCGGCCGCACGTACTCCACGTCCTTGTACAGCCAGAAGTGCCGCCACAGCGCCCACAGGACCAGGGCGGTCTGGTCTTCCTGGATCGGCAGCCGCTGCTTGCCGTCCACCAGCCAGGGATGCCAGGAGGAGGCGGGCGTCCCGTCGGGGTTGTATTTGTGCAGGAGGTAGCCCTCTTCGGTCAGGAGGTCGCGGCACTGGGCGTAGAAGCGTCGGCTGATGTTGGGAAAGCCCGCCAGGTCGAGTGCGTGGCAGGCGAGTGCGGCGTCGCGCGGCCACATGTAGGAGTACGTGTCGCGCGAGAACTGGAGGACGTCGCTGTCGTTGGCGGCGATGACGGCGCCGCGGTTGTCGATCTGCGTCCGGATGACGAGCAGGCTCCGCTTGAAGAGGTCCTGGACGGACTGCGGCAGGTTGCCGAAGTTGTAGGCCGGGCCGTTGACCCACGCCCGCCAGTAGCCGATCGTCCGCTGGAGCATCATCGCCGGGCTCCGGTCCTTGAGCACACCGTAGAGTTCGCGGAGTTCCTCCTGCGACTGGGCGACCACGAGGTAGTAGTAAAACGTCTCCTCGCCGCCGGCCTCGAGCGTCACGGCGATGCCGATGGTCGAATCGACGGCTCCCTGGCTGATGGGGTTGCCCGAGAGGCGTCCGTCCTCGGCGTCGCGCCAGGTGCCCTCGGCCCCGCGAAACCCGCACGTGCCGGTGGCGAACATCTCGACGCCGTGGCGGTCGCGGCCGTCTTCGGTGCGGCAGAAGCCGGCCAGGACGTAGCGGGCGCGGCGGTAATGGACAACGGCGCTGAGGCGCGGGTCGTAGTAGGCGGTGTCGCCGACCTTGGCCCCGTACATCGAGAGGTCCTGCTGGAAGAAGAGGCGGATCTCGCGGGCGTGGTCGGCCCGGTTCGTCACCCGGACCTTGCGGAGGTAAACGTTGCGGTTGAAGTCCACGGCGTCGTTGCACTCGAGGTCCACGCCCAGGCCGGAGTGGCTGAGCGTGACGTCGGTGGCGAGCGTCTCGGCGAGGTACAGCAGTTGCTTCTGCCACTCCTCGTCGGTGGTCCAGGCGAGGCGCCCGTCGGCCCAGACGCCGAAACGGCAGGGCCCCCACCCGGCGTGGTTCTCCTGGCCGATGTACGGGAAGTAGAGGTCGCGGATCTGGTAATCGGCGTCGAACGCGATGAGCAGGTTGCCGTTGCCGACGGGAATGTCGCGCGGCACGTTCTGTCTCCGACACCGGGGCCCACGACTACGTTGCGAAGCAGCGCTTTCATCCTTCGCGCGAGCGCCGCTGCGCCAAGACGCTCCGCCTGCGCAGGACCAGCCCGCGCGGGATTATACGGGCGGCAACCGGACAATGCAACGGCCATGGGGGCCGGCTCGGAGTCGGCCTGGGCCGTCGCTAAGCGGACTTACGTAAGTCTTTTGCCGTGGCGAGAACGGCAC
>CAZIJC010000115.1:0-14803 GCA_964539385.1 uncultured Anaerolineales bacterium | reverse complement strand
AACGAATGACGAACGCCGCGGAAGCCTTCGCGCTGCGGGCGCAGCCGACGCTAGTTGCTTGGCCCTTCCCCCTTCGGGTCCCAGATGAGGTTGTCGAGTTCCTCCGGCAGGACGCGTTCCACGTGTCCGTCGCAGAAGGCGATGATGTGGCCGCCGCGGTAGCGCGGCTCGGGCGGCAGGAGTTCCGGGCCGCCGGCCGTCGGCGCGCCCGGGGCGCACGCGAAGAACATCACCGTGCGGCCGGCGTCGCGCACGGCGTCCAGATGCATGTCATCCAGAGCCGCATTCATGGCGACGGCCCGGCCGGCGGCCGGGTCCGACGGATCGTTCAGCACGTCTTCCGACCCCATGTACGGAAGGAGTTTCTCCGGCCACGAATCGGGCGGCGGCAGCCTGTTGTCCATATCGGTGGCGTACACGTGGGCTGCCGTGGTTATCTGCTTCAGGTTGTTCATGCACATCACCGCGTGGGCCTGGTGCCGGGCCCCGACAATGGCCGGCAAGAGAATCGCGACCAGAATCGGCGCGAGCGCCAGCATCAAGACGCCCAGGGCCGACAGGATGATGCCGGCGATGGCCAAGCCCTGGCCCCGGATGGCCCCGGCGCTCTTCTTGATCTTCGAGAGGCCGACGATGCCCAGAATCAGCCCCGCGATGCTCGCAAGGCCGACCGTGCACGGTCCCACAATGCCCAGGATGAGACTCGCGACCGCGTGGCCGCTGGTTTTCGTGCCGCCCGGCAAAGCATCGGTCGGCGCAGTCTGCGGGGCGGCCGGTGGCTCAGGCGGCGTGTCGGGTGGACTCGAGGTCATCGCGGTTCCCTTTCGGTCAAAGGCTATCCGGGTTTCGGGTTCCAGACGAGGCTGTCGATGCGGTCGGGCGGCACCTGCCGGGTGCGGCCGTCGAGGAACCCGATGACGTAGCCGCCAGGGTGTCGCGGCGCGGGCGGCAGGAGGTCGCGGCCGCCGGAGAGCGGGCTCCCGGGGGCGCACTCGAACAGCAGGACCGTATCGCCGGCGCGTGCCGCGTCGTAGGTGTGGCCGCCCGCCGCGGCCCGGTTCATGGCGACGGCGCGGCCGGCGCCGGGGTCGGCCGGGTCGGTCAGGATGTCGAGGTCGGTGATGAGACCCTCTGCCATGAGGGCGTCCGGCCACGAGTCGGGCGGCGGCAACCGGCCGTCGTGGACCGCGCTGTACGTCATGGCGCTGCGACACAGGACCTGGACGTTGGTCCTGAACTGCATGACGTCGTACCGGCGCTCGGCGTAGAACCAGGCCGCCCCCGTCCCGGCGATGATCGCCAGTCCGACGATGATCGCGATGATGGAAACAACGAGGCCCGCCACGGCCAACCCCCTGCCTCCGAGTTGGCCGCCGCTGCGCTTGATGCGCCCCATCGCCATGATGCCGAGGACGATGCCGGCGATGCCGCCGATGCCGCACGTACAAACCCCCACGATGCCGCAGATGAGGCTTGCGACGGCCAGGCCGCTCGTTTTCGGCGACTCGGGCAGTGGCGGGGCGGCCAGTGTCGCCGGGTCAGGCGGCGATTGGGTCATAAGGGGCCACCTCTCACGATTTGCATGGGCACGGCGGCCGTCACGAACCCAAGGGCCAATCCGGATTGCCGAACCGCCGGCGCCGCGCGGTGCAGGATGGCCTGTAAGAGAGGAAGGCCCGGCGCCCAGTTCAGGTCGCCGCCCAAGAACTCTTCCTCCCTGGCGGCGTCCTCCTTGGCCTCGTCCCAGACTTCCCGGTTCCATTCGCGCTGGTCTCGGGCAAACAGGTAAACCACCACTGGCATGCCGAGGAAGATCGCTCCCATCACGAGGGTGACGGCGCCGACGATGATTGCGGCGATGGCAAGTCCTCGTCCACCCATGGCGCCGCCGCTGCGTTTGATCTTCCCGAGAGCCACGATCCCGAGGATGATGCCGACGATTCCGCCGACCCCGCCCGTACAAACCCCCGCGATTCCGCAGATGAGGCTCGCAACGGCCAGGCCGCTCGTCGGCGGGGCCTTGGGCAGTGGCGGCACGGCCAGTGTCGCCGGGTCAGGCGGCGGCTGGGTCATGGCAGGCTCCTCGCGATCGAGCGAAAACGGTTTTGGCCCCAGGTGCTTCCGTGTGCATCCATCTTCCCAGGGGCGGCGGCGGCTGCAAGGGATTTTTCGGAGGTCTGGGAGCAAGCCACAGAACGTACAACGCACGGCCGGACAAGACCGGCCGTGGCACAGGCGCGGCTCGCTTGCGCTCGGGGCTATGCGGGGTGTAACTAGCCGCGAGCGTAAGCGAGCGGGTGCCGTTCTCGCAACCGCTTAGTGGGTCTGCTGCGCTGCGCCGCTCGATGGCTTGGCAATTCGTCTTGCTCCAGGGCGGGCGGGGGCTTACAATTCGCCGTCGCCATCGCGGCTTCGGCGCGCCGGCGGCCGGACAGCACAGCAACGCACCGGGGGTCAGATTCCTACACCGCTGAGAAGGGCGAGGTATTCGTGAAATCGATTCACGTCCAGGAGCGGACGCTGCCGCAAGGCTGGGAGACGGCCGTCCTCCGGTGCTGGGACGAGGGGGCGCGGTTCCGCACGCAGTACGACAAGCCCGGTGATCCCGAGAGCCGCGACGTCGCCTGCCTCATCCACGTCACCGAACCGTTTGCCGAACCGCGCATCCACAAGGCGTTTCCCGGCGGCCTGGAAGACCTGGAGTCGTACCGGGCCGAGGTGCTCTACGGCGTGCACGATCATTGGGTCGCCCCCGAGGAGGGCAAGTGGGAGTACACGTACCACGAACGTCTGCGGGCCTACCGGGTGCCGGGGATCGACGAGCCCATCGACCAGATTGCGGAGGCCGTGCGGATGCTTCGCCTGGCGCCGTACACGCGGCGGGCCCAGGCGGTGACGTGGCAGGCGTGGCAGGACGTTGGCATCGCCGACCCGGCGTGCCTTCAGCGGATGTGGTTTCGGGTGGAGAAAGACGAGGCGGGCGGGCCCGACCGGCTGAACCTTGCGATCCATATCCGCTCGAACGACGCATTTAAAGCGGCATTTATGAACATGTTCGCCTTCACGGAACTCCAGCGACAAGTGGCGGGGGAGTTGGGCGTTGAGCCGGGCGAGTACGTCCACGTGGCCGACAGTTTCCACATCTACGGATCGTACTTCGAGGAGTTCGAGGGGTTCCTGAAGATGATCTCGGCGCGGCCGGACCGTTACTTCACGAGCGAGTTTGCGCGGCCGATGTTCGAGGACGGCGTGCGCCGGCTGCTCGCGGAAGAGGACCTGCCGGACGAGAAGCGGGCCGTGATGCAGACGCGGCTCCGGGAACTCAAAGCCGCGGGAGAGGCGTGATGGCCCAACCGCCGACCGGCTCGGACGAAGAGCGACGCAACGAGGACCGCCTGGAGACGAAAGTCTTCTACCCGTCGCCCTTTACGGTGGTCGGGCGGGTGCGGAGTTTGCGACATGCCTTTATGGGTGTGTGGTTCGTTCTGCGCAGCCAGCACAACGCATGGCTGCACGCCGTGGCCTCGGCGCTGGCGCTCGTGCTGGCGGCCGTCCTGCACGTCATGGTCAGGCCGTTCACCGCCGGCGAGTGGTGCGACCTGACCATCGCCATCGTGCTCGTGTGGGTGGCGGAGGGGTTCAACACGGGGCTGGAGGTCCTGGCCAACGCGGTCTCGAGCGAGCGGCACCCCATCCTGAAAATGGCGAAAGACGTGGCGGCGGCGGCCGTGCTGATGGCGGCCATCGGGGCGCTCGTCGTCGGGCTGATCCTCTTTGTCCCGCGCTTCGTGCAACTCCTCGGGTGGCCGGGCGGGGCGGGGTGAGATCGTACACGCACGATTGCCCAGCAACAGATCCACCCGCAGCCGCCCTCGTGAACACGCGGCAACCGCACCGCGTGCACCTCAGGGGTTCATCCGTTTGGTCAGGCGGCGCCAGTCGCACTGGATGGCGTTCTGCGGGCAGATGCGCTCGCACAGGTAGCAGTGGATGCAGCGGTCGAGGAACCGCGGGCCGGGAGCCATCTCGATGTTTTCCGTCGGGCACGCGCCCGCGCACGCGCCGCACGCCGTGCACAGGTCTTGGCGCAGGTTGAGTTTCGGGAAGAACGTGTTGAGGATCGGCCGGCGGCAAATCCACGAGAGCCGGAAGTGTTTGCCGCCCACGAACTTGTACGCGGCCTCCGAGACCAACTCGCCCGCAAGGAACCGCCCGGCCTTCGCGGCCATCTCGCCGCCGAACGTCTCGGCCGAAGCAAGGTCCTCGGCGTCCGGGTGGCCCCACTGGCGGAACGATTTCAGGTAGATCGGATACGTGTCGTAGCCGAAGCACTCGAAGGAGCCGAGCACGCGGCCGCCCTTCGGCTTCAGCAGTTTCTGAAGCCGGCGGAAGGTGTTCGTCGGGTTGCCGCCGTGCGTGATGAACGTGAACGCCGGCACGGGGGCCCGCGCAGCAAGTCCGCGGATCCAGGCGCGGACGTTCGCCGGTTCCTTGTAATAGAAGACCGGCGTGCCGAGGACGAAGATGTCGCAGCCGCGCCACTCCTCCGGGCCGACTTTCTCGATGGGGCGGACGGTGATGCTTTCGCACCCCTCGTTCGAGAGGCCGCGTGCGACCGCCTCGGCCACCTGCCGCGTGTTCCCCGTCTGCGAAAAGTAAACGACCAAGGCGTTCATTCCTGCAACTGCCTCTCGACGCGGGCGAGGCCCTGGCGCAGCAAGTTCAGCAACTCTGCGATGCGCTCGTGTCCCTCGGGCGTCTGGGTCACGACGAAAAGACCATCATAATATTCAATGCTGGCAGGGCCTCCCTCGTCCGCCCACCCCGCCACATTGGGGTCAGTCATGTTGTTCACCGTGTGTTTGATGATATCCCCCACCTCTTGCCAGCCAACCGCGAGCACATCCTCCCCCACCCCGGCCCCAAACGGTTTGCCTAAGGGAGATTCGCCTGCGGTCGCCTTCACGACATCGAGGATCGGATACATGACCATCGGCAGGTCCGCGTACAATTTGGCCCGCGTGCTCACCAGTACATGGTGGGGATAAACTCGATACGCCAAGTCATGGCCGAGCGCGAAAGAGAGAATCTCGCCGATGGGCGCCTGCTTGCACTTGAGCACGGCATCGCGAAGAGTAAGATCAATGCCTGCTTTATCCAGGTCGGGGGCCAAGACCAGGTTGACGTCTTTGAGTGCCTCTCGCAGGGAGTCGAGGACCCCGAGGAGCGGGGCATTCTCAAAGTCGACGTCGATGCGTTCGGCCAGGCGCCGCCGAATGTGTTTCGCGCCGGCGGTTTCCGGCATGCGGACAGGCTCGCTTGAACCCGCTTGGGCCTCTGCTTTCCGGAGCACGGTCAGAAAGTCCATGATGCGCTCGTGGCCCTCCGGCGTCTGTGTCACGATGAGAACGCCGTCGTAATGGTCCATGGCGGCGGACCCGCCCTCGTCGGTCCACGCCGCCACATTGGGGTCAGTCATGTTGTTCACCGTGTGTTTGATGATATCCCCCGCCTCTTGCCAGCCAACCGCGAGCACATCCTCCCCCACCCCGGCCCCAAACGGTTTGCCTAAGGGAGATTCGCCTGCGGTCGCCTTCACGACATCGAGGATCGGATACATGACCATCGGCAGGTCCGCGTACAATTTGGCCCGCGTGCTCACCAGTACATGGTGGGGATAAACTCGATACGCCAAGTCATGGCCGAGCGCGAAAGAGAGAATCTCGCCGATGGGCGCCTGCTTGCACTTCAGCGTGACGACGCGCGTGGTCAGATCGATTCCTTCCCCGCCAAGGTCCGGATCGACGACGATATTAATACTTTCCTGGGTTTTCCGCAGGTGCTCCAGAACTTCCGAGAGGCTCACTTTTTCGAAGTCAACGTCTATTCGTTCGGCGAGGCGCTGGCAAATGTGTTTCGCGCCGGCGGTTTCCGCCATGCGGACAGGCTCACTTGAACCCGCTTGGGCCTTTGCTTTCCGGAGCACGGTCAGAAGGTCCATGATGCGCTCGTGGCCGCGCGGCGTCTGGGTCACGAAGAAAACTCCGTCGTAATAGTCCATGGTGGCGGGGCCGCCCTCGTCGGTCCAGGCAGCTACACCGCGGTCGGACATGTTGTTGACGTATTGCTTGATAATGTCCCTCTGTTCCACGTAGCCGATTTGCGGTTCCGGAGCACCGGAGCGGACCAAGTCCGCCACGGGGTAGAGGACGCAGGGCATCTTATGCAGTGCTGCGTCTCGGGTTGTCACCAGGACACGATCAACCTCGACGACGTATGCCATGTCTCCCGAGAGCACCAGATAAAGCACTTCGTCCGCGGGCACACGGTCAACGGCCAGCCACACGTACCGCGACGAAATGTCAATGCCCGAGGTCGCAAGGTCCGGATCGGGGAAGATAGCCACGCCCGCCTTCGCGCCGATGACCTTGAGCGCCTTGTCAAGCGGCGTCTTGTCGAACGCCACGTCAATCGGCGTCCGCAGCGCCCGCCGGAGCCGGGCGACGGCCGGGTCTTCCTTCGAGCGGACCGGCCGACAGGCCTCCTCCATCGTCATCGCCGGCTCGCGCTCGGCCGCCGGCCCGCAGCCGGGAAGTCCGGCAAGGACGACAATGAGACCCACGGCAGCGGCCAATTCCCACGGCCGGCGTTTCGAGCAGCGCATGCGCGTTCCCCCTAATCAGTGCCGTTGGTTCACCACACCATTATACGTTCCCGGCCGCCTCCGGCGCATCCACTTCATTAATCCACGTGACGAGGTCGCGGAAGTACGGCTCGGGGTCCAACTCGAACTCCAGCGTGTGGTGAGCGCCCGGATACGTGATGACCCGCTTGCGTGCGGTCATCGAGTAGATGAGCGCCCGCGTGGCCTCGTTGTTGATGATGCGGTCGCGCTCGCCAAGCAACAGCAGCGTAGGCACGCGGACGGTTGCGGCGGCTGCACGGACCATCCGGTCGAGGCGGCGGCTCTCGTACATGAACCGGGTCGTCAGGTCGCGAAGGCTCAGTTCGTCCTCGGCGATGTAGCGCACCCGGTCGGGGTTCTCGGTGAAAAGATGCGGGTCGTCCAGCGGGATGGGGAACCGTCTGAGTTCCTCGCCCATCATCAGGCACTTCGCGATGCGCACTTTCATCAGCACCGCGACATCGACGACCGGCACGATGCCGGGCGCCGAGAGGATAAGGCTGCGGTACAGGTCCGGCCGGTGTGCCCCGCACGCCAGCGCCAGTTTGCCTCCCCACGAGATGCCCATCAGGTGGACGCTGGCGGCGCCGGTTTCGTCGCGCGCGAGTTCAGCGGCCCGGGCAACGTCTTCCATCCACGTTTCCGCCCTATCGACGTGGCCGCGCTCGTGCTGGGCATCGCGCCCGCTGCCTCGCCGCTCAATCTGATAGACCGCCACGCCCGCCTCCGCCAGGCGCCGCGACGACGCCTCGTACCATCCCGAGTGGCTCTGGATGCCGTGCAGATACACCAGCGCCGCCCGCGCCAAAAAGGTACCTGCTGCCTTTTTTGGTGGCGGCCAAACCCACATCGGCAGTTCGGTGCCGTCGGCGGCGGTGTAAGTACGCTCGTCGGGCTGCATGGTGACATTGACGGTATGCGGCCGCGCGGGGCGAATCAAGGCAAAAGGCCGGGGCGCCTTGACAGGACGCGTCCACGTGGGACAATGCCTCGCAGCAGCGGGCCTCGTGGGGGAACAGGCATGATCATCGGCTTGCGCGTGCTGGCGCTTCTGGTGGACCTGGGGCTGTGCCTAGGCCTGGGCGTGGGCCTCTTCACAGGGCTGGGCCGGCTGGCCGAGCAGAGCGAGGCGCTGGGCTTGGCGATTACCCTCGCGTTGTTTCCCCTGCTGCTGGCCTGGCCGATCCTTTACTTCGGCCTGTGTGAAGGCCTGTGGGGCCGGACGCCGGCCAAGTTCATCCTGAGTCTGCGGGTGGTCGATGGGACAGGCGAGAAGCCGAGCGTCCCGCGTGCCCTCGGGCGGGGGGCATTGAAACTTCTCGCCGTCGGCACCACGATCGGCGCCCTGATTGCCCTGATTCAACTCATCTGGCAGGGCGCCACGTGGTACGACCACCTGTGCGGCACCATGGTGGAATACAGGCCGGGGGTCCGCCTGACAGACGCGCAGAAGCACTTCCGCGATGTGTATGGGGATGGGCGGTGAGATCAGACACCATGCGGCGGATTCTGGCCTGGGGAGTGGATCTCTGGCTGGCCGTGCCGCTCACTTGTGTAGTGATCATCGGTTGCGTGTGGGCGGTCGAGCGCGTGGAGTCCGCACGGCTCGCGCGAGCCCTGCTCGTGGCGACCGGCGCCACGGCCCTTGTGATCCCGTTCCTGTACTTCGCTCTGTTCACGGGACTTATGGGCAAGACGCCTGGCAAGATGCTGCTGAGGCTTCGTGTGGTGGACGCCTCCGGAAGGAAGCCTCCTTTTCTCGTTGCGCTGAAGCGTGAAGGGATGAAGTACGTCGGTTACTGGACGATCGTGGGGGCGTACCTGGCCTACCGGCAGTTCGTTCAGGGCCAACTCACATGGTACGACCACGTCTGCCGGACGGATGTGGAATATCGTCCTCGTGTGCACCTGACGGACACGCAGAAGCACTTCCGCGATGCGTACGGCGACGGGCGATGAAGCCAGCCCCGTCGTTCACTGCCCCCGGCCGGTGTACCAGAAACTCCCCCAGTACTTCGCGTCGGTGGCGTAGGGGTCGATCGGGTCGGCGGCGGCGATGTCGGCCGGGAGCGTGCCGTAGCGCTGCATCTCGCGGATGTAGTGCTCGTTGGGGCGGAAGCCGGGCATGTCGAACCGCTTGCGCTTCTCGAGATCCGTCTTCACCCTGGTGACGGCGGCCAGGAGTGTTTGGTAGTCCGGGTCCCGGCGAGACGTGAAGACGTCGGCCGGCCCGGGCGTCTTGTCTTTCTTCGCGGGCTTCTGGCAGCACAGGCCGAGGCCGCCGGCCCCCTTCGCCAGCGGCGCCAGAAGGATGAGCGACTTCTCGGGCCGCGTCAGGTTCGCCAGCAGTTCCTGGTGGACCCGGAAGTTCGATCCACGTTTGTGGCACGAGGCGCACCGGCGGTCCAGGACGGCGCGGTCGTACTTAACGGCGACCATGCCGCTTCCGAGTGCGGCGTACGTTCCGGGATACTGCGCGCCCGACTCGATCCAGAGGCGTATCATGGTGCGTTCGTGCGGCGAGAGGTTGACCTTGTTGTGGCCTTCGAGGATCTTCGTCATCAGCGGGCTGGCGGCGGACCCGATCTTTCGCGGCCCGATATTGCCGTTGGCGTCGCGCCCGTGCGATACCTGGCCGCGCGACATCAGCGTCGCGTAGGCGTGCGAATACTGCGGTCCGCGGTCGCCGGTCAGTGCAACGTTACCCTTGTACTGCTCGTAGTTGTGGCAGCGGACGCAGTGCTTGTTGAGAACGGGCTGGATGTCGCGCGGGAAGTCGAGGACGCCCGGCACGTCCTTGACGGGCGTAATGCGCGACGGCGCGCGCCCCAGCGCCATCAGGGTCGGCTTGAAGTGGGCCGTGTCGGTCCGGTTCTCGTGGCAGCCGGAGCACCCGGTCGTCTCGCCCGGCATCACGCTGACGAACGACTGCATCCGCTTGACCGCCAGGTCGTTGGAATCGAGCGCGACGAAGAAGAGCGGCCTCAGGGCCGGCACCTCGATATAGGCCGACCCGTCGGACTCCACCGGTACCGTGCCGAGGATTCGCGGCAGCGTGAACGTGCCGCCCAGGCTGATCGGCTCCATCGTGCCGCTGAAGTTCACCGGCTTGGGCAGCGTTTCGAGGACGAGCAGTTTCTTGATTGTGCCGGCCTCCACGCCCGCCATGTTGCGGCCGTGCGTCACGTCGGCCAGGAGAAGGCGGCCGGTGGGGCTGCCGGGGTCGATGCGCGGCGCGATAATCGGCTCGCGAGGCCGGGTCCGCAAGGGACGCGGCTCGTGCACCTCCATGCGAGCCGCATCCTGAGGCAGCGTGTAGAACGCCTCGGCCTTCCCCTGGCCGTCGATCACGTACAGGCTGCGGCCGCGCGCCGCCATGAAGCAGTCTTCCGAGAAGGCGTACGGGTCGCGCCAGTCGCTCTCGCGGGTGATGCGGCGGGCGAACTTACGATCGTCCGGCCCACGGTTCGGGTCCACCACCGTGACGTGCCCGGCGTGTTCCTTGCGGCCGTGGCCCGGACCGAACGACGCCACCACCTTCTCGGTGCCCGGGATCGGCTTGGCGTCGAGCATGACGGTGCCCGGATGCATGTTGCCGTAGTAGGCCATCTGACCGGTGCCGTCGGGGTTGATCGTCCAGAGATGATGGAAGCGGACGCGGCTGCGGTCCACGTATTCCCACCGCATGTAGAGGACGCGGCCGTCGGGCAGCATCCAGGGCGTGTTATCGTGCTCGATGTTGGCCGACACGAGGCGCATGTTCCTGCCGTCGCCGTCCGAGCGATACAACACGGCCACCTGCGTGAACCAGCACTGGACCCAGCGGTTGCAGCGCGAGGAGCAGAACAGGAGATCTCCGTCGGGCAGGTAAATCGCCTCAAGGTCGTCGAAGGGACCGTCGGTCAACTGCCGCAGGCCCGTCCCGTCGAGGTTCATCTCGAACAGGTGGTAGTGCGACGAGTTGCCCTTGCGATAGGAGAAGAGGACTTTCTTCGCATCGTAGTGGACCTGCGGGTCGCGGACGCCGCCTTGGGCATCAGCGAGCACGACCTGCACCTTGCCGGTCCGCAGGTGCAGGCGGCACAACCGGCCGCCAGGCGGGCCGTAGTTGCGGGCCTTGGGATTGTTGGAACGGTGGCCGAAGTTGGCGTACCAGTGCCCGTCGCCACCAACACCACGGACGGCAAAGACGATTTCCTCGACGCCGGCCATCGGGCCGTCAAGGAACCGATTGAGCATCGGCCCCGGCGCGGCGGCACAGGCGCTGCACGCGACGACCATCGCGAGGACAAGACCGATCGAGACCTTCGCGGCACGGCTGCCGTCGGCCATAAAACAGACTCCTCTTGCTCGATGCTCCATCCGCGAACCCCTGACGAACCGGCCGCCGGGCGCGCACACCCACCGCCATCCTTCACCAGGTATAACCGCGCCGGCGGTCCATCGTCTTGTGAAAACTGCCGGCAATCGAGCACGGGCGGTCGCGGTGGTTCAGCGTCCGCGCCCGCGCTTGCAAACACGCGGCCCTCCAAGTAGCATCGGCGCACGCACGTTCGGACAGGAGAACGCGATGATGAAGAAAGGCAGCGGCACGGGTCGCACACTGTTCCTGCTGGCGGGCCTGGCCGCCATCGTGGTCCTGGCCTACCTGGTCTGGCAGCACTACACGGGCGGCGTCGAGTATCCGGAATGGGACCAGGTGCATTTCGGCCATTCGCGCGAGGCCGTGCTGGAACTGATGGGCGAGCCCGCTGAAGAGACCGTCGAGTTCCGCCTCGGCCCGCGCAAAGGCCACGAGCAGATCTATGCCGACGCCGAAAAGAGCGGCGCGGTTGTGTGGCTCATCTACCACGGCGGCCCCCGCCTCACCTGCGCCATCGGCCTGGACAAGGACGGCCGGGTGGTGTTCAAAGCGCGCGGCGGGCCGTAGGCGGCACGGGTCTCATGGCTTCGCCGCGCCCTTCAACACCTCGCCGCTCGTCGTCGTGGGGCACCAGAACTTCTCGATGAACTCGACCACCAGGCGCGTGCCCTCCTCGTGGCTGACGTACGGCGGCCGGGCGGGGTTGTACATCGTGTCGGTCAGGTCGCGGACAAGCGTGACGTCAAACCCCCACCGCACCATCTGCTTGATGGCAAACGAGCGGCCGAGCACGCACATGTTCGTGTGCACACCCATAATGAGGATGTTCCTGATGCCTCGCCGGCGGTACAGGTTGTAGAGGTCGCGGCCGTTGTCGGAGACGGCGTCGCGTGCCTGGTCGATCTCGATGGCCGGATGCTGGCGGCTCCACGCCTTATGCGATGACTTCTCGCCGGTGTCGGAACCACCGTCGCCGGCGTCAATCGGCAGCCGCGGGTCGTCGTGCTTCATCGCCTTGGGGTCGGGGGCCTTCGGGGCATCGAGGACGCGTTTGCGGGCAGGCGAATCCTTGTAGAAGTCCATCGTATCGGACGGGGCGTGGACGATGAGGACGCCCTTCTCGCGCAGCGTCTTGACCACCTGGTTCATCTGCGGCAGCATTTCGGCGAGCCGCTCGTTTGCCCCCCGGCACCAGTGCTTGTCCCAGACGTCGCAGAGGACGAGCGCGGTCTCCGCGGCCTTGACCTGGCGGGTGACCGTCTCGCTCTTCCAGACGTTGTAGCCTTCGGCGTTCTTGACGAGTTTCTGGCTGCGCAGGTTGAGTGTGAGCATCCGGCCTTTCATGCCGGAGTCCGTTCCAGATTCCGCCGCCACGGCGGCCGTCGCGACGGCCATCGCCGCCAGCAGCGCCCCAAGGCGTACGATAGTCCTCACCATGACACCACCTCCGCGCCCAGTTGGTTGACGTTTCGCCTCCATAGCGTATGCTTGAGGGCGGCTGAAAACCAGGGGGTTCCCGGCCGATGAGGAGGCCGGGACCCATGCCAGGGAGAGAGCATGACCGCCAATCGTCTGATTACCGTCTTGCTGATCGCTCCCATCGTGCTGCTCTCTTGGGCGCTCTGCCGGGGCGCAGAATGGTCGGCGCCCGAGGTCCGCCTGCCGACGGACTTGAAGCACCCTGCCGTCGCGTGCACGCCGACGGAACTGGCGCGGCTGCGGGCGGCGTACAAGTCACGGGGGCCCGAGCGCGCCCCTGTGGCGGGCGAGATCGCACGGGCCGACCGCGCCCTGAAGGCCGCCCTCACCTTCCCGCCGCGCGGCGGCCAGCACAATCAGTGGTACCAGTGCGAGCCGTGCCAGATGGGCCTCAAGACCGTCGATGCCACCCATCACAAGTGCCCGAAGTGCGGGAAGACGTACAGCGGCGAGCCGTACGACGACGTGATCTTCTCGCGCGTTCACGGAACGAACCTGCGGAACATGACCGCCGCCGCATGGGCCTGGGCCATCACCGGCCAGGCCAACTACGCCGAGTTCGCCAAGAAGGTCCTCCTCGGTTACGCCGAGCGGTACGCCACGTACCCCTACCACGACAGCCGCTGCCGCACGGGCAAGGGGGCGAGCCGCTCGGGCGGGCACCTCTTCGAGCAGACCCTCAACGAGGCGAGCGCCATGACCCGGTCCATCGGGCCCGCCTGCGATCTGCTGCACGACGCCCTCTCGCCCGCCGAGCGCCAGGCCGTCTGCGACGGTCTGGTCGTGCCGATGCTCACCAATATCGACAAGAACAAGGCCGGCAAGAGCAACTGGCAGACGTGGCACAACGCGGCGCTGCTCTGGGGTGGGGCCGCCATCGGCGATGTCCAGCGGGTCCGAAAGGCCGTCGCGGACCCCAAGAACGGTTTCCTCTACCAGATGCAGGTCAGCGTCAGCAACGAGGGCATGTGGTACGAGAACTCGTGGGGCTACCACTTCTACACGCTCAGCGCCATGGTGCAGATCGTGGAGGGCGCGCGCCGGCTGGGCATCGACCTGTGGTCGCACCCGACCCTCAAGGGGATGTTCACCCTCCCGATCCGTTACGCCATGGCCGACGGCAGCCTTCCGCGCTTCGGAGACGACGTCCACTCGACCGTCTCGCGTATCGTCTATTACGCCGAGCCCGCCTACCAGGCGTACAAGGACCCCGGAATCGCCGCTCTCTTGCCGGCGAAACCGATCTGGGACAGCGTCCTGTTCGGACGCAAAATCGAGAAGCGCCCCCCGCCGACGATCGCCGGCAGCGAGGTCTTCTCCGGCGCCGGCCACGCCATCCTTCGCACCAAGGGCGAGGCGGGCCTGACGGCCGCCATGACGTTCGGACCGTACGGCGGCTTCCACGGGCACTACGACAAACTCTCGTTCGTCTTCTTCGGCCACGGGCGCGAACTCGGCACCGACCCCGGACGCGCCAGGAGCCAGGCCTACCGTCTGCCGATCCACCGCAACTGGTACAAGGCAACGATTGGGCACAACGCGGTGCTCGTGGACGGCTCCTCGCAGAAACCGGCGAGCGGGAGGCTCGAGCGCTTCGCCGCCACGGACACCCATGCGGCCGTCGTCGCGCGGTGCGACACCGCCTATCCCGGCGTCCGCCACCGGCGGATGCTGTATCTCGCGCCGACGTACCTGCTGGTCGTGGACGACCTGGCGGCCGAGAAGGAGCACGCGTTCGACTGGACGTACCACAACCGCGGCACGGCCGTAGAGTGCGAGGCCGTCCGAGGCGAAGCCGTTGTGGGCGACCATCCGCATTCGTGGTGGTCGTACCTTCGGAACCGGCGCGCCGGCGCCGCGAGCGGTGCCGTCCGCCTGACGTTCGTCGGCAAGGACGTGACGACACACCTGACGGCGGCGGCCGCGACCGCCACAGACTTGACGAGCGTCCTCACCGGCGACGGACCGTGCGCCTCGGTCCTGGACCGCGTGCCGCTGGTCATGCTCGCGCGGCGCGGCAAGACGGCGCAGTTCGCGTGCGTCCTGGAACCCGTCGCCAAAGGCAAGGAACCCGCCGTCACGACCGTCGAGACGCGCGAGGCCGCCGAAGGCATCCGCGTCACCATTCGCAACGGCAGCGGAACGGATACGCTCACCTTACGCGACGACAATGCGTTCACGGTTAGAACCGGCGGCAACGTTGCACTCAAGAGCGAGTGACGTTACTGAGCCAAGTAAAAGTAATGTCCTACAGGTTACTTGAACCTGAATGGCAG
>CAZIJC010000114.1:0-14838 GCA_964539385.1 uncultured Anaerolineales bacterium | reverse complement strand
GCCCAAACTCGGCGCGAAGGTCCCGCCGAAACCCGCCCCGGTAAAACCGAAGCCCCGCGCCGAGGACACGCAGCCGTCCACGCCGCCCATCGTCTCGCAACCCCCGCCCGCCCCCGCCGGCCCGCAGTACCGGGTCCGCATCGCCCGGCTCAACGTCTCGAAGCCCGACGCCGTGGACGACCTGAGAGCGTTTCTCGCCACCAGCGGCATCCAGACCGACCTGGTTACGCGCAGCGGCTTCCACGTCCTCTACAGCCGCCGGCACTTTACGGACAAGACGGCGTCGGACGTACTGGCGCTCCAGATCAACAAGAGTTTGGAGGCGTTCGAGAAGGAGACCCGCCGGCCGACGTCGAAAGACGCCTATACCGTTCAGATGAAGAAGGAGTAAGCGGATGTCGTTGGACAAGAGTCTGAAATCGAGCGGCGCCTTGACCAGGCATCGCAACGTGCTGTCGCGGGCCGAGCGCGTCGAGCAGTTGGCCGACGAGGAGAAGTGGCAGGACGGTGACGGCGTGTTCGGCCTTCCGAAAGTGGCCCATCGCAAGGTCCAGACACGGAAGTCGAAACCGGCCGCGGCGACGGCTGAGGCCGAGGCGCCCGCCGAAGGCGCCGAAGCGGCCGCCGAAGACGCCGAGGCCGCCCCTGCGGCACAAGCCGCCACCGCCGAAGGCACGCCGCAGACCAAACGATCGAAACCATAGGCCCGATCCCAAGCGGTCCGACAGGCGTTCTGCGCGGTCCGTCCATACGGACCCGTACCGGGTACGGATCGCGCATCAAGGGCATGTCCGCGGCGGGTCCGGACTTCGGACGGGGCGTGCCTTTGACCCCATCCCGCCGATCGCGCAAGCCCCGTGCAGGCCGGCTCAGACGCCGATGAAAGGAGCGAGGCGTGGCCGAGGCCCATCCACCCCTGGCCGAACGCATGCAGTGCATCGACGCTTCCGGCATCCGCAAGGTGTTCGACCTGGCGGCCAAACTCGCCGACCCGATCAACCTGAGCATCGGCCAGCCGGACTACGACGTGCCGCAGCCTTGCAAGGAGCGGGCCATCGAGGCCATCCGCGCCGGCGCCAACCGCTATACCGTGACGCAGGGCGACGCCGCACTGCGCGAGGCCGTCGCCGAGAGCCTGCGGCAGGAGTTCGGCTCGTTCGACTCGCCGGTCCTCATCACGAGCGGCGTCTCGGGCGGCCTGCTGCTGGCCTTCCTGGCCGCCATCAACCCGGGCGACGAGGTCATCATCCCTGACCCGTACTTCGTCATGTACAAGCATCTGGTAAACCTGATCGGCGGCGTGCCCGTGTTCGTCGACACGTACCCGGACTTCCGCCTCCGGGCCGAGGCGCTGGAGGCGGCCGTCACCCGCCGAAGCCGCATGCTCATCCTCAACAGTCCGGCCAACCCGACCGGCGTCGTGTACACGGCCGACGAACTCCGAGGCGCGATCGGCGTGGCCCGCCGCCACAACCTGCTCGTGGTCTCCGATGAGATTTACAACGCCTTCTCTTACGACGGGCCCGCGCCCAGCGCCTGGCCGCTCTACGACCGCGTGCTGCTGCTTCGCGGCTTCTCAAAAACGTACGGCATGACGGGATGGCGGCTGGGGTACTGCGTCGGGCCGGAGCACCTCGTCGGCGCCATGACCACGCTCCAGCAGTACACGTTCGTGTGCGCGCCGGCGCCGTTTCAGGCGGCTGCCATCACGGCCTTGGAGACCGACGCCTCCGAGTACATCGACCTGTTCCGCCGGCGGCGCGACCTCGTCTACGAGGGCCTGCGCCGGCGGTTCAACATCGCGAAGCCGGGCGGCGCCTTCTACGTGTTCCCCGAGGCGCCCGGCGGGTCGGGCACCGAGTTCGTCTCCAGGGCCGTCGAGGCGGGCGTCCTGGTGATTCCGGGCGGCGTCTTCAGCGAGAGCGACTCGCATTTCCGCATCGCCTACGCCGCCGACCGTGAGACGATCGAGCGCGGCATCGAGACGCTGAACCGCCTGGCGGCCGGCTGAGGCGGAGCACGAAAAGGTTCCAGGAACCTTTTTGCCTCGCCGGGTGGCACGGCAGGTGCGAAGGGCGGCCGTGTTGGACACTGGGGCGCACACGGCCGCCCGAAGGGCTGCCGTGCCACCCTCGCGTAACTGAGGCGTTACACGGCCCGTGGTTTTTGGCTTGCCTGGAACGGCGTGGTCTGCTAGATTTCGCGCCCTTCCGGCGGCCGGCGGACCCCGTCTCGTGTGTCTGGTTCGGCCACGGTACACGTGTCGGAAGTCCGGACCCGCAGGGCCGGCCGCAACGGGGGGTGGAAAGGCGGGAGCGCGCAGCAAGGTGAGGCGTCGGCACAGGGCCGGCGCAAAAAGGTTTTGCAACCGCCGGACGGCCGGCGATAGAATGCCGCACTGCAAAGAACCATGAGATTCTTTCTGGTCGATCGCATCCTGGAACTGGAACCGCCCAAGCGGATCGTTGGGGTCAAGAACCTCAGCCTGGCGGAGGAGTATCTGGCGGACCACTTTCCGGCCTACCCGGTGCTGCCCGGCGTCCTGATGATCGAGGCGCTGGTGCAGACGGCCGCCTGGCTGGTCCGCGTGAGCACGGACTTCGAGAAGGGCCTGATCCTGCTGCGCGAGGCTCGCAACGTGCGTTACGGCAGTTTTGTCCGTCCGGGCGAGCGGCTGGAGATGGATGTCTCGGCGCTGGAGATCGCCGAGACCCGGAGCCGCTTCAAGGCCGTCGGCCGGTGCGAAGGCGAGGTGGCGGTGCAGGCCAGACTCGTACTCGAACATCTGAACGTGGCCGACGAAGACGCCGACCGCGCAGAGATCGACACGGCCCTTCGGCCGTTCTGGCGCCGGCGGTTTCAACTGATCGGGGGGCCTCAGGCGCTGGAGGCGGCCGGGCACGCATGACCGCCGAGAACCCCTTATTTTAGGGAGGTCAGACGAGATGGCTTTGAGTCGCGACGATATCATGGAGAAGGTCCGTGAGGCCCTGGTCGATGCCCTGGGCGTTGACGAGGACGAAGTGACGCCGGAAGCCCGGATCGGGGGCGACCTGGGCGCCGAGAGCATCGACTTCCTCGACATCGTCTTCCGCCTCGAGAAGGCGTTCAGCATCAAGATCCCCAGGGGCGACCTCTTCCCCGACAACATCCTGACGAGCGACGAGTACGTCCAGGACGACAAACTCACCGCCAAGGGACTCGAAGAACTCAAGGCCCGCATGCCGTATGCCGACCTCCAGGAGTTTGAGAAAAACCCGACCGTCCAGGACATTGCCGACCTGTTCACGGTCGATATGATCGTCGGCTACGTTGAGGCGAAACTGGGCGGCGAGGGCGGCTGACCCTTCGGCCCCATGATCCGCAGAGCCCCGCTCGTCCGAAGGACCTGTCCATACGGACCCGTATCCCAAAGGGATCCGTATGGACCGGGGCCGTAAAGACCGACGGGCGGGCTGGATCCGTAACGGGCTTCGCTTTCCAAACACACAAAGCGGTGACACGATGCGCTGGATCTGGATCGACAAGTTCGTCGCATTCGAGAGCGGCCGGCGCGCCGTCGCCGTCAAGAACGTGACGCTCGCCGAGGAACACCTCCACGACCACGTGCCGGGGTACCCCGTTCACCCGCCGACGCTCATGATCGAGGGGCTCGCCCAGACGGCCGGCGTCCTGGTGGGCGAGGTCTTCGACTTCAAGGAGAAAGTCATCCTGGCCAAGGTGACGCGGGCCACGTTCCACCGTCACGTGGTGCCGGGCGATCAAATCCGCTTGGAGGCCAACGTCCGGGGCGAGGTCCGTCCCGAGGGCGCCTCCATCGAGGGGCGCATCACCTGCGGCGGCGACCTCGTGGCCGAGATCGAACTCATGTTCGCCCACCTCGACCAGGCGCGCACGCCGGCGGAAATCGGCGAAGACAACTTCGTCTTCAACGAAGACTTCATCCGCATGCTCCGCATGCGCCACCTGGGCGGCCTGACGGAAAACGCGGCACCCGACGACGCCTGACGCGCGGAGGAGGCTTTGGACCGTCGCATTGTCATCACGGGGATGGGCCTGCTCAGCCCGGCGGGTGACGGCCCCGAAGCGCTGGCCGAAGCGGTGCGCCATGGCCGCTCGGCCGTCGGCCCCATCACCCGCTTCGACCCGGCGGGGTTCCCAAGCCGTATCGCCGGCGAGGTGCCGGAGTTCGACCCCGTCGAGGGGCTCCGCAAAGACCAGGGCCGCTACGTCAAGAAGAACGCCAAGGTGATGGCCCGCGACATCCAGTTGGCCATCGCCGCCGCCGGCCGGGCCGTCCTCAACACCGCTCTGCCGCTCGGCGACGCGAAGGCCGGCGAGCCGGTCCTTCCGACGATCGACCACGCCCGGTTCGGCATGATCTTCGGCACGAGTTTCATCCCGACGGAACTCGACGATCTGGCCGTCCCCGTCCAGGCCGCCCGTGCCGGCGGGGAGTTCTCGCTCGCCGGCTGGGGCGAGCACGGTATCAGCCAGATGTTCCCCCTGTGGCTGCTGAAGTACCTGCCGAACATGCACGCCTGCCACGCGGGCATCCTCTGGGACGCCCAGGGGCCGAGCAACTCGCTGACGTGCAGCGACGCGGGCGGTCTGATCGCCCTGGACGAGGCCTGCCGCATCCTCGCCCGCGGCGACGCCGATTATATGATCGCCTGCGGCGGCGAATGCCGCGTCAGCCCCGTCGTCGTCATGCGGTGCTGCCTGCTGGACCGGGTGGCCACGAGCAACGACGAGCCGGCGTCGGCGTGCCGGCCCTTCGACGAGGCCCGGGAAGGCTGGGTGGTTGCCGAAGGCGCCGCCGCCCTCATGCTCGAACCGCTGGATGCCGCCCAGGCACGCGGCGCGACCATCTACGGTGAAGTCCTCGGCACGGGCGTCGGCACGACCACCGCGGGCGTCACCACCTGCGACGAAGACGGCCGCGGCGTGGCCGCCGCCGTCGGCCGTGCACTCCAGGCCGCCGGCGTGGACCCGTCGGACCTCGGCGCCGTTCTTGCCCACGGGCCCGCCCTCGACGTGCAGGACCGCAGCGAGACGGCCGGCCTGGCCTCGGCTCTCGGCCCGGCCGCACGCCAGGTCCCGGTCACCGCCACGAAGGGCGTTACCGGCAACATGGGTGCGGCCAGCGGCGTGGCGGACTTGGCGGCCATGTTGGTTCTGGCCGAAGACGGCCAAGTGCCGCCCATCCTTAACTGCAACCGGCCGGACCCCGAAGCGGGCGTCAACCTCGTGACGGGCGGTCCGAAGCCGCTCGCGAGCGACTTCATCCTCGCGACCACAAACGCCATCGGCGGCCAGACCGCCGCCGCTGTAATTCGCGTGAATCGGCAACGGTGACGCCGCGCGAGATGCGAAATAGCGTATCGAGCCCGCGGCGGAAGCAGCGGGGCATCACCGAATAACGGCGCGACCTCAACACCGCGCACGAGCACAAGGCGATTGATACGGCCATGACACGACGCATCGTGATAACCGGAATGGGCTCCATGAACCCGCTCGGCCCGACGGTCGAGGAGTCGTGGCAGAACCTGCTGGCCGGCAAGAGCGGCATCCGGCCGATCTTTACCTTCGAAGCTTCAACGTTCCCGACGACGTTCGCGGCCCAGGTTGCCGATTTCGACCTCGCGCCGTACGTGCGCGACGCTGCGGCATTTGAGCAGGCCGGCCGCAACGTGCGGTTCGCCATGGCCGCCGGACGAATGGCGCTTGAAGACGCCGGTTTGGCCGCCGGCGGCTTTGATGCCGCGCGATTCGGCATCTATCTGGGCAGCGGCGAGGGCATCGTTGACTTCATCACCCTCGTCACCGCCATCGCCAACGGCACACGCGCGGACAACACGGTCAGCGCCGTCGGCTTTGCCGAGACGTCGCTGCGGCTAAGCAACGCGATGCGCGAACTCGAGCAGGAACCCAACATGCCGGCCAACCACCTGGCCTGCGAATACGGGCTGGGGGGCCCCGCCTATTCCTGCCTGACCGCCTGCGCCGCCAGCACGCAGGCCATCGGAGAGGCGGCGGACCTGATCCGCCTCGGCCGGGCCGACCTGATGCTGGCCGGCGGCACGCACTCGATGATTCATCCGCTGGGCGTCACGGGATTCAACCTGCTTACCGCCATCTCGACCGAACCGAAGGCCGAGCCGTGGCGGGCCAGCCGCCCCTTCGACCGCGGCCGCGCCGGGTTCGTCCTGGGCGAGGGCTCAACGATGCTCGTCCTGGAGGAACTCGGGCACGCTCGCGCACGCGGCGCGAGGATCTGGGGCGAGATCGCCGGCTACGGCTCCAGCGCCGACGCCTACCGCATGACCGACATCCATCCGGAAGGCCGCGGGCCGGCCGCCTCGATGCAGATGGCGCTGGCGAAAGCCGGCGTGCGGCCCGACGAGATCGACTACATCAGCGCCCACGGAACCGGCACCACCGAGAACGACAAGGTCGAGACGCTCGCCGTCAAACTCGTCTTTGGCGAGTACGCCTACAAGGTCCCCATCTCGAGCGTCAAGAGCCAACTGGGCCATCTGATCGCCGCTGCCGGCGCCACCGAACTGATGACCTGCATCCTGGCGATCCGCGACCAGATCGTGCCGGCCACGATGAACCTCGACGACCCCGACCCCCTGTGCGACCTCGACTACGTGCCGGACCGCCCCCGCAAAACCAGGGTCGAGGTCTGCATGTCGAACTCGTTCGGATTCGGCGGGCAGAACGATTCTCTGGTAGTTCGCCGATTCGCGCCGTAGAATGACTCTCCACGGAAGACGGCGTCTTTGGCGCGGAGGGACCGTCCCTTGACACCGCCGGCTCTCTCGGCCGCGATCCTGGCAATGGAAGGCGCCCCCAGTCCGGGCGCGGGCAGCCACAGCGCGCTGGCGGAGAACTGGCACGTCTTCGCCATCGTGGCCGCCGTCCTGGTGGGCATCCTTATCCTGGCGTACCTGGCGAAGTACCTGCGGCTGGCGGTCAACCTGTTCCTCGACACGCCGCTGCCCGGCACGGCGAACCTCAACGACTACACGCCGCCCGAGGGCGAGATCGTCACCTTCCCCAGCCTGGAAGGGCGCAGCCTGTGTGGCATGTTCATCACGCGTCCGCCGGGCGCGCCGGACCGCGGCACCGTCATTTTCTGCCACGAGTTCGGCAGCGACATGACCAGCGCCGGTCGATACGCGTCGGCCCTGGTGGAGGACGGATACACGGTGTTCACGTTCGACTTCCGCGGGCACGGCCGGAGTTTCGCGCCGGCCCGCTTCGAGCCGCGCTACTGGCCGTCGAACTACGAGGTCCACGACATTCTGGCGGCGATCGCGTTCGTCAGGAGTCGGCGCGACGTGGACACCGACGGGATCGGCATTGTCGGCATCAGCCGCGGTGCGAGCGCGGCCGTCGTCGCCGCCGCCCTGAACGCCAACGTCCGGTGCCTCGTCGTGGACAGCGTGTTCTCCACCGACCACCGCATCGACGGCCTGGTGAAACGCTGGGTCCAGATCTTTGCGAAGGTGGACCTGGCTCGCGCCGACCGCTCGATGACCGTCTATCGCCTGTTCCGTGCCCTGACGATGTTCTACGTGGAACTGAAGTGCCGGTGCCGGTTTCCGAGCGCGCGGCGGGCCCTGGTGAAACTCGACACGGTGCCCATCCTGTTTATCCACGGCGAGCGCGACGCCTACGTCCCGGTCGAACAGACGCAGGTGCTCTACGACGTGAAGCCCGGCCCGAAGGAGATCTGGATCTGCCCCGGCGCCAAGCACAACCAGGCCGTGGCGGTCGATCCCCGGACCTATCACCGCAACGTCACCGCGTTCTTCAAGCGGCATCTTTCCGCCGAAGCCGCCGATGCCTCCACCGGAGCCGGGGCCGAATGAGAACCGTCCCATGAAAACGCCCCTCGGCATCCGCGGCCGCCGGCTCCTCTGGGCGCCGCTGCGCCTCCAGGCCAAGACCCAGGTGTGGGGGTGGAAGAGGGCCGTCACGAGGACGCCCGAGACGCAACCACGGCTACTCGCCCGGATTCTCGCCGACGCGGCCGAGACCGACTTCGGACGCGATCACGGCCTGCAGCGCGTCCGCACCATCGAGCAACTGCGCAAGGCCATGCCCATTGCCGGCTACGAGCGAGCCGAGCCGTACGTCCGGCGCGTGGCGTGCGGCCAGACCGAGGCGCTGTTTCCAACGGGCACGCATGTCCACATGTTTGCCATGACGAGCGGCACCACCGGAACGCCCAAACGCATCCCCGTGACCGACACCGTCCTGAGAGATTGCCGCGCCGGTTGGCATGTATGGGGCGTGCACGCGCTGGACGATCACTTCGACGCCTTCGGCGCGAAGATTCTCCGGATCGCCAGCCGCATCGACGAGCAGGTCACGCCCTCGGGCATCCCCGCCGGCGCGATGTCGGGCCTGACGTGCCAAGCCCAGAAATCGGTTGTTCGCCGCATGTACGTCACGCCGCCCGAGGCCGCCTACGCCGACGACACGCCGACCAAGTACTACCTGGCGTGCCGGCTCGGCCTGATGCACCGCCGCATCATGCCCGTCACGGCGAATCCCAGTACGCTCCTCGGGCTGGCCAGAGCGATGGACGCCCGCAAGGAAACCCTGCTTCGCGACCTCTCGGACGGCACCCTTTCGGCGGACCTCGCCCTCAACGGCGAGAAACGCCGGTGCATCGAGGCGCGGTTGAGACCGATGCGCCGTCGGACCCGCGATCTCGAGGCCGCCCTGAAGGCTACCGGCCACCTCTATCCGAAAGACGCCTGGGAACTGCCGCTCATCGGCACCTGGAAAGGCGGCACGCTCAGCCTCTACTTCCACAAGATACCGCGCTACTGGGGCGAGGCGCCGATTCGCGACATCGGTCTGATCGCGTCCGAGGGACGGTTCTCGGTGCCGCTGCAGACCGAAGGCAGCGCCGGCGTCCTGGAAGCCACGTCCACGTTCTACGAGTTCGTGCCGCAAGAGGCGATCGACAGCGCCGACCCCCCCGCCCTGCTCGCCCACGAGGTGGAGGTGGGTAGGCGGTACTTCCTTATCCTGACGACGGCCGGAGGCCTCTTCCGCTACAACATCGGCGACCTCATCCGCGTGACCGGCCGCATGGGCCCGGCCCCCGTCATCGAGTTCCTGAACAAGGGCCAGCACGTCGCCAACCTGACCGGCGAGAAGATCACCGAGTTTCAGGTCACCACCGCTGTCAACGAGTCGGTGGCGCGCCTGGGTCTGGACGTCCGCAACTACTGCCTGTGCCCGACGTGGGCCGACGTGCCGCACTACAGCCTCCTGGTCGAGCAGTGCGACGCGCCGGCCGACCGCGCCGAAGAATTCGCCTGTGCGGTTGACTCGGGCCTCCAGGAACTTAACATGGAATACAAGACGAAGCGCACCAGCCGCCGGCTCGCACCCGTTCGCGTGAAGACGATTGCGGCGGGGGCGTGGCACGCCTACGACCGCCGGACCATCGAAGAACACAGCGGCCGCGTGGAGCAATACAAGCACAAGTTCCTCGTGAACGAGGTCGATTTCGAGCGCCGCTTCACGATCCTGGCCTCCTACGGCTGAGAGGGCGACCGTACGTGTTCGAGCCCGTTGCGCGAGCAGCGGGTTATCCCGTGCCGCCGAGAGGTCTAATCGGCATGCGTGTGAAAGTCATAGCCTGCGAAGTCGTGGCCAGAGAACTCTACTGGTGCGCCGCCCGCGCCCGCCACGCCGTCAACATCACCCTCTTGCCACAGGGCCTGCACGACAACAGCGACGTCTGCCGCCACCATCTCCAGGAGAAGGTCGATGCCGCCACCGCCGACCGCTACGACGCGGTGCTGCTCGGCTACGGTCTGTGCAACAACAGCCTTGTCGGCGTGCGGGCGGGGCAGGTTCCCCTCATCGTGCCGCGCGCCCACGATTGCATCACCCTCCTGCTCGGCTCCAAGGATCGCTACGCCCGGGCTTTTGCCGAGCATCCCGGCACGTACTGGTACTCGAGCGGGTGGGTCGAGTGCCGACGGAAGTGCGGCGACCCCGTCGAGCCGCGGCAGAACAGCGGCCTCGGACCCACCTACAAAAACGCCGGTTACACCGAACTCGCCGCCAAGTACGGCGAGGACAACGCCAGGTACCTGGTGGACTTTATGAGCCAGTGGGAGGTGAACTACACGCGCGGCGTCCTGATCCGGTTCCCCTTTGACGAGTACCTCGGCCTCGACACCGAAGTCCGACGCATCTGTGACGAAAAGGGATGGGAGTTCGCCACCATGCAGGGCAATCTCGGCCTCATCCAGGCCGGCCTCGACGGCGAGTGGGACGAGGCGCGGTTCCTCACCATCGCGCCCGGCCAGGCCGTACGGGCCAGTTTCGACGACACCATCCTCCAGGCCGAGCCGACCACGCCGGCGCCAAGCGGGTGCCCGTCAAAGACGGGGGACCGGCAATGTCGCTGAAGCAGGCGCTCCAAGTCATCCGGCTCCTCGGCCTCCCCAAGGCCGCACGCACCAAGCGGCGGCTGGACGAGGCCCTGCCATACGCTCGCGGCTATGCCGTTTGCTCCTGCGTCTGGGCGCTGCTCGAAACCGGCATCCTCGACCAACTGCTCGAGGCCGACAGGCTCTCGGTCAAGGCGCTCGCCGAGGAAGGCGGCCTGGCGCGCCACGTGCTCGACAGCATCCTTACCTATCTCGACGGTCTGAGCCTCGTGCGAGCCGAGGGCGACGAGGTCCGCGCCCTGCCGAAACTTCGCCGACTCATGGCCGAGCCGCGGGGATTCTTCGAACTCACCTACGCCTACGAGCCCATCTTCCACCGGCTCCGCGACCTCCTCCAGGGCAAGGCAACCTACCCCGACGACGTCGGACGCATCGGCAAGTACGTGGGGCGAGGCAGCGGGCAACTCTGCCGCACGCTCCCCTACCCCGTCCTGGCCGACATGCTGCGCCGACACGGCGCGCATCTGGTCCTGGACCTGGGCTGCGGCGACCTGGCGTTCCTGCTGTACCTGTGCGAGGCGATTCCGCACATCCGCACCATCGGCATCGACATCGACGGCCCCACCGTCGAGTACGCCCGCGAGGTCCTGGCCGCCGTGCCGTTCGGCGACCGCGTCGAGGTCCGCCAGGCCGACATGTTCGACCTGGCCCCGATCGCACGCAGCCACGGCGACGTGGACGCCGTCACCGCCGTCGACACCTACCACGAGTACCTCTCGCAGGGCGAGGAGGTGGTCGTCGGACTGCTGAAGCAACTGCGGTCCGAGTTCCCCAACGCCCTGCTCTACGTGGGCGAGTTCTGCAAGCAGCCACATGAGAAACTCCGGCGAAACCCCACCGCCTTCCTCGAACACCACCTGTTTCACGACCTGACGAACCAGACCATCGCCGACGCCGCGCGATGGCGGGCCATGTTTGCCGCCGCCGACCTGGCGGTCCTCGAAGAAAAGGTCTTCGACGTCGTCGGCCACGGCTACTTTGTCCTGAGGTGAGCGTGACCCGCCCGCGCGTCAGCATCTACCCGACCGACTACTCGCGCGCCGCCGAGGCCGTCGAGCGCGCCTTCGCCGACCACGCACCGCCCGTCGAGGGGCGCACCTGCCTGGCGAAGCCGAACATCCTCGGCGCGATGCCGCCCGAGCGGCACGTCAACACGCATCCGAGCATCGTCGCCGCCGCCGTTGCCGCACTCGAGCGCCGCGGCGCCGCGCGCGTCTCGGTCGGCGACAACTCCGGAATGCGGGCCTACGGCTCGAACGCCCGCGCCGCGCGCGTCGCGGGCATCCTCGATGCGGCCGGCGGGCGGTACGTCAACCTGGGCGCCTCGCCCGTCAAGACGGCGCTGGAGTCGGACTTTGCCGAGCGCCTCGCCTTTTCGCGCGAGGTCCTGGAGTGCGACGTCCTGGTGAGCCTGCCGAAGATGAAGACGCACGTCGCCACCGGCATCACGGGCGGCATCAAGAACACGTTCGGCCACCTGGTGGGCGGCGAGAAGATGCGCCTGCACCGCGAGGCCGTCGGAACCGAGAACTTCGCCCGCGCCGTCCTCGACGTCTACCAGGTCCGACCGCCCGACCTGGTCGTCATGGACGCCGTCGTCGCCATGGAAGGCCAGGGCCCGTCGGGCGGCAGGCCGCGCGACGTCGGCCGCATACTCGCCTCCACCAACGCCGTCGCCCTCGATACCGTCATGGCGGCCATGATGGGCCTGGAGCCGCGAAGCGTGCCGATGCTGCGGATCGCCGACGAGCGCGGCCTGGGACCGGCCGACCTCGCTCGGATCGACATCGACGGCCCGTTCGAGATCGTGCCGAAGTTCAAGACGTGCAGCGTCGGCATGGGGTTCGGCACCTGGATCAGCCGCATCGCCACATATATCTTCGTGACGCAGCCGACCGTCCGGCGCAAGAAGTGCGTCAAGTGCGGCTCGTGCGCCCAGGCCTGCCCGGTCGAAGCCATCACCATGACCGGCGCCGGGCCGACCATTGATTACGCGAAATGCATCTCCTGCTTCTGCTGCCACGAGATGTGCCGCTACGAAGCCATGAACCTGACGCGCCGCATGCGCCTGCTCCAAGGGCTGTAGAGCAATTCACGCCCGCGCGTGTGCGCATCGCCGCGCGGCGGGTGTCCTCACCAGCACGCTCGGGCGGCTCTACGTCTGCTGCGCTCGGTACGCCTTTCGCCGGGCGATCAGGTCGGCTGAGTGCTTCCGGCAGCGGTTGCGCAGGTCGTTCAGGACGCCCTGGTGCTTGGGATCGGCCAGCAGGTTCGTCTTTTCGAGCGGGTCGGCCTGCAGGTCGAACAACTGCTCGAAAACGGGCGTCTTGCCGGTGAAGTCGGCCTGTTCGTCTCGGTAGGAGTTGCCGGGGTTGGCGAAGTAGCGGACGTACTTGAACGCCTTGGTCCGCACGGCCTCGATGAAGGGGTTGTCGCGGCCGGTGTAGAGGTTCTCGAGAAACACCTCCTTACGCCACGGCCTGGCGGATTCAGCCAGCAGCGGGCGCAGATCCCGGCCCTGGGCGTGGCCGGGGGGCTCCAGGCCGGCGTAGGACAGAAGCGTCGGCGCGATGTCGGCGCTGATGACGAAGGCGTCGATCGTCCGGCCACGCCGGGCCTTCGGCAGGCTCGGGTCGTAGATGACCAGGGGAATTCGCGTGGCCAGGTCGTACAGCAGGCTCTTGCCACCCATCCCGTACTCGCCCATCAGCAGGCCGTGGTCGCCCGTGAACACGATCACCGTCCGCTCGGCCAGGCCGCGGCGGGCCAGGCTCTTGCGCAGCCGTCCGACCACGGCGTCGATGCCGGTGATGAGTTGGTAGTAGCGGTAGTGGTGCTCGCGGGCCGTGGGGCGGGTGTAGTCGTAGGAGTAACACTGCCGCCGCTTGGCCTGCGGCAGGACGCGCTTGGGGATGTACGGCTCGGTGTCCGTCGCCGTCTCGGCCGGGATCTCCACCTCCCGGTCCCGGTACAGGCCGCCGTAGATGGGGTGGTCCTTGAGTTCGGCAACCGTGTTGGCGGGTGTGGTCATGCGTTTGCCGCCGCTCTCGCCGGGGACCATGCTCCCGGAGATCGATCCGTGCGGGGCCGAGAAACTCACCGACAGGCAGAACGGCTTGCCGGCCGGGCAGGTGTCGAGGAAGCGGTCGATGCTCTCGCCCATGATCGGCGTGATGATCTCCTCCTCGGAGTCGGCGTAGGCGGCGCAGTGGCGAAGTTGCTTGGGCCGGAATCTCGCCCATCCGTCGTGTCCGCGCCAGAAGTCGAACTTCGCCGCCGCCTGACCGCGGAACGTGTACGACTCCACGCCGAACTTGCCCAGGAATCCCGTGTAGTACCCGGCCTTTCGCATCAGGGCGGGGTACGTCTGGCTCCACTGCCGCTCGGTCAACTTGTGTCGCGTCGAGAATCCCACGCCGTGTACCCGCTCGTACATGCCCGTCAGGAAGGTCACCCGGCTGGGCTTGCACGTGGGGTCGGTGACGAACGCATGGGTGAACCGGACGCCCTCGGCGGCCATCTGATCCAAGTGCGGCGTGCGGATGACCGGATGACCGGCCGCGCTGAGCGTCCGCGCCCGCTGGTCGTCGGTCAGCAGGAAGATGATGTTCGGGCGGCTTGCATTCTCCGAAGACGCCCCCGCCGCCCGAAGCGCCGGCCGCAAGACCACGGCCGCCGTGGCGCAGGAGACGTTGCGAAGAAAGCGCCGGCGATTCATCCGCTTCATTGGGCAAGCCTGGCGAATTCACATCGTAAGTGCAACGGGTCGGCGTCAGAAGACGCCGGCCGGGGTCCGCCCCGGAACGGGTCCAGATTTCGGATAGGTGAAGCACCCCGCGCGGACGCCGGTTCAGCCGGCGAACATACGACGCCAACTGCCGGTCTGTCAAGATGCTCGCCGGGGCGCGCCCCGGCCTCCATTCCGACGCAGCAGGCCGCCCGATGGGGCGGACCCGGCTGAGGGGCAAGCGCCCCGACGAAAACCATAGCACCTCGGCTCGCAGGGTGGTAGCCTCAGACCCTGATTCGGCACACCCGTCTGCTGCGACGAAAGGAGCGGGCCATGACCCGATACGTTCCGGCCGCCATCGTTCTTGTCTCCTGCGTGCCCGTCCTTGCGGGCGTGGGCGATCCGCAGACGCGCACCGACCACCCGTGGTATCCCGGCGAACTGGCGTGTTCCACCTTCGATCGGCTCTTCCAGACGCAGGCCGACCTGTACGAGCGTGCCACCGGCCGCAAGGTCGCAACCGATGAGGACCGTGCCCTGGCCTCCTATTACTGGCGCAACCTCAACTACTTCCACTGCACCGTCGGCCGCGAGGACGTCTGGGACAAGGGC
>CAZIJC010000113.1:0-15214 GCA_964539385.1 uncultured Anaerolineales bacterium | reverse complement strand
ACTTCCCGCGCGGCGGGTCTCCCGACCCGCCGCGCAACGGCGAAAATGGGCTTTCAAGCGCGGTGGGTCCGGAGACCCACCGCGCAGAACGCGTGTCTGCCTGCCGGTCACAAAACCGACTCTACCACGTCAGGACCGTTTCGATGCGCTGACCGTGTATCACGGTGGCGGGTTCCGGCAGTGTGAGCGTGACACGGCGGCCGTCGTGGGTCGCCGCAGCACGGACCCGGCGGCCGGCGACCGAGACGGTTGCTTGCCCGAGCGTAGCGTTCTCGGGCAGTTCAAAGACAAGTGTGCGGACGCGCAGTTTTCCGAACCTGACCTCGATGCGGTGCGTCTGGTTGCGGCCGTTTCGTCGCTGCTCGTAGAGCCCCCATCCCTCTGCCGCCGTGAAGAAGGAGCGGTGGTCCTGGGGCTGCCAGACGGGCTGGAAGCCGATAAGGCCGGCGGGGCCGTCGCAGACGTAGCCCTGGCATGCCAGCAGGAGGGACCAGTTGCTCATCGCGCGTGCGTAGAACTTGCCGCACTCGTCGTCGCCGAAGGGGTTGCCGGTCCAGCCCCAGGAGGCGGTCCGCCCCTTGCTGACGTTGGTTCGCTTTCGCCCGTCGTAGCGGTCGTGGACGGCCCGGGTGATCGTGAACCCCTCTTTCAGCAAGCCGGCCTGGACCATGGCGGCGGCGGCGGCGTACTCGAAGCCGGTCATGACCTCGTCGCCGTAGAGCATGCACTTGCCTGCGGGCGGCCGCCCCGCCTTGGGCCACGTGATCATCTGCATGCCGGCGTCCTCGTCGGCGACGAACTTGCGCGGCGCCTGGTGAACGCCGTGGAAGTCGTAGCGGAAGTTGTACTTCACCAGCGACTGCAGGGCCGTTCGCACGCGCGGGCGCGGGTACAGCCAGCCCAGGTCCAACTGGTGCGCCCACCACTGGCCGAGCACCTGGTCGATGTGGCAGCCGGTCAGGTAATCGCGAAAGCGCGTCTTGCCGGGCAACTGGAAGTAATACTCCCCGTTGAACAGCGTCTCGTTCTGCTTCTTCATGCCGGAGGCACGGATGGCGCGGTACCGCGCCGCCAGCGCCTCGGCGCCCTGGAGGTCCGCCATCTTCTCGGCCGCGCCCAGCGCGGCCAGGTACATCGAGCCCAGCCAGGAGCTGCTGCCGTCGATGGCGCAGTCGAGGGTGTTCCACTGCCGCCCGGCCATGACGCCGTCCTCGTCGGGGTCCCAGGTGGTGATGGTAAAGTCCATGGCCTTCCTGACGGCGTGCCAGTTTGCCTTAAGCCACGTGCCGTCGGCGCTCATCAGGTGCTCGCGGTAGGAGTTCAGGACCGCGCCGCACTGCCCGTCGGTCGCCGGAGGGTGCTTCGGCTGCCGGTGCGGGATGGAGCCGCTCGGTTCCTGATAGCGGAACTCCTGCTCGCGCATCCGCCGGGCGACCTCCGGAAACAGCCTCGCGTGGGACTGGGCATAATGCCACACGTGGTTGCAATTGCCGTGACAGCACCCGCTGTCGGGGCAGCACCCCTCCCAGGCGCCGAAGTACCCGTCCCTGGTCCAGAAGCAGGTCCTGCTTCTGAGGACGGCCACCTGGGAGGCGATGCGGTCTATCACGTACCACGGCAGGTTCGAGGCGTAGAGCGTCCGGTGATAGAGTCGTGTCTTCTCGGTCAGGTCGGTCACGTTCGCGTGGACATACCTGGCCACGTCGAGCGCCGACGCCCACCAGTTCTGATACCTGTTGCCCGCTCCGCCCCACGCGCCTTTGCCGCCCCGGCAGTTGGGGAAGTGCCACGTCAGGACGAACGTGACGGTCTTCTCTTCGCCCGGCCGGAGCACGACCCGGGCGGCGACGGCGCCGTCGAGGGTCCGGCCGTCGGGGCTGGGGCCGGCCCGTTTCTCGCCGGCCGGCACGCCGTCGTCGGCGAAGTCGGCGGCCAGTTGCTGGAGTGTGGACCAGGCCGGTGCGGCGGATGGGGATGCGGCCCGGACGGAGATCGTCATGTCGCCGAACCCCGCAGCCGTCTTCTCGCTCGTGCCGGTCATGTGAACGATCGCCGCCCCGTCCTCCGCCAGCACCGTGTTGACGTTCTTGCCGTATTCCTTGCAGGAGCGTTCGGCAATCGGCGTCCGGCCCGTGTACCCGACCGCATTCTGCTGCGCGTACAGGAAGCCGACCTTCGCCTCCTGCTTGCCCGTGTTCCGGGCCGTCACGTTGAAGATGACGCACGGGATGCCGGAGTTCTTCACGTCGAGCGGGATCAGCGGGTTGAAGACTTCCATGCGGACCTGGACCGGCAGGGCGGCATCCTCGAAGGCGTACCACCCGAACGGGTACTCGCCCTGGAAACGGAGGCTGCTCATGGCCTGGAACGGCCCGACGGCCTCGGTCTGGAGCGCCCGCACGACGGGCTCCGCCTCGCCGGCCGCCGCGCGGACGGCAAGAAAACTGTGGGGCACGCGGACGTACAGATGGTTGTTGAAGATCTGCCACACCGCCGGCCGCGCCTGGCCGTCCATCTGGATCAGCCCCGTGCCGATTCCCCCGACCGGCAGGCTGATGCCGGTCAACCGCTCGTCGCGATACGTGGTCGTCTCGCCGCGCGCGAACAGACGTTTTTCGTCGGTCAGTTCCACGATGCGTTTCCTCCGGCGTGCCTCGGCCCGTGCCTTGCGGCGTGCCAGTTCGGTCGCCACGGCTTGTCGCCTGTCCCTCAAGCCGCCGGCGTCGGCGTGCCGGGCGACCTCCTCGGGCGTCAGCACGCGCGAGTAGATGGCCAGTTCATCGATCTCGCAGTCCAGATATTCCTGCCCCGTCGGCGTGGAAGAGGCTATCTGGAGCGGAAGGTTCGCGTTGGCGGCGGCGAAGACGGCCCCGCTGCCGGCCGGCACGCACGCCACGCCGTCGAGGTACATCCGCATCCGGCGGTCCGTACTGGTGACGACCAGGTAGTGCCACTCGCCCGGCCGTATCTCGCCCAGGGCGGGCGCGAACCGGACGACCTCGCGACCGTTCCAGACGGCCAGGCACGAGTAATCGCCCCAGACGTGGATGCTGAATCGCGTGCCGGCCTGATTCCCCGCCGCCCGCTTGGCCACGATGCACGGATTGTACGGCGCCCTGTCGAAGGTCGGCTTGAACCACAATTCCACGGTGGTCCGGGCCGTGTCGAGGTGGGGCGCTTCGCCCATGGTGATGAAGCGTTTGCCCGTGAGGCGCACGGCCTTTCCGCCGCCGGCCGTACGGCCCGTATGGGGTCCGGGCACGAACGCGGGTTCGCCGCCCACGGCCTTGCCGGCGGCCGCACCGGCGGCGTCGCCCAGGTCTCCCTCGAAGCGCCACCAGGCGAGGAGGCCGGGCGTTTTGGCCACGATGTCGGCGTATTCCTCGGCCGCCTCGCCGGCGTGGGCGGCAGCGCTTGCCGCCAGAAGCACCAGCGCTGCAAATCGCATGAGCGTTCGACGCGCCATGGCAGGCCCCTTTGCCCAAGAGCACCCCATCCGGCAGTCAACGACAAGCGCCTGAAGTATACCTCGCCGCGCGCCGCGTTGCCAGGCGCCTCACGGGGGGAAGGCACCTTGTTGCAGACGGCGGCCGCCCTGGTAGAATCATCGAAGACGGTCCGCGGCGGTGAGGGCAAGGAGGAGACAATCTATGGATATGGATTGGAGCCGCAAGGACGTGCGGCAGGGCCTTCATCACCGGTCGACACGAGTTTCTCGTGCATCCGGAGGACGCGCTGGGGAAGGGTTTTCTGATATAGCAGGGCACGATTGCACTTTGCGCGGCCCGTACGGGCCGCGCATATCTTCGCACTTTGCGCGGCGGGTCTCCTGACCCACCGCGCATCCTTATACGTCGGACCGCTTACCCGCCCCCGCTCAGCCGGACGGCTCGTAGACGGTGACCGGCAGCGCGTCGGCGATGGCCTGGCGGGCCTCGTGAAGGCTGGCGAACAGGCCGCAGGCCTGCGCCTGGACACAGAGGTTGCCGAGGGCCGTGGCCTCGGCCGGTCCGGCGTGGACGGGAATGCCCACCGCATCGGCCGCCATCTGGTTCAGCAACTCGGCGCGTGCCCCGCCGCCCACCACGTGAAGACGCTCGAAACGCTTCCCCGTGACCTGCTGGAGGCGGTCGAGTTCGCGCTTGTAGGTCTCGGCGAGGCTGAGGTAGCAGCAGCGTGCAATCTCGCCTTCGGTGTGCGGCAGGGGCAGGCCGCGCTCCGTCAGGTCGGCGATGATCTCTTCGACCATGTTGGCCGGCGCGAGGTAGCGCGGGTCGTTGGGATCGATGGTGGCGCTGAAGTCGGCCGCCTCGGCGGCGGCGGCGATCTCGGCAAACTCCATCACCTTGCCTTGCTCGGCCCAGATGCGGCGGCATTCCTGGATAAGCCAGAGGCCGTTGATGTTTTTGAGGAAGCGGATTTTGCCGTCCACGCCACCTTCGTTGGTGAAGTTGGCCGCCAGCGCCTCCTGCGTCAGCACCGGCTCGTCGAGTTCCGCCCCGATGAGCGACCAGGTGCCGCTGCTCAGGTAGGCCCACTCGCCGCCCTCGACGGCGGGGACGGCGGCGACGGCGCTGCCGGTGTCGTGCATGGCGGGCAGGTACACGGGCGTGCCGTCGAAGGTTCCCGCCCGGGCGCCCGGCATGGTGACGGGGCCGAAGATGCCCTGCGGCAGGCCGAGCGTGCGCACGAGGTCCATGTCCCAGTCGCGGTCTCTGGCGCTGAGCAGGCCGGTGGTGCTGCACGCGCTGTACTCGCTGACGGCTTCGCCCGTCAGGAGAAAGGTGATGAGTTCCGGAATCATCAACATGCGTGCCGCCCGCTCCAGCACCTGCGGGCGTTTCATCTTCTCGGCCACCAACTGAAAGATGGTGTTGAACGGCATCTCCTGCATGCCGGCGGTTGCGTAAAGGCGCTCCTTGGGGACGAGTTTGTAGACTTCGGGCATGGCCTCCTGGTGGCGCGAATCGCGGTAGGCGAACGGCAGGTCCACCAGGCGGCCGGCGGCGTCGAGCAGGCCGTAGTCCACGCCCCACGTGTCGATGCCGATGCCGTCGAGGGGGCCCGAAGCGCGAACCCCGTTCTTGACCTCCTCCAGGAGTTTCGCGATGTCCCAATGCTTGGCGCCGTCAACGTCTTTCATGCCGTTTGCGAAGCGGTAGGTCTCTTCGAGATGGATCGCCCCCTCTTCGACCGTTCCGACGATGGTGCGGCCGCTCGATGCGCCGATGTCCACTGCGAGAAATCGCATCGTTCTCCTCCCGCGTCATGGTGCAGCGTAGATTCTAAAGTCCGGGGGCCGCCGGAGTCCACCCCATTCGCCGCGCGCAGCGCAAGTCTCCTGAAATTGGTGCGCGGTCCCCACCCACCGCGCGAAGATGGGCACCGGCGCGCCGGGGGAGCCGCAGGGTGGTTGCCCGGGCGAGTGCGCGGCCTTTGCTCCGGCGCCGTGTGCGTCGCGCCGCTACTTGCCGAAGAGTTTTTTGAGGCCGCCGAGTCCCTCTTCCACCTTCTTGCCGAGGTCCTTGTCGCCCTTGCCGAAGATGCCCTCCTTGAGTTGCTTCGCGATGTCTTCGTCCGGGTAGGCCTTCAGTTCCATCTTCTCCGGGTGCAGGGAGGGGTGGCTGGAGAGTTCGCGGGCCTCGACGGTGATGCCCGGCAGGCCTTTCGCGACCTCGACGCCGCCCACCTTGGCGTGTCGGATGACCCACGTGGGCCGCTTGGCCAGGTAGTCCTTCGCCGACAGGCGCAGGTATCCGCGCAGGCGTGCTTCCTCTTTCAGTCGCTCTTTGTCGGGCGGCCCTTCCGCTGTCTGTGGCTCTTCGTTCTGCAGGTAGTCCTTGAGTTTCTGGATGCGTTCGTGGAGTTTTTTTGCCTGCTCGTAGTACTCGGTGATTTTGCCGATCCCGCCGATCTCGATGTTCCACCGCTCCTTGTCCTCCTCAGTGGCCGGGCGCTCGCGGTAAACCTCGCCGGGGCCGTCCCGCTGGGCGTCGGTCCGCATCTTCTCGCACTCGACGGCATCGACGACGAGCCGCCGGGCCAGGAGGTCCTCGATGCTGACGTCGGTCACGATGCGGTCGGCCTGGACGAGGTTGTGCGTGGGCCGGCCGGCGTCGGTAACCTGGAGCCCTTCGATGACCAGGTGACCGGTCAGGAGCGAGAGGTCGGCGCGCCGGACGTTGACCTCGGCGCCGCCGGCCTCGGCGATGGCGACCTCGAGACCTTTACGGGCCAGACGATCGAGAAACAGGTACTGGCCAACGAGGATGGACGCAATGACCACCAGCCCCGCGATGAGGCGGCCCTTGAGGAAGATGGGAGAGGATTTCTCGGCCATCTCGGCCATGGTACCCTTCTGGCGGCTGAAGGCGATCCGCAGCAGCATGCGGACGGCCAGGTTGTCGGCAACCTTGCGGGCCTTCTCGCTACGGTCGCCAGCGGCGGCAAGGCCGGCCCGGGCCTTCATGATGAGCGTACCCAGCGCCAAGCCCATCCCCCCGCCGAGGACGACGATGAGCGGCAGGGCGCCCAGGAGGCAATAGACGTGCAGGTCAAGCAGCGCGAGGACCGGCGTGTCGGCCAGCGTCTGAATCAGCGCCATCAGGCCGGCGCTGTGAATCAGAAAGTAGCCGATCTCGAAGGTCACCGGCGCCAGGAGCAAACACAGCGCCTTGCCGACGAGGTACCCCATCACCGCCAGGCCGCCGTTCGTGTTCAGGATGAGCAGCAGGACGATGCAGGCGATGAGCGTGAGGTTGACGCCCGGGATCATGCCGGCGGCAAATCCGAGCACGATCGCCAGAAACATCTGCCGGAACGTCGCCCCGCCGCGCAGCGCCTTGACGAGTTTGCGGATGAGTTTGATGGGGTTCATTGGGGGCCTCCCTCCGCAGGCACCGGTTCAAAACAATTCTAACCGGGCGGTCGTCGGCCGGTCAACCGGCGATGCAGAAGTGTCAACGCAAAGCAGAAGTGTCCGCTTGAAAGGCTTTCGCCGGGGCTGGTCGGACGAGGGTTTACCATGGGGACAAGGAGGATGGACTGGTCCGTGTGCAGCCGATGCTGGACCTGGTGAACGATTGGCGCCGCTTCCTGCCGACCGAGTGGTCGCGGGGAGGGCGTCGCCTTGGTAGAATGCTCAACGTGGTGGGTCTGGATCGACCTCAGGCTCACGGTGAGTGGGAAACGTCGGTCCTGACAAGGCAAGGACCCCGGATGCGACACGTGATGGCTTTCGCGATGCTGGTGCTTCTGTGCGCAACGCCGCTGGCCGCCGCCGAGACGGACGTCTTGCATGCCCGCGCCGAAGTCGAAACGTGGAACCAGTTCAGAGGGCCCAACGGTTCGGGCGTGGCCCGCGCGTGCCAACCACCCGTGCGACTCGACGCCGGTCACGTCGCCTGGAAAACGCCCGTCCCCCCCGGCCTCTCTTCGCCGGTGCTTGCCGGGAACCGGATCTTTTTGACGGCTGTGGAGGACCGTCGCCTGCTCACGCTCGCTTTCGACACGGCATCCGGGAAACGCCTGTGGCGCCGCGAGGCGCCCGCGGCGCCGCTCGAAAAGGTGTACTCGACCAACAGCCCGGCGTCATCGACGCCGCAGGCCGATGACGAGCGCCTCTACGTTTACTTCGGTTCTTACGGCCTGCTCTGCTACGATCACGAGGGCCGTCGGCAATGGGCCAAACCCATCCCCACACCTCGAAGTCTCTACGGAATGGCCACGTCTCCCATCGGGCACGGGGATTGCCTGATCCTGGTTCTCGACAACGACGCCAACCTTCCGGGCAGCAAACTGAGCCGATCCAGGATCCTCGCCGTCAAGAAGGCCACCGGCGAAACCGCCTGGGAAACGCCTCGCCCCTTCCATCGCAGCGGGTGGTCAACGCCGATGATATGGACCCATGCCGGCGGCAAGGACCTGGTCGTGCTGGGCAACGGACGGGTGGCCGGCTACGACCCGCAAACCGGCGAGCAGAAATGGTTCGCCGCCGGATTCGCCCGAGAGACGATTGCGGTGCCCGTATCCGGCAACGGCCACCTCTACGCTTCGGGCGCGATGGGTGGCGTCCCCGACGAGCAGCCCGATCCGCAACCGTTCTGGGACGCCGTGATGCAGTTTGACGGCAACGGGGACGGCAAACTCCAGCGCCGCGAGATGACCGGGCACTTCACGTTTCCCTTCCGGCCCGAACTGCCACCCGGACATCCCGGCTACGGGCTGCCGCTGCCCGGGGACGAGGCAAAGCGGAAGGGGCGTCTCGATTGGATGTTCGCCTGGGTCGACAAGGACAAGAACGGCTTCTGGACACGCGACGAGTTTGTGGCAAGCATGTCGTTTCACCGCGGCAAACCGGTGCTCTTGGCCATCCAGCCGGGAGGCGAGGGCGACGTCACCGAGACCCACGTGACCTGGCAACTGCGCCGCAACATCCCGGAGGTGCCTTCGCCCGTCTTCTACAAAGACCGCCTCTACCTGGTCCGCAATGGCGGCATCCTCGCAGCCGTCGACGCCACCAACGGAGAGACCCTCTATCGCGAGCGCCTCGGCGCTCCGGGGCATTACAGCGCCTCGCCGGTCGTGGCGAACGGCCATCTGTACCTGGCCTCGAACCGGGGGGTCGTGTCGGTGGTGAAGGCCGGCGATGCGTTCCAGATGGTTTACCAGCGCGACCTGGGAGCCCCCGTGTTTGCCACACCGGCCCTCGACGCCTCGACCATCTACATCCGCACCGAGACGAACCTCTTGGCGCTGCGGACACGGAACTGACGGCTCCGGCGCCGCTTATGCACACAGCCCGTGCGCCCGGCATCGTCACCACGGCATGCGGGGTCGGCCTGCCATCGAGCCGGGAGCGGAAGCTCCCGGTCACCTTCCCCACCGTGGCCCCGCCATGTAGGCCGCGGCGTGCCGCGGCAATCCTGCTTATGATGTGCATTCGCCTCAGAGGTCCAGCGATGCGAGCATGTCGCCAAGGCGGGCTTGGTCGCGGCGGGTCTGCTCGAAGACGGGCAGAAGCCGCTCGTAGACGGCCGTGTTCGCCGGGTCGGGCACGGCCACGTCCTGGACCTGGTGCACCTCTTGGATCGGCGAGAAGTCCTTCCAGATCCCGGCCCCGACGGCGGCGACGGCGGCGGCGCCCAGTGAGCCGGCTTCCTGACCGACGTTCGTTTTGACGATCCGCATGTTGAAGGCGTCGGCCAGGATCTGCCGCCACAGGGGGCTCTGGCTGATCCCTCCGACGGCCACCATCTCGCGGCGCACTTCGCACAGGGCGCGCAGTTCGTCCAGCGCCAAGCGGAGGTTCAGCGCGATGCCTTCCATCGCCGCGCGGACCACGTCGGCCTGGGTGTGGCCGAGGTCCAGCCCGAGCAGCGCCCCGCGGATGTGCGGGCTGGGCTCCAGGCTCGACCCGCCGGCCAGGCTCGGATTGAACAGCAACCCGCCGGCCCCAACGGGCGAGTTGGCCGCCAGCGCGGTCATCGCCGCGTAGGGGTCCTCCCCCTCGCGTTCGGCACGGGCCGACAGGCCGCCGCACAGGTGGTCCCGCACCCATCTGAAACTGGTGCCGGCCGAGAAGATCGCCGTAGCGGAGGTAAACATCCCGGGCACGACGTGCGTGAAGACGTACGGCCGACACGTCTCGTCGAGCAGCGGCCGGGCCGACGAAACCGCGATCCACGCCGACGACCCGAGCGAGGTGTACACGCTGCCCTCGGCGATGTTCCTGGCCCCGAGGGCCATGCACGAGTTGTCCACACCGCCGCAGGCCACCTTCACCGTCTGAGGCAGGCCCAACTGGCGGGCGGCCACGGGCGTCAGGGTGCCCAGGATGTCGGTCGACGCCACGATCTCCGGAAACAGACGGGCGTCCAAACCGCTCGCGGTGATCAGGTCCGGCGAATAGGCCCACGCCAGCAGGTCGTACACGCCGCTGCCGGAGGCGTACGAGTAGTCGGTCGCCAACCGGCCGGTCAACTGGTAGTTGACGAAGTCCTTCGTGCCGATGACCTTGTCGATGCGGCCGAAGAGGTCGGGCTCACTGTCGCGGTACCACATAATCTTGAAGACCGTGTAGTGCGGCGGGGGAAACCCGTTGCCGGTGATGCGGTACCACCGCGTCTCGTCCACGTTCCGGAAGAAGGCGGCTGCCTGCGCTTCGGGCCGCTTGTCGGACCAGATGGGTGTGGCGTCGCGCAGCAGGTTGCCGCCTGCGTCCAGCGGCACGCAGCCGAGGCTGTGGCCCGAGATGGCCAGGCACGCGATGGCATCGGCGTCGGCCTCGCCGGATGCCAGCAGTTGGTTGGTGCTCTCGACAACGGCCCGCCACCAGTCCATGGGCCGCTGCTCGTGCCAGCCCGGCTGCGGGTGATGCGTGTCGTAGGGAACGAACACGGCCTCCAGGCACCGGCCGTCGGCATCGTACAGCGAGGCCTTGTTGCCGCCGGTCCCCAGGTCGTACGCGATGATGGTCTTGGCCATGGCGTGCCCTACTCGCCGAGACCGAAGGCCGCCTTGAAAACGTCGGCGATCTCCGGATGGACGTCCGGGTTGATGCCGTCGGCGTCGTACGAGATGCCCAGCGCGTCCAGGTCGTGCTTCATCTGGACGACCTCCTGCTCGGGATCGACGCGCGGCGGGACAGCCCGTCCCAGCGGCACGAGCCACGCGTTGAGCGTGTGTCCGCCGTCCACCATCAGGTCGTGGCCGGTCACGTAGTTCGAGGCGGCCGACGCCAGGAAGACGACCGCCCCGTACAGGTCCTCCGGACGCTCGACGTGGCCCAGGGGCGTCAGTTCCCGTATCCGCTTCCGCACCACCATCGGGGTGGAGGCGTGCATGGGCGTCAGCACGTACGAGGGGCTGATGCAGTTGACGTTGATGTTGAACCGCCCCCACTCGGCCGCCAGCGTCTTCGTCATGTGGACGATGCCCGCCTTCGAGGCGTCGTACGAGGCGTTACAGTTGGCGATGGTGGCCGACATCGAGGCGGTGTTGATGATCTTGCCTTCGGTCGGCTGCTGGCGGATCATCTGCTGCGCCTCGGCCTGGGCGCAGAGGAAAGCGCCCGTCAGGTTGACGGCGATGACCTTGTCCCAGTCAGCCTGGTCGAGTTCCTCGTCGGCGCCCAGGATGGCGATGCCGGCGTTGTTGACGCCGATGTCGAGCCGTCCGAACGCCGCCACGACCGCCTTCACCATGTCCTGGACCTGCGCCTTGCTGGTGACGTCACAACGGACGAAGAGGGAATCGCGTCCCATGACCTTGATCGCCTCGGCCGTCTTGGGGCCGGTTTCCGCATCGATATCAATGATCGCGACGTCCGCGCCGGCCCCGGCCAGCGCAACCGCGCACGCCCGGCCGATCCCGACCGCGCCGCCCGTGACCAGGGCCTTCTTTCCCGTCAGGTCGAACAGCGACAGATCCGCCATCATCGTCTCCTTGTATCGCCGACAGGCCCGCGCACCCCATGCGCCCTGCCATTAGAACGGGGGCGAGGGAAGACGGCAACAGTTTCCGTCGGCGAGCCATTTGCGTTGTGGGCGTTTTGGCGGATGGGACGAGGTGATGGCCAGCGCTCGGGTCCGCGTGGGAAGCCTAGCGAGCGTCGTTTATGGACTGGGGCAACCGCGCCGCTTAGCCGTTTGAACGGCAGTCAAAGCGCCGTTGCCTCGGGATTCTTCTACGTACGTGAATCCCCAGCCCCCGCGCGGTACAATAGCCTGGTCGTTCATTCACCTCGCTGGCGGGACCGCTGATACGGCGTCGGAAACGAGCGTGCGGCAGCCACGCTGCTGCACGGGTGGAAGGAGGTCGCCCATGGCACTTCCCCAAGACGTGGCACAGATGCTCGAAATCGGTATCCGCAAGGAGCAGGCCGCACACGATCTGTATCTGCGCGCGGCCGACCAGACCACCGATCCCTGGACGAAGGACGTCTTCGAGCAGATCGCCGGCCAGGAAAACAAGCACGAACGGCTGCTCCGGACGTGGCGGGCCGAAGGCAGGTGCCCGGCGCCGGAGTCGGCCTTCGAAGCCCACCACGAACTCATCGAGCGCGGTCACGCCCCGATCGACGAGCATATTGAGCCCACCGCCGCGCCCGAGGAGGCCGTTGACCTCGGCCTCGACATGGAACGCCGGGCCATCGCCTATTACGACGACCTGGCCCGCCGATTCGAAGACGACGATGCGCGGAACCTCATCCGGATCCTGCGGGCCGAGGAGAACAAGCACATCGCGGTGCTCGCGAAGATCAAAGCCTCGCTCCACGGGATCAAGCAGCCCCCGCCGCCTCTCGGCTGATACTGCAACGAAACGTCCCGCGCGGCCCGTACGGGCCAGGGTGCCGTGGCCTTTGTCACCCTGCGGGATAACCATGAACGCCTCGACGGAGGCCGCTTGGGACGGCATCATGGCCCGGAAACGGCCGGGGCTTCCCGCTGAACCCATGACTGGAGAAAGCATGAACAGGCGAACGTTTCAACCGGCCCTGACGGTACTGATGGTGGTGGCTGCTGCATGCACCGGCCTGCACGCGCAGGGCACCGCCGAGGCGCCAATAAAGGTCTTCATCCTTGCCGGACAGTCGAACATGGAAGGCCAGGGCGTCGTGTCCATGGATCACGAGAAATACTACAACGGCGGCAAGGGCAACCTGGTCTGGTCGATGAAGCATTCACCGAGTGCCGCCAAGATGAAGCACCTCAAGGATGACAACGGCAACTGGGTGGTGCGCGACGACGTCCTGATATCCTTCAAGGCCCATGACAAAGTCCGCAAGGGCGGGTTGACGGTCGGCTATACGGGCTACGGCAAGAGCAGTCACATCGGGCCCGAGCTGCAGTTCGGCCATGTCGTGGGTGACTTCTTCAAGGAACCGGTCCTTCTTATCAAGACCGCCTGGGGAGGCAAGAGCCTGTATGTCGATTTCAGGCCGCCGAGTTCCGGCGGCAAAGTCGGCCCGTATTACACGAAGATGATTGAGGAAGTACGCGCCGCACTGGCGGAACTCCGGGGACGCAAATACGAGATCGCCGGTTTCGTGTGGATGCAGGGCTGGAACGATATGTGCACCAAGCCCGCTGTGCCGGAGTATGCGCAGAACCTCGTGAATCTCGTCAAAGACCTGCGCCGGGAATTCAATGCGGCCGAGATGCCGGTCGTGGTCGGCGAGTTGGGCAACGGCGGGCCGGCCAAGCCCGGTTCATCCATGGAAGCGTTCAGGAAGGCCCAGAAAGATGGGACCGGAAAGATCCGCAACGCCCGGTTCGTCGAGACAAGCGGCTTCGCCCGACCGGCCCGGATGTCGCCCAATGTGGGACATGGACATCACTGGTTCGGCAACGCCGAGAGCTATTTCCTCGTCGGTGACGCACTGGGAAGGGCCATGCTGGAACTGATCAAGTGACAGGAACGCCTCCTTCTGCCGCGCGATCTTCAAGCCTGTCGCCTTGAAGCAAGGCGGGCCGCGCGGCTGCAAGTCTGGCGGGCTGGGCCGGGCCCTTGTCCGCCACAGCGGCGCCAGCCGCGGCGGCGGAAAAAGAAGAAGGCTGTGCGAGAAGGCGCAGGCCCCTGCACAGCCTTTCATTGCCTTTGACCCGCCCAGCCCGCCTGTCGCTCAGTTATCCTCTACCCGATCTATACGACTGTCACTACCGTGGATGCAAGGGCGGTGTAAAAATGCATTGGCAAAGGCCGTATTCATCGCGTAGGCTTCTGGACGGCAAATAGGTCAAGTTCCAGACGGCTAACTTCGTGCCGTCGGCAGGCAGCACCATTGCAGCAAAGGCGGTTCACGAACGGGCCCCGGCGGACGGCTCGCCGGAAAAACGCGGAGGCGAAAACTCAGAAACAAGGAGGGAATACAATGAGTGAATCCTTGAACAATCCCTCGCAACGTGGCGGGGGTCCGCTTGCACAGGGCTTGGCCGTCTTGCTGTGTCTGGGCTTTGCCGTTGCTGTCGGAATCGCCGCTTCCGAGTATCTCGGTTGGCGTTGGTATTGGTGTGTTGCCGCAGGATTTGCAGGCTTGCTCATCATATGGTCGTTCCTCAGCATGGTCAGCCCCACATTCCGGGACCTACTGATGGGGGCCTCTGGAACGTCGACCAGCCCGTTTTTCCTCGCCAACCAAGCAGCCATTGAGTCGAACCTCGGGAAGTACGGTGAGGCGTTGGGGCTGTGCGAGCGAGCGATCCAGGAGGACCCCGCGTGCAAGGAGGCGTGGTACAACAAGGCGGTCGCTTTGGTTGGACTACACAGAACGACGGAGGCGGAAGAGGCATTGCGAGAGGCCGTTCGCATTGCCCCTCACTTCTGGCAAGCATGGCACAACCTGGCCGTGTGCCTCAAGGAACAAGGTAAAGACGAGGAAGCCAAGCAGATCATGGCAAAGGCAGACAGTTTCAGACCCGCATGAGGCAGGTATATTCCGAGGACAGTATCCTATTTTCTCCTCTTGGGCGGGCGGCCGGGGGCGCCGGGGAGGAGGCGACGGCCGAGACGGCGCTCCAGGCGACGCACGAAGCCCGCGTCGCCCAGCGGCCGACCCGTCCGGCCGTGCAGACGGATCGCGTGGAGCGTGGCCTCATCCTCCTCGGCCATCAGAAACCGGCGCCAGTCGGTGACCTCGCCCGCCGTGCAGCACAGTGACCTTTCCATAGGGATCGTACTGATACCGTTCGACGACCGCGCCGTCGTATGAGTCCACCAGGGAGGTCGTATTGTAGTTGCCGTCCTGGCAATAGTATAGATGTTCGTCGCCCGAGTTGGAACCCTGAATTCCCGTGGCGGCGTCCGTGCAGTCGCCGTCCGAGTTTTTGTCCTCGTCGCGGCAAACCGGCGCGTCGATGTAGCGCGGGTCCCAAAGGTGCTGGTACGTGACGGTGGTCGAAGGCGTGCTTCTGGCGGAACTCAGCGTATCGCGTGTGTTGACGCGTTTCTCGAAGACCTGCCAATCGAAGGTGTAGTAGTAGTCGGTGCGGGTGTAGTCGTCGGGGTCGTCGGGCACGATCTTGGCGATCCGCCGGTGCAGGCCATTCTCCGCGTTCTTCGCGTCCTTTGCGGTTAGAGCCGTTGCCGCTTGCCCGCCATAGCCGCGCCGTCGCCATAGCGGCTTTGGCGCGTCGGCGACTTGGCGAAGGCGGGTTGCCGTTTGCCGCTTGCCCGCCATAGCCGCGCCGTCGCCATAGCGGCTTTGGCGCGTCGG
>CAZIJC010000112.1:0-15317 GCA_964539385.1 uncultured Anaerolineales bacterium | reverse complement strand
AGAAAAACCGGAAGGGCCAGGTGGCGTTCATGGGCGGGTCCATCACCGAGATGAAAGGCTACCGCCCGATGGTCGCCGAGTTCCTTACCAAGCGCTTCCCCAAGACGGAGTTCACCTTCACGGACGCCGGCATCTCGTCCACATGTTCCACGACCGGCGCGTTTCGTTTGGCGACCGACGTGCTCAGCAAGGGACCGGTGGACCTGTTCTTCATTGAGTTCGCCGTCAACGACGACCAGGACGCCGCCCACGCCCGCCGCGAGTGCATCCGCGGGATGGAGGGCATCGTCCGCCACACGCGCCGGCACAACCCGAATGCCGACATCGTCGTCACGTATTTCGTGAACCCCGGCATGCTCGAGACGATCCAGGCCGGCAAGACGCCGCTGACCATCGGCGCCCACGAGGCGGTCGCCGAGCATTACGGCGTGCCGACGGTCAACCTCGCGAAGGAGGTGGCCGACCGGATCGCGGCCGGGACGCTGACGTGGAAGAAGTTCGGCGGCACGCACCCCGCGCCGTTCGGCAACGCCATCTGCACGCGGCTGATCGAGGACCTGCTCGGCCGCGCGTGGAGCAAGCCCCTGCCGGCCGAAGCAAAGCAGACGCCGCATCCGATGCCGCCCGAGCCGCTCGACCCCCTGCACTACGGCGCCGGGCGGTTCATCGACCCGTCCCGCGCCGCCGCGGGCGACGGGTGGACGCTCGGTGTGCCCAAGTGGAGCAACCTGAAGGGGAACTGCCGCAGCCGATTCGCCAAGACGCCGATGCTCTGCGCCGACCGGCCCGGGGTGGAACTCTCGCTTGAGTTCACCGGCACGGCCGTGGGCGCCTACGTCCTGGCGGGCCCCGACGCCGGCGTCGCCGAGGCCAGCGTCGACGGCGCGCCGCCGAAGCAGGTCAACCTCTACCACCGCTACAGCAGGGGTCTCCACTACCCGCGAACCGTGATGCTCGCCACCGACCTGAAACCCGGCCGGCACACGCTGCGCCTCCGCATCGCCGAGAAGACCTCAAGCGGCGGCCACGCCATGCGCATCCTCCAGTTCGCGGCGAACTGAGCAGGTTCGGAAAAGTTCTGCGCGGTGGGTCTCCCGACCCACCGCGCTGGAATGCTGATCTTCCCGCTGCTACGGGCGCGGCGAGTCGGGAGACCCGCCGCGCCAGTGTCCGGCTTTGCGCGGCCGGCGGCGGGAGCGTCACTCCACCTCGAAGGTCACCTTGGCCGTACGGATGTTGCCGCCGCGGTCGATGACCGTGACGATGAGATCGGCCTTGCCTTTCTTCAGCGGCCGCACGGGCAGCGTCGCCGCAAGGTCGGCGCTCGTGCCGCTCAGGTCCGCCCCGCCGACGGTCGAGTCCATCGGCCGCCACCAGTACAGGACCGCCGCCAGGCCCTTATCGTCGGTCGCGCGGCCGCGCACGGGCACCTCGCGGGCGCCCGCCTTGAGTGTGGGAGGCGGGGCCAGTTCCAGCCACGGCGCTTTGCGGTCCGCGAGGTCGGCATCCTCTGAAAGGAAACGCGAGCGTGCCAGCATGCGGGCGCTCTCGGGCGAGAATCCGACCCGCTCACTCTCCGGCCCCTGCCCCGGATAGTTGCGGCGGAGGCTGCGGAATCCGTTGCCCATGACGTACTGCCGGTCCTTGCGGTGATCGTGCGGCAGGCCGAAGGCATGGCCCATCTCGTGGGCGACGGCGCCGAAACCGTCCTCAATGAACTCGAACCGCGGCGAGTTCATCCGTCCGCACCCCAGCGCCACGCGGCCGTTGACGGGCGTCTCGTCGGCCAGCAGCCGCAACTGCTCGTCGATCGTCGTCGCACAGAACTCGTCGCGCAGAATCCAGGCGGAGAACAGCCCCGCCCCACCGCAGGCCGTGTAGTAACAGCCCAGCGCCACCCCGCCGCGCCACTCGAACTTCGTCGGCCCGTCGTCGTACGTCTCGGCGAAGATGACGTGCAGGGTCTCGCTGCACCGCCCCAGGGCGGCTTCGACCTCCGGCAGAATGGTCCGCCACTGGCTCAGAAACTTGAACTCCGGATCGCCGTTGTAATGAGCCGCCTTCTGCTTACCCTTGACGAAGTGGACGAGGAGGCCGCCTGAGTCGAACTCGAAGTCCAACCCCCGGGTCCGGCAGCCGTGCCTTTGCAGGTCCCGGCGGTACAGGTCGGCGACGAACGTCATCACGACGGTGATCTTGGCGCGCCAGTTGGCCGTCGGTTCCCGGTCGCTCGGCACGAAATACGTGACCCGGACCTTGTGCGCCCGGCCGAGGTCCTTGAGCGGCTCCGGGCATACGGCCAGGGCCGTCCGGGCGCCAGGCGCCGAAAGCAATGCGACGCTGAAAAACGCCATGGCGACCAGCGGCCGGCGTATGCCCACACGAGCCTGTCTCACGTTGTGCATCGTTTCACAGATTCCCACGTAACCGCCGATTCTGGATGCTCAAGGCGTATTGTACGCGCCCGCGTGGGCCGAACCATGACAATTCCATCCGCGGGGTGCGGCGTCCGGGAAGGAACATTGTTGAACGGCGGCGGGTTTTCGTATAACCAAGCGGCAGGAATCACGTATAATTGTCCGGGCCAAGGGCCGAATTCGCCGCACCTCAGGGAGATAGAGCCACGAGGATTCGCTTCAGTCTATGGCTGGCGCTGGCGGCGCTGATGGTTCCGGCGGGAATCGCCGGGGCTCAGATCGAGTCGCGCTGCCTGACGCCCGAGATGCCCAAGACGCTGCTGCCCACCTGGGTGACGCAGTTGCCCAAAGTCGAGTCCCAGGAAGTCTCCGCGCCGCTCGCCAGCGAGAAGGCCGATTCGCAAAACGCTTCCGCCAACGCCGTCAAAGACCTCGCCAGCATGCCCAAGGAGGTTCGTGCCGCCATCGAACTGGCCCAATCCGGCAAATACAGGGAAGCAGCCATGGGCGGCGATGCGCTGCTGAGACTGCCCAGCCACCAGTACGGCGACTTCACCTGGGACTACCTCGCGAACGCCACGGCTTGGTCGCACATCCAGACGGGCAGCCTCAAGGGAGCCGAGAACGCCCATAGCGCCGCCGTCACGCGGGTGGCCGATGCGGCTGTATGCCAGTACCACCGCCTCGCCGCCGCGATGCTCGCCGAGACCGAGAAGTCGGCCAACCAGTTGAAGGACTACGCCACGTACCGCGAGGAGGTGACCAAGCGTCTGGCGACACGCCTGGAGGACTACAAGCGGAAGATCAACGCGGGCAAGCAGAACCCCTCGTCCACGGTCCGCGAGCGATGTCTCAACGACGCCTACGACCACCTTCGGGTGATGGTTGCGGCAGATCCCGACACCGCTAACGAACGGTACAGGCCCTCCTTCCGCGAGGCGGCCGACGGGCTGGTCAAAGTCGTCGCCCCGGCGCTGCTGGCCGAGGCGAGAAGGGCCCGCGACAGCCTCGCCGACACCGGCGCCAAGCTGCTCCCCGAACGGCAGTCCCGCACCTGGAACAGCAAGGTCAAGACCCTCTGGAACAAGGTCCAGCGCGTCAAACGCATCTGCCGCATGCACGACTACCTGGTCCGCGCGAAACTGGCCAACTCCGGCGACGCCGACCGGATCTTCCGCGAGGCTCACCGGCTGCTCTTCGCCCCCGACGACCCCGGCCTGGTGTGGCAGCAACTCGGACATACGATCACCCTGAACGGCGCCGCTCACAAAGACCTACGCTGCAAGGTGCCTTACCAGGAGACGGAGATCGCCCCGATCGGCATGACCGCAAGCCGCAGGCAGGCCCGCCCGACAATCGGAAACAAAACCGTCAAGCGGACCGGCAAGTGGCGCAAGATAGACGGCAAAATGGAAGGCAAAATGCTGAAGGGCCAGTTCGGTAAGATGGAAGACAAAATGCTGAAGGGCCAGTTCGGAAAGATGGACGGCACAATGCAGAAGGGCCAGTTCGGAACGATGGAAGGCAAGATGCAGAAGGGCCAGTTCGGTAAGATGGAAGGCAAGATGCAGAAGGGCCAGTTCGGCAAGATGGAAGGCACGATGGAACCCATGCGCGAGTGAGCGACGGCAGGGGCCATCATCCCGGAGAACACACCCGCGCCCTCGTTTGCCCGCGGGGCGGATTCAGGTCTTTCCGGTAGCAGGCGGCCGGCAATTTCCCTTGAAATACCTTCCCCCATTTCGTCTCCTACTGAATGGGGTTAAGGCGACACCTTGCATGACACAACTGGCGGGAGCCAACACGGGGGCCGACCTTGCGGCCTATCGGGCGCGCGAGTCCGCCCTGTTTCAGATCCGCGAAGCCGCGGCGGCCTCCGATACCTGGGACGGGTTCCGCGCAGCCCTCGAAGCCCTCGACATGCCGGAAGCCCGCGTCCGGCAGATCGTTGACGTGCCCGTCGCGATGGATCTCCACCTGCATTCGACGTGCTCCGACGGCGAAAACCCGCCGCACAAACTCGCTTGGCTTGCGCGCATCATGGGGCTTCAGACCATCGCCCTGGCCGACCACGATAGCATCTCAGGATGCCGGCCCCTTTACGGCGAGGCCACGCTCCTGGGCGTCTCGGCCATGCCGGCGGTGGAACTCTCGACCGACCGCAGCGGCCTGGAGATCCTCGTATACTTCCCGGACGCCGGCCGCTTCTTCGATTTCCTCACCTCGCCGCGCGGACGCCGGTTCGCCAGATACCTTGAGAAGAAGCAGCAGGCCGTCCACGAGGCCACACTCAAAGTCGTCGCCGCCGTCAACCGCTGGCTCAAGCGTCAGGGCGTGCCGGCCGAAGAGCACGTGACCGAAGAGGAACTCGACGCCTGGTTCGGCGGCCAGCAACCGTACTATCCCGGCACGGTGGCCGTCCTGGGCCTGAAACGCCTGAGATCGGCCAAACGCAGGAGCCTCGGCATCCACGACCCCCGGAAGTTCAACACCAAGGTCGTCGTGCCCGCGCTGAAGCGTCTGGCCTACTTGCCCGGCGGCAGGCCCAACATCGCCGACGCCACCAAGGAGGTTCGCAAACAACTCGCCGCCGTCCGCCGCGCGGGCGTCGGCCCCGTCACCATCCTCAGCCATCCGAAGGAACTCGTGACCAAGGGCAGGATGTCGCTCGGCCAAGTCGCCAAGACGATCGAGTACCTGACGGCCGAAGCGGGCCTCGACGGCGTGGAGGTCGGCTGCTCCCGCGACGGCGAGGCCGACGTCCGCGTGTGGCGCGAGATCATCGACGACGTCAATGCACGCATCGATGCCGGCGACATCAAGGCCCCGGGACCGCTCCTGGCGGCGAGTTATTCGTCGGACTTTCACGTCCTGGCGCCCGGACGCGCCACCGGAGAGATCACCCTCGGCTTCGGCCTCCTGGACGAGCGGCCGAACCACCGCCGCGGCAACCTGCGGCCGCAGACCTCGCCCGAGGAACTCCTCGAAGCCATGCGCCACCGGTCATCGCTTCGCGTCAACAAGTAGTTCGGCCGAAACGCTGCCACGACATGCCGAGGGCCGGAAGCCCTACCCCTCACGGCTCCCGGCCCTTGTCGATTCATCATCCGCTCCGCACACGCCCGGCAGGCGCTGCCCGGAGCGGTTACGCCCAGTGCGGAGCCGGACGGCTTGCCGTCATCCCCGCGCGTCCGAAATCTCGACCCGTTCCGCGCCGCGACCGGCTAGGACCGATGCCTCTCAGGCGACGCAGTTCGTCCGTCGTCACGGTAAACCCGCATTCCGTGCACAGGAGAACGTACACGCGCTTGCCGGTGCGCTCGTGTGTAATCTTGCCCAACCGCTTGAGGGGGGCGCGGTCGTGACGGCAGGTTGCCACCGGGTCTTCGAACAGCGTCATCGCGGTCGGCTCCTTGCACGCCGGGTGGTAGGGGAACCACTGAAGGGTGCGTGCAACAGAGCGGCCGACCAACGTCCCTATCGGCCAAAAGCCAGCCCGGCGTTAGGCAAAACCGCCGGCATACTATACGCTGCGCGGCCGGTACCTGTTTAGCGGAGTGGCCCCCTGTGGGAAGAACATCGCCTCGGCGAATCGCGTCTGGAAATCCGGCCGCTGCGACAGTTCCACGTGCTCGACGCCGCGCGCCACGTCCTCCGCCACGTGCCGCATGTTACGGTTCATGAGCAGCATCTTGGCGCCCGCGCCGGCGGCGTTCCCGACGAATCGGACCTTCTGGAGCGGCACGGGCGGAATCAGGCCGATGGCCAGTGCCCGGTCGGGCCGGATGGTGTTGCCGAACGCCCCGGCCAATAGCACTTCCTCGACATCGTCGAGCGCCGCCCCGAACTCCTCGAGCAGCGTCCCGATGCCCGCCGCAATCGCACCCTTCGCCAGTTGCACCTCTCGCACGTCTTTCTGCGTCAGCAGGATGGGGTGCCCTGCACCGGCCCGCTCCTTGGCCGCCAGCAGGAACCCCCTCTCGCCGTCGGCGCCGACGATGCGACTCGCCAGGCCCGGGGCGCGGGCCAGGTCGTCGGCCGAGCGCATGAGACCCGTCTTCTCGATGACCCCTGCCGCCACCAGCGCCGCGACGGCGTCGATCAGGCCCGTCCCGCAGAGACCGATGGCGGGGGCATCGCCGATCGTGTGCAGGACGACCTCCTCGCCCTCGATGTCCACGCGGTCGATGGCCCCGTCTGCGGCCCGCATCCCGTATCGAATGCGGGCGCCCTCGAACGCCGGTCCCGCCGCCGTCGAGCACGCCAGGATTCGCTCGCGCGTCCCCAGGACGATCTCGCCGTTGGTCCCGACGTCGATGGTCAGCCTCAGGACATCGCCCTCGTGCGTGCCGGTAGCCAGGATGACCCCGACGGTGTCGGCCCCGACGAAGCCGGCCACCAGCGGCGCCGTGTACAGGCGGCCGCGCTGATGAATCTTCAGACCCAGCGCCCGCGCCGAAACCGAGTGAGCCGACGCCGACGCCGCCACAAACGGCGCCCGCCCGATCTCCTCCGTCGGCAGCCGCAGCAGAAGGTGGTTCATCGTCGTGTTGCCGACCATCGTCGCCTCGTACACGACTGACGGCCGGATGTGCCCGCGGCGGCAAACCTCCAGGACCATCTCGTTCAGGGCATCGACCACGAGCGTCTGCAGCGTCCGCGCGCCGCTCGTCTCGCGGCCGGCGAACTCGATTCGCGCGACGACATCGTCGCCGTACGCCGTCTGCGGGTTCGTCCGGCCGGCCACGGCCTCGACGTTGCCCGTCACCAGGTTCATGAGGTACCCGACGAGCGTGGTCGTGCCGACATCGAAGGCCATGCCGTAACAGGCGTCGGTGGTCGTGGGCCGGTCGAGGTGAACCACCTCGTCGCCGATGACGACGACCGCCGGGTGGAAGTCGAGCGTCCGCAGGCGTTTCGGCAGGTCGCGAATCGCTTTGACGTCAATCGTCAGGTCCGCCAGGCCCTTCTCCGCCAGGGCGTCGAGCAGGCGGTCGGCGTCGGACCGCTGGTCGGCCACCGACGGCTCCGGCAAATGAACCGCCGTCTTGCGGACGTTGGGCTTGAGCGGCACGTCGAACATCGCGCCGTCGGTCAGGATCTGCTGATCGCCAACGCGCGTCTCCTCGGGAACCAACACGCGCAAGGAGCTCGTGACGCGGACCTGGCACGCCAGACGCATGTTGCGGGCGATTTCCTCGCCCGTCAGGACGCTGCGGCAGGCCTCCGACGGCTCGGGCGGGGCGTCGGGGATGACGACACGGCACCCGCCGCACGTTCCCTTGCCGCCGCACGGGGTTTCGAGATGGATGCCTGCGGCGCGTGCGGCCTCCAGCAGTATCTGCCCGTCGGGGACGTCGAGCGTCCTGCCGTCGGGTTCAAAGACCACGCGATGCATCGCCTGCGACACGCCCCACCTCGTTCGACGAAAAGGCAAACGACGGGGCATCATAGGCCCCCTGCCCTGCGCTGTCAACGACGCCGCAAGGTTGCATGTGCCCTGCCGAGGTTTATAATCGGCGGCCGGTAACGGTCAGCCGCCGAGTTGGCTCGGCGCGCAGCGAATCGCCGAAAACGAATCGAAAGGGCGAACCCTTGGCCATCTCCACTTTCCGCGCTCCGGGCAGGTTCATTTTCGGCGTCGGCGCCGTCGAAACGCTCGGCGACGAGGCACGACGCTTCGGTCAGCGGGCCGTCCTCGTGACCGGCCGCAAGGCCATGGCCGATGCCGGCGTGACCGGCCGCGCCTTGGACATCCTCAAGAAGGCCGGCGTCAAGGCCGCCCTGTTCGATGAGGTCGAGCCGGAGCCGGACGTCACCACGGTGGACCGCCTGCGGCAGGTCGTCCGCGAGCACGCCCCCAACGTTCTGATCGGCCTCGGGGGCGGCAGTGCGATCGACGCCGCCAAGGTCGCTGCCGCACTCGCGAACCGCAACGAGCCGACTCGCGCGTTTCACGAGCGGGCCAAGGTCACGCAACCCGTCCTGCCGAACATCGCCGTGCCCTCGACCAGCGGAACGGGCAGCGAGATGACTGACAACGGCGTCATCAGCGACCGCGAGCGGCGGCACAAGGCCAGCATCCGCGACGAGTCGATGGTCCCCGCCCTTGCCCTGGTGGATCCCGAGATTACGGTCTCCTGCTCGCCCGAGGTGACCGCGATAAGCGGCGTCGATGCGCTCGTCCAGGCGGTCGAGTCGTACGTCTCGCGGCACGCCACGCCCGTGACCGATGCCGTCGCGCTGCGGGCCGTCGAGGAACTCATCACGGCGCTGCCGACGGTCGTGGCGCAGGGACAGAATCTCGACCTTCGGACCGCCGCCGCCTGGGGCAGCGCCATGGCAGGCTTGGCCCTGACGAACGCGAGGCTGGGCATCGTCCACGGCATGGCCCACCCGATCGGCGTCCGCTACGGCGTGCCGCACGGCCTGGTCTGCGGCGTGCTGCTTCCGGCGGCGCTGGAGTTCAACCGCGAGGCGGTCCCGGAGAAGTTCGAGAGGCTCCGCCAGGTGCTCGGCGGCAACCCCGTCGGCTACGCCCAGGGCCTGCTCGTGGCGTGCGGCCTGCCGATGCACCTGAAGGAGTACGGCCTCGACCCGGACACGTTCGAGGCGATGGCCGAGGAAAGCCTGCCGAGCGGCTCAACCAAAGCCAACCCGCGCGACGTGACCAAGGACGATATGATCGCCATGCTTCGAACGGTCTGTTAGCCGCCGCCCTTGCGCCGCGCGCGCCGTTGCCGGACTGAGGGCATACGATGACACGAGCCAGATCCCGCGACGAGATCCGCGAGTTCGACCGTCATGCCATTGAGGATCTCGGCATCCCCGGCGCCGTCCTGATGGAGAACGCCGGCCGCCAGATCGCCGACGTGGCACGCGACATGATCAGAGACGTGGCCGATCCGACGGTCCTCATCCTGGCCGGGCGCGGCAACAACGGCGGCGACGGGTTCGTCGTGGCGCGGCACCTGGCGATGGACGGCGTTCGGGCCGAGGTGGTCCTGCTGGCAGCGAGAGAGCAAGTGCGCGGCGAGGCCGCGACGAACCTGGAAATCCTTGAGAAGATGGGTTTCGAGGTCCGGATTCTCGACGGCCCGCCGGAGCGGATCGTCGCAGAGTTCGAGCCGCTTCCGGCGGCGGCGGACCTCGTTGTGGACGGTCTGCTGGGCACCGGCACGCGCGGCGAAATCCGCGAGCCGTATGCCGGCGTGATAAACGCCGTCAACGCGGCCGGCAAACCGGTCCTGGCCATCGACATCCCCAGCGGTCTGGATTGCGACACGGGCCGACCGCTCGGACCCACGATCCGCGCCACCAGAACCGTCACCATGGCCGCCCTTAAGACGGCTTTCGAGCAGCCCGGCGCGGCCGAGTATACCGGCGAGGTGATTCTGGCGGACATCGGCGTACCGTTGGAGTAGTCTGGTGGGCAGCCGTGGCCCGAGCGCAGAGAAAGGACGTCCAGTGCCCGACGCGAAACGCCTGCTCGTTCTGACGCGCGACCGCACGGGTGCACCGTTTCGCCAGCGGGTCGAGCCGTACCTGCCGCTGCTGGCCGAGCGCGGTATCCGGGCGGAGGTCGTGGAACTCGCCGCCGGCGCGTGGGCGCGGCGGGGACAGTTTCGCACGGCATGCGAGTTCGACGGCGTCCTCCTGCACCGAAAGACACTGACGTGGTGGGACGCTGCGGCGCTCGGCGGCGCCGAACCACTCATCTACGATTTCGACGATGCCGTCATGTACCAGGCCCGGTTGCCCGAGGCCCCGCATCCCGGCCGCGAGCGACGGTTCCAGCGAACGGCGGCCAAGGCCGACCTGGTCGTCGCGGGGTGCCCCGAGTTGGCGTCGCACGCCGAACTGGCGGGGGCGGCGCGGGTCGGGGTCATCCCGACGGGGCTCGATGCGGGCGCCGTCACACCGAAAGACGGCTACGACGTATCCGGCCGGCTACGGCTGGTGTGGATCGGCAGCCGCAGCACACTCAAGCAACTGGGGACGCTGCGTCTGGTGCTCGAGGCCGTCGGCCGCGACGTGCCGGGCGTCATGCTCCGCGTCATCGCGGACGCAAGCCTCGACGTGCCGGGCCTGGAGGTCGAGAACGTGCCCTGGAGCCTGCGGGAGGAAGGGCGTCTGCTCGCGGAGGCCGACATCGGTATCGCTCCTCTGCCGGACACGCCGTACACGCGCGGCAAGTGCGGGTTCAAGGTGCTTCAGTACATGGCGGCGGGGCTGCCGGTCATAGCGAGTCCGGTGGGCGTGGGCGCCGATTACGTGCGACCCGACGCGACCGGCCTGCACGCCACGACGGCCGAGCAGTGGACGGCAGCCGTCGAACGTCTGGCAACCGACGCGTCCTTGCGGGAACGGATGGGCCGCGCGGGACGCCGGCGCGTCGAGAAAGAGTTCGATTTCCCGGTCCTCGCGCCGAAGGTGTGCGCGTTGATTGAAGAGACGCTGGCCTGATTTCCAAGAGCACGGCCGGGCAAGACCGGCCGTGGCACACCGCTCTTCAGCGCACGCGGCGGGTGTCAGCCTCTCAGGAACGCCTCCAGCCGGTCCAGCCCTTTCTCGATCTCACGCATGCTGGTGGCGAAGGAGAGGCGGCAGCAGGCATCATCGCCAAACGCGGCGCCGGGGACGACGGCCACATTGGCTTCCTCAAGGACCTTGTCGGCGAAGGCCACGCTCTTGGGACCCTCGACATCGGCGCCGAGAACGCGGTCGTAGACGGCACTGAAATCGGGAAACGTGTAGAACGCACCCTGCGGCCGGACGCACGTCACGCCATCCATCGCGCTCAGCCGGCCGGCCATGTAGAGGCGGCGGCGGTCGAACTGCTCGTACATCGCGCGGGTGGGCTCCTCCGGACCCGTGAGTGCGGCGACGGCGGCGTACTGGGCGATGGAGGTCGGGTTCGACGTGGACTGGCTTTGGAGCCGCCCGATGGCGCCGATGACCTCCTGCGGCCCTGCGGCCCATCCGATGCGCCAGCCGGTCATGGCCCACGTCTTCGAGGCGCCGCCGAAGGTGATGGTCTGGGCCGGCAGATCGTCGCGCAGCGTCGCGAACGAGCAGGTGTCGACCGCATCGTAGACGAGTTCGTTGTAGATCTCGTCGCTGAAGACCCAGACGTCGCGTCCGGCAACCACCTCGGCCAGGCCGGCGAGTTCCTCGCGCGTGTAGACGACGCCGGTTGGGTTCGACGGCGAATTAAGGATGAAGAGGCGCGTCTTCTCCGTGAGGGCGCCGGCGAGTTGGTCGGGCGTGATCTTGAAGCCCTGCTCGGCGCCCGCCCGGATGACGACCACCTCGGCGCCCGCAAAGCGTATCTGCTCGGGATACGAGACCCAATAGGGTGCCGGCAGGACGGCCTCGTCGCCGGGGTTCAGCACCGCCAGGCACGCCTCGAACAGGGCGTACTTGCCGCCGGTCGTAATGCACACCTGCGACGGCGCGTACGAGAGGCCGCATTTGCGCGCGAGATAGCCGGCGACGGCCTCCTTGAGTTCCGCCAGGCCCGACGCCGGCACGATGTATCCGTGATGGCCGTCGCGGATGGCCTGAACGGCCGCATCGCAGATGTGTGGGGGAGTCTTGAAGTCCGGTTCGCCCGCGCCGAAGCCGACGACGTCCAGTCCGGCAGCCTTCATGGCCTTGGCCTTGGCACTCGTGGCCAGTGTCATCGACGGTTGTATGCCTGCGGCGCGATTCGAGATCTGCATGACGCTGCTCCAGAAAGAAGTTCACGGCTGAAGGTTCAAAGGTCAAAGCAACCGGCAACGGCGTCAGGCGTGTGTGTTTGAACTTTGAACTTTCAGTTTTGAACTTTGTTTCAAAAAAGGCGAGGCCGACAGTTTCGCCGGCCCCGCCTTGAAGCGCCGCGTCGTTTCGGTCTAACTTTGTCCGGCGATGCCGACGAGACCGAGGAACCGGTTCAGTGAAAGAACCGGGATGCTGAAGTTCTCAGCATTCGCCTTGACCTCTTTGTAAGCGACGAAGGCCTTGCTTTGGGACTCGAAGTCCGCGCGTTCCCCCGCCGGCGAGCCGTCGGGAGGCCGCGCCGGGACGGACGGCTCTTCTCCGGCAACCACGTAGTCGGTCTGAACGGTCAGCCGGGTATCGACGCGTCCGCCGAAGTCCTGGATGAGGGCCTTGAGTTGCTCGGAGTCATCGACGCCGTCGTCGTCGATATCGATCTTGCCGATGAGCATGAACCGCATGCGCCGCTGCCGGTCGTACACCGGGTTGTGGAGCACGTCGCCGATGACGACGGGGTTGTCGCCCTGGAGTTCGTAGATCCGAAGTTCACAGGCGCTGGCCATGATCTTGACGATGCGGCAGTGGGCCTTGGGCTGGGGGACGGTCTTGCCGAGTTCGTTCGGGCTGAATACCGAGAACGTCATGCCGAGCAGCACGCCGTCTTTCCTGCCGAGGTCGGCGTAGGCCACGACGCCCTGCTCGGCGATGTTGACGATGCGGCCGTCCACGCCCGTCTCGGTCGGCACCCTGCGGAATTCAGCGACGACGTCCGACATGTCCTTGACCTGGTTTTTGAGGACCGAAACCTGGCGGCTGAGTTTCTCGCGTTCGCGGTCATGTGCGGTCCGTTCGGCAACGATCCGATCGTCGGTCTCCTGTTTCATCTGCTTGAACTGCTCGGTCTGCTGGACGGAGTTGTCACGGGCGGTCGTCAGGCTCGCTTTCTCGGACTTCCAGTTGGCGTCGTTCTGCGCCGCCTGGCGGGCATGTTCGGTCTTGGCGGCGGCGAGTTCGTCCTGGAGACCCTTGATCTGAGTCTGGAGATCGCCGACGGTCGTGGCGTCCTGCTTGACCTGCATAACCAGGGCCTTGATGCGCTGGACGAGCGACCGGATGGCAGCCACCATGCTGGTCGTCTTCACGTCGGCGGCGCCGCCGCCGCCCACGGCATAGGATTCCTGGATAGCCTGCCCGGTCTGCACGAGCACGTCGTTGGTGGTCTTGAGGACGTCGCTGACGCTCTGGCGCAGTTGTGCCCCGCGCTGGGTGCTGAAGGGGTCGCCCGTCAGCCGCCCGGTCAACTGCTGGATATCGCTGCGGTAAACGTTGGCCCGTTCGTTCTTTTTCTCGATGACGTCCTGGAGGTTGGCGCCGTCGTCCCTGTATGTGTCCAACAGGTTGCGCCAGAGTCCCTCGGTGTCGCCGGCGGCGTTTTCAATACGGACTTGGCCGAACACGTTCACCTCAGTCTGGTTGGCCTTGCTATACATCCAGCCCCACCCCACGGCGCAGGCCACCGTCAGAACCGAGAACGCGATCACCAGGTACAACAGGTACGGACTGGCGCGTCGAGCGCGAATCATTCGCCTGGCCATCAATCAACCTCCGATCCGAACCAGTGCATGGCCCATGGGGAACACCGGCGAGCCGGCAAGGGCAACAGGGGCGGCGCACCGGTCAAGCTGGACGGACACCTTCCTGTCTAACCCACGGGCGACCCTAGATTCAGGCACAGGTTTTGTCAACAAAAAAACCGTTCTCCCGCCCTTGCCGGACGTGCGGTTCCCGCAACCCGGTCCTCAATGGATTATACGCCCGGGTGACGGCATATCGCAGGCACGAGCGGGGCCAGCGTCGGGGGCTGCCACGACCGTGCGGATATCGCACTTGACTTGCCGCGCCGGCAGGCTAGGTTGTGGCAAGGAGACCAGCCCCCATGGCCCCGCGACTCTACCTTATCGACAGCCACGGCCAGTTGTACGCCAGTTACTACGCCATCAAGGCCCTGACGAGCCCCAAGGGCGAGCCGACGGGCGCCACGTACGGGTTCGTCCGGGCGCTGCTGAAGGTCCTGCGTGAGGAGAAGCCGGAGTACCTGGCGGCGTGTTTCGACCTGCCCGGCCCCACGCGCCGCCACGAGGCGTACGCCGAGTACAAAGCCCACCGCAAGCCCATCCCGGATGACCTGCCGGTGCAGATCGAGCGTGTCCACGAGATTCTCAGGCTGCTGGGCGTCCCAGCGGTCGAGTCGCCCGGATACGAGGCCGACGACTGCATCGCCGCCATGGTCGAGCGCGCACGGACAGCCGGGTTGGAAGTCGTCATCTGCAGCCGCGACAAGGACATGGAGCAACTGGTCGGCCCCGGCGTGATGATGCTCGACACGAAGACGTTCGAGCATCTTGACACGGCGGCCATCGTGAAGAAGCGCGGCGTAAACCCCGAACAGATGATCGACATGCTGGCCCTGATGGGCGACGCATCGGACAACATCCCCGGCGTGCCGGGAATCGGAGAAAAAACGGCCACCCGACTCATCGCCCAGTACGGCACGCTCGACGAGTTGCTCGCCCACGCCGACGAGATCAAAGGCAAACTCGGCGAGCGTCTGAGGGCACACACCGAAGACGCGCTCCAGAGCCGCGACCTCGTGCGGCTGTTGCCGGAGGCGCCTCTGGCGATAGACCTCGACGCCTGCCGGACGCCGGAGTCCTTCGATACGGAGCAACTGGTCGCGCTGTTTCGCGACCTGGGGTTCAACCGGTTCATCGAAGAGTTCGGCCTGGAGGGGACGGCTGCGGGAGACGGCATCACGGTCCACGTGGTCGAGACCCGCAAGGCGCTTGCGGACCTGGCCAAGGCCCTGGCGAAACAGCCCGCCTTTGCATTCGACACCGAGACGACGAGCCTGGCGCCGACCGAGGCGCACCTGGTTGGCTTGTCGCTGGCGTGGTCCGAGGGCGAAGGATATTACGTGCCGCTGATGGGGCCCGACGAGGGCCGGTGTCTCGGCCTGGATGCCGTGCGCGAAACGCTCGGGCCGCTGCTGGCAGCACGCACCGCGCCCGGTGACGCCGCTACCGACCCCCTGCTCACGCAGGGGGCTAGTTACGGCAAGGGCGCCGAGAGCGACCCCCT
>CAZIJC010000111.1:0-15539 GCA_964539385.1 uncultured Anaerolineales bacterium | reverse complement strand
AGCCAGTCGTCGTCCAGGCGGACGACGGCCGGCTGCTTCTCGGGCGGGACGAACGGGACCTTGGCCAGGTCGGCCAGCATCGCGTTGAGTTCCTCCAGCGTCGGCGGGGCGGCGGGCTGCGGCAGCGGCGGGTTCGCCGCGGGGCTTGCCCCGCGCTGCGAACGGCCAGCGCCCGGCAAGCCGGGCGGCGAACCAGGCGCGCTAGCAGGTCTGGCATCGCGCGGCGCCACAGGCGCGGGCACCGCCCCTCGACTCGGCTCGGGGCAAGCCCCCCGGAGCCGCGCCAGGCCGCCGCCGTAGGTCCCCGCCCACACGTCGCCGCCGGGGGTGACGGCCACGTCGAAGACGTAGTCGTCGGGCAGCGACGGCGGGACCTTGGGCGGCTCGCCCACCGGCCGCCAGGCCCTCCGGTACGACTTCAGGTCGCCGGTCCGCCCATCCAGGCGCGCCAGGCCCAGGTGCCGCGTGGCGATCCAAAGGCGCCCCGACGGGTCCTCGGCCAGGCCGCGGCAGTAGTTCGCGTAGGGCTGCTTCAAGAGGCCTTGCCAGGCGGTCCATCGCCGGCCTCCTTCCGTGCCGATGCCCAGGCCGTAATTCGTGGCATAGACGACGGTTCCGTTGGCGAGGACGGCCAGGTCGTTGGAGAGGTTGGAGGGGAGGCCGGGGCCGGTGCCGCCATTGAGGCCGGGGGCCTCGCCTTTATCGCCGGAGCGTTCGGCCCGGGCCCGGACGGGGTTCCACTTCCTGTAGGGCGGGTCGGCCCACGCCAAGCCGTCGCATTCCGTGCCGACCCACACGCGGCCGCGCTTATCAACGGCCAGGGCGTAGATTTGGTCTGAGGGAAGGCCGTCGGCGCGCGTGTAGGTCCGCCAGGTGCCGGGGGCGAGGGAGGCGTTGCCGGGGGCGGCGTCGGCGGTGGTCTTGGGGGCAGGCGTCCAGCAGGTCAGCCCCTGGTCGGTGCCGATCCACACGTGGCCGCGGTCGGGGTCCGGGTCGGCGGCGATGGCAAAGACGCGTTCGCCCAGGCAGCCGTCCAGGACGCCGTAGTTCCGCCACGCCTCGCCGCTATAGACGCTGACGCCCGCGTTGACGGTGCCGACCCAGAGGCGGCCGGCGGCGTCCTCGGCCAGGGCATAGACGTGCTCGGTGTGCGGGCCGTCGTCACCGGTGAACTGGGTCCAGGCGTCGGCGTTGGCGGGATCGGCCGCGAGGTCCAGCCGCCACAGACCCCGGTCCTCAGTGCCGATCCAGAGGGCGCCGTCGGTCGCGTGGAGGCAGGTGATGAAGCGGCCCGGCCGCGTGAAAGTGGTCCACGGCGCGTTCTGAGCGGCGTGGGCATGCAGAGTAAGCGCGAGTGCGAAGAGTAGAATCCAAGCCGCCGATGCGCGTCGGCCCGGCCCCATCCCTACGTCCCCCCGAGGCACTTCCTTTGCACGTCTATTGTAGATTACGGCACGCCTCGGCTCAAAAGCAAGTAAAAAGTTTTGTTTTCTCTTCGCTTAGGGGAGTCGGCGAATTCACATCGTAAGTGCAACTGGATGGCGTGGTTCCCGGCCTGAATGGCCGGCTCTGGACCCCTGCGGGGCAAAGGCCCGCGAGCGGGCCTGAACACCATGCACACCGCGTTTTCCCCCCGTTGCACTTGCGATGTGAATTCGCCCTTGCCCCTTTTCCTTCTCCATATACTGACACCCCTTTCTGAAAACGGTCCGGGGGAACGCTCGGCATTCCTAGTCCGCGCTCAACTCGACATTATCGATCAGGACTGTACCGACACTGCCCGCCTGCCGCGTCCTTGAGCACGAGATACGGCCCATCAGTGGCCTCCGCGAGATTTCCTGCGCTGCCCCGGCTTCACTTTGCGAACTCCCGCCTTCTTGGAAAGAGCAGGTTCAGGAGGCGTCTTCCATGGATGGCCGTCAGGGCCATTGTCTATCACAGGGAACGCTGATATCCTCAGCTTGGCACAGCCCATGGGGATTAAGGTTATTTCTTCAACAGGTTCATTTGATTTCACCGGGCTTTCTGAAAGAAGGCCAACCAGATCCAGTTCATCTTTTTGCCAGCCGGGAATCCTGCGCCCTTTTGCTTTGATTTCAATCGGGGCTTCCGTGTTTGTCCAGGGACGGTTATCTACGGGCCAGCCTTTCTGTGTTACTGCCAATGATGCCTCAAGCCTCTTCTTGTCGAGCACCAGGCCGTAGTTCCAGGGCGTTGTCGGAAAGATCTCCCAAGCGGGCCATGCCTCGATTAGTTCCTTGGACATGTCTTCTCGACACCACGAGCGTGGAAGGAATTCCAGGACAGTTCCGTTGACAGGCACGTACTTCTCGGAAAGTTTCAGGGAGTACGTGAGAGGCCCGCGGTCGATCGAAATGCTGTTTGCGTTCTTAGCCCACGTCCTTACGCTCACCTGCATGGGCAACTCGAGTTGAATGGTGTCGCCATTCTTCCATTGGCGGTCGATCCGGAGATACGATCCAGGCTCCGCCTGCGCCTTGACCCGCTGGCCGTTAAAAGCAAGCCTGGGTTTGTCGCACCAGCCGGGTATCCGGAGATACAGCGGGAATTTCAGCGAACGGGGCAATGAAACAGAAAGCACGATGTTCTCGTCGAATGGATAGTGTGTCTTCTCCGTAATGGTCACCTCGGCGCCGTCGCCCACTTTCGCGGTGACCTTCGAGGCTGAGTAAAAAAGGAGTGCCAGGCCGTTATCAGGTGTGGCCATCCATAGATGTTCTGCGTAATAGGGCCAGCCGTGCCCCATGTTGAGTTGGCAGCAACGGTGTCCGTGCGGGTTCATCAGGAACTTGGCGCCTTTGTTTGAGATTGCCGGATGCTTGTTCTTGCGGTCGGAAACGATCTGGTTGGGTGCGGTCAGATAGCGAAGCGCCTTGAAGTCAGCCGTGGTTGTGGCGGGGAGCGAGTTGAACGCCACGTCCTCGCATCGATCGGCCCATTTGAGATCGCCGTCGATCTTCAAGAGCGCTTCACAGGAATGCATCATTTCCACGATGCCGCAGGTTTCGACAGCCTGGCGAGCACTGTAAAAACCCGCCCGGCAGTCCTCGTCGCCGCCGAACATTCCACCCGGCACCTGACCGTACAGTCCCCATACGGTCTGGTAGTTTCGCTCCGGGGCGGTCAGGTGCCGCGGATTCTTTGACTGCAAGTAATAGGTTGCCGGCCCGCGTAAGGCCTGCGCGATATTGACGTTATGCCAGTTCGGTACGCCATCCGTCCAGTTGGCTGTGTTGCGGTGAATCTTGGTTGCCAGGCCCAGAAGTTTCTTGTCCCCCGTACGGTTATAGAGCCAATAGACGCTGGCGAGATTGTCGCCACCGCGCATGTGCTGCCAGAACGGCAGAAGGAAATCCTCTTCAGGAACCCTGAGTTCCCAGTCAAAGCATTTCGTCATCAAGCGGATAACCCGTTCGTCGCCGGAATAGTCGTAGTACGATTGGAGAGCATTCAGCATGACCATGTTAGGCCACAGGTCCGGCTTGCCGGGGCTGTGTCGGCGTGGCGAGCTGATATTGGCCCTCGGCCCGAACCATCCGTCCTCCCGCCGGTTTGCGATGACACCGTTGATCCACTCCTTAGCCTCATCGATCATTTTCTGATCGCCCAATACGTAGGCCAGGTCCCCATAGCCCTTCAACCAATACGGCACTTCCTCCCAGAATTTCTCGCCTTCACCTTTCGGGCTGAGCCACGGATTGTTTGCTTTTACCAGGAATCGACTTAGTTCAGGAAGATGCCCGAAGAAGCCGTCTGCCTCCAACTCAAGCTGTTTACGGAGCCATCCTTGCGGCTCAATCGAACCGATCGGCAGTTTGATGAGCGGGCTCTGAAGCAAAGGCTCCCGATTGCCAACGTAGAAATTGTTTTTCCGACCCGTATCCGGCCGCGCAACCGTGTCTATGGTTTCCGCTGTGGCCAAACCAGAGGTGATTAGAATGCAAATTGTCATACTCCACAGGATCGCGGATTCTCGTTTTCGGCTCATCACGTATCGCCCTATGTGAAGGCAAGGCCCGGAAAGTAAGACGGAGCTAAGTGTGCTGACTCTATTCGATGAAGAATCCCGGCGGGTGTCAATATAGTTGTCGCCTGAAAAGGGGGAATCATCCGGTCTGCCGCCAGGCCGTTTTCTCCGGGTTGAGCTTCACCTCCTTGATCGGATCCCAGTTCCGGATGTTTCGAGACCAGCGCTCCGGTGTGCGAGCGCGTGCCGTTGGCGGACGGTGGCTCGCCCAGCCAATGCCGAATGCTAAATGCCAAATGCCGAATGACAACGGCAAACGGCAACACGCCCGCTGCCGAGCCGCGACCGCAAGGGAGCGGAACGCAGAGAACGGCGTCAATCGGGGTAACGACAACGACAACGGCGCTAACCGCTGAGAACGCAGAGAACGGCCTGAATCCGGGTAAAGGCGAGAACGGTAACGGCCCGCTGGCGAGCCGCGACCGCAAGGGAGCGGGCGCATTGCGGATTGCGGAGTGCGGAGTGCGGAGTGAAAAGCAACGAATAACAGGCCGGCGGGCAAGCGGCGAACGGCAACGGCTTTGAACGGGAGATGTGGTGTGTGTCAACAATGGCTCAGGACCGCCCCAAAAACATGGGTACCGTCCCCAATGGCCAGAAAAAGGGCGCCCGCGCCTTGACCCAGGCGGGCGCCCTGGAAACCTCGCTCACAACGCTGCGGTGGTAGTCTGTTTTCATGGGCCATTATACCCCTCATGCATCCGATTTGTCAAACGGAATCGAGCCATTTGCGTTTTGGCGGATGGGTCGAGGTGATGGGCGGTGGTCGGCTGCGCGGAGGAAGGTGATGCGAGTGTCGCGAGCGCCGCCGTGGCGGACCCGTGCCAGGGATTGCCCATACGGGCCCCTTCGGGGCGGATTAAAAAGCAACGGCGCTAACCGCTGAGGACGCTGAGAACGGCGTCAATCCGACGAAAGGCAAGCGGCAACGGCTTTGAACGGGAGATAAGGTGAGAGTCGCCGGAACCCGTCCAGCCGTAGGGGCGAGGCATGCCTCGCCCGTCCACGGCCACCGGCACCCCGGCTGCGCGGCAGGTCCGAGAGCCTGAACGGCTCAGAGTCAACAGCCGGGGGGGGCGCCGTGCCAGCGATAGAGTGACAAACCGAATCGCCGGGGCGCCGCGGCAGGCAGCGACGGCAGGCATTGCACTTACGATGTGAATTCGCCCCCCCATGCCATTGTTCGGCGACTCTACTTCCAGAATTGCCACCATTTCCGTTTCGCCAAGGGAAGCGCCTCAGGCTGTGAATCGTTCGGTTTCTCTGCGTCGGGTAAATCATCCAGGAAGCGTCGCTTCCGCTGATACAACCTTGCCCAAAGAGACTCCGGGGGAATACCTTCCTTCGGGTCGAAAGGCTCACGCAGCCAATTCTCAGCGCTTCCGTCTCGAGTAAAGTTGAAGTGATATCTGCCGCGCACATCCGCGAGGCGGGGCAGTGCCTTGGCGTACTCTGGAACCGATTGGTAATCCTGCCCAAACGAGCGGGCATCGGACACTGAAGCGAATGGATACAGTCCTGTGAATCCGATCGGCCCCGTTCCTGGGGGAGTCTTCTCGAAGAGTTGCACTCGGCACATGTCCTCAGAGGCACCGCAGGAATACTCATTAAGCGAAACGAGAATCATGTCCGCATACTTCTCGACAATGTCACAGAGTTCCTCGGGAGTGATCCAGCAACCATATTTGTATTCCTTTGTGCCGAATTGTTTGCCGATGAATGTACCGAGTTCCTCGAACGAAGAGATGGCGGGGAGCGTTCGGGTCCGCTCGGAAGCAGGTTTGGCCCTTTCAGGAACCCGCGCTTCCTCTGCTACTTCGCTCGCTGTCATACGCTCCTTCTTGACTGCTCCAAGGGCAGAACGAGATGCACCAGCATCACCAACAAGGTTTCCCTCAGCATCGATTCTGCCAGCATCGGGCAGCGGTTCTGCTGCACAGGATGATCCTTCAACAAACTTGGGATTCGCACAGACACGGTTGAACGCCTCGCTTTGAGTCAATGCTGCCTTGATCTTTGCGGTTGCACGGCTGTCCAGACTCTGAACAGCGATGCAGAAGACATTCTCCCGACCGTTGAGGGTAGCGGCAGTATCTCCTTCACAGAGGGAGGCAACGCCGATCTCCTGTGGGGTGATTGCTTGCCAGAAAACCTTCCAGCAAGCGAACCCGTAGTAGCTGCCACCGGCCTTCTCGATATCAAACCTGATCCCTATCGTGGGCATATTCGGAATCATTGTATCTTCTCCTTTGTAGCGTTTGTCGCCAAACTATTGATTATCTAGTTTCCGCATAACGCGCAGGCCCGCGCCGCCAGCGGCATAACACGCAACGACTGAACGCGGATAAGTCATGCTGGCCATTGGACTTGCGGCAATCCGAGCAGCCGGCCCGCGTGTTATACGCTTTCCGCATAATACTCAGATCCCCTCCCCGCGCCGTCCAGACGGTCAGCCGGACTACGCACGGCCCCGGGACCGCGGGCAAGCACGTGCGCGTGAACGCGTTGATCTTAGGCTCGGCCATCTCCTCCGGCTGGCGAACGTGGCGGAAGAAGATGAACCGCTTCAGCCACCGGCAGTAGGTCTGCTCAGTACGGCGGCTGTGGTGGCGGCTCGGCAGGGCCTCACGCAATTGGTCAAGGAGCCTGGGCTTCCGCCCGGCCGGGGCGGCAGACAAGCGCCCGTCGGCCGGCCTCAACATGTCATCCGTTTGCCGCACTGAAATGTCCCCCCGTGCGCGCCGCTTCACCGACTTGGGAGCACTCGGAAGTCTACATGACGAATTCGGCGTTCGCCAATGAATTCTGAGCCCGCTGTCACAGCAACCTGATAATGTTCGGTCCGTGCAAAGTAGAATTGTGCGGTTTCCAGGGTGTTGCTTGGGGAGCGGACAGGCATGGACCAATTGCGTATGAGCTGCAAAGAACGGGATCGGTTTAAGGTGTTGGCGGCAGGTCAGTTGGCCTGTGGCGTGGGATGGTTGTACAAGCGGATCTCGCAGACGGTTGGGCGGTTCGATGGCTTGGCTGCAATGAGGCGGACCTTGTCGGTGTGGACGGGCTTGAAGCGCATCACGCGGCGGCGTTTGATCGGCTCGCGGGGCGGCATAGAGCTAGGCTATCGGTTCAGGGCGGGGCGCGAAAGAGGCCGAAACGGGAGGTGACGCCCGCCATGGCACAGGTGACCCGGTACGAGACGGTTCGGGCGACGCTGGAGGGGCATCTGGCCGCGCGGGCGGTTATGGGTGTTCCCGGAACCGCCCCGGGAGCCGGTCAGCGTCGAATGACCAGGAGCCAGTCTGCTTTGGGGTCTGCGGGAGGCGGTCCGACGGTGACCGTGCTCCCGCCTTGCACGCCGGCGCCGGCGCCGCGTCGGATCGGGCCGCCCGCGCGAGGATTGAACCACCCGACCGCCAGCGTGCCGCGCGCCTCGCGCAGGTCGAGTTCGGCCGTGCCGCCTTGGGGCAGGTACACCAGGTACACCTCGCCCGGCTTGGCGAAGCAGTAGCGGCTGTTGTCGTTCTTGGCGTTGCCGACGAGGTCGTCGCGGCAGGCCATCTCCCAGAAGGGGATCTTGGCGGCGCGGAAGAATTCCAGGGCGATGCGGCAGTGGTCCCACCACCGGTCGCGGCTTCGCCAGTCCTGGCACGTCAGGTCGGAGTGGCCGTGCTTGTATCCGAAGTACCACTCGTTGCCCGCGCCGCCTGCCATGAGGTTGCCCCAGAGGGCGTTCCTGCGGGCGTCTTCGTGTGAACTGCCGGCGTCGTTGTCCGGTCGCAAGGCGTGGCTTGCGTCGCCCGGTTCGTCGCAGGCGACGACCCAGGTTTTGCCGGCTTTCACGGAGCGGTCGATGTAGCCCTTGGTCCGCCTGTGGACCTGGTCGAAGCTGGTGCGGTTGGTCTGGAGGGAGAAGCCGGTGAGTTTCGACCCGGGGCCGAGAAGGTCGTAGTGGTTGGCGCCGTTGTGGATGACGATATGGTGGTGGTACGGGTCGTGGTCGCAGAAGTACTGTGCCCAGGCCTTCTTCTGGCCCGTGGAGGCGTTGTTGATCTCCTCGCCGAGGTTCCAGTTCATTGCCAGGTGGTGCGCGAATCGTGCGATGAGTTCGCGGTAGTACAGGCGGCGCTGGGGGCCGAGGTCGCCGCCGTCAAGCAGCAGTTCGTTCTCGGTCTCCAGGGTCTTGAAGTGCAGGTACATGCCGAGCGTGTCGGCATGGGCGAAGACGATCTCCCACTGCGCGAGCCGCGAAACGTCCATGTGGTAGAGGTCGTCGTAGTCCACGTACGGGAAGGCGTTCTGATCGTCGCCGCTGATGTTCAGGGGTAGGAACGAGAAGGCGTTCATGCCCTCGGACGCGAGGTAATTGATCGCGCCGATCATCCCCTTGCCCTTGCCGCCCTTCCACGTCGGGTCTCCCGGGCGCCAGTCGCGGACGTGCGGCCCCCATTTCTTGACGAGATTATCTTTGTGGCCGTCGGTCTTGAAGTTGCCGTCGAAATCGGCGTAGGCGAGGAAGTTCTCGGGGGCGTCGGCGCCCTGCTTGAGAAAGTACTCGCCCGTCTCGGCGAACCGCAGGTAGCGCTTGCCCACGTACTGGAGGCGGCCTTTGCCGCGGTGGTCGCGGCCGGTCTTGTCGGTCGGCGCGACCGTGAAGGAGCCCGCCTTGCCGTTGAACGGCGCGACGGGCTGGGCGCGCTCGTCGCTGACCGCCACGTTCCCGCCCTTGACGAAGGAGACGGCGTAGGTCCATCTGCCGGGCTTGTCGGGAGAGAGGTGCGCCCGCCAAGTCGTGCCGCACTCGGCCGAGGTGTTCGCCGCATCGCCGTCGGCGGCAAAGTAGCTGGGCACCGTGTACTGCGGCGTCCCCGACTCGTGCCGGAAGGTCACCGTCATCCGGTAGTCGGTGAACGGATTGGGCGCGTTGTCCAACTCGTGTGCAAACGGACCGTCCAGCGTGAGCGTCACCTTGTGCCACGCCTTCAGGTCGCCGCCGATGGTGACCGACCCGTTGCCGTCGGCCTTGCGCGGGCCGTGCAGAGGCGGGCCGGGCTCGCGCTGCTGCCGCGCTGCGGCCTGGGAGGCCTTCGGACGGCCGCGAGCGCCGGCCAGCAGGTTGCTGCCGTCAACCGGCAAGACCTCCGCCGCCCACGACGTGCCGCACGCACAGGCGAGCGTCACCACCAGAACCGTCCATTGCCTGGTCATCGCTGTTGCCCTCCTCCACGAGTGAGACGTTCCAGGGACCCCCGTACCCGCCCTTGTGTCAAGGGCGGCGGTCCCAAAGAGCCAGGTAGCGTTGTCGTACTAACCCCCTCCGGCCGAACCGGGTTTCGGACCGTTGGGTGGGGCGCGAAAGAGGCCGAAACGGGAGATGGTGGGGCAGGCGCGGGCATCTTCGATCGCCAGCCGCACCTTCCGGCTCGTGACGTCGGGGAAACGGAGCAGCCGTTTGTGGCCGATCGTTTGGCCGCGGCCGAGTGGTTTCCACGCCGAACCGTCCCACGCCTCGACCTTGAAGGCCTTGACGCGCTGGCCCAGGCGGATGTGCTCCTGGATCATCGCGCGGTTAAAGGTCGTTGGCTCGCCGAGGTCCACTTCGATCGAGGCGGCCACCACGCCGTCGTCGGTGGCCCAGTAGGTGGCGGTGTTGCCGTCGAGCGTTTTGTCGGGTGCATAGGCGGCCGCACTGCCGCGCACGCTGCTCGCCGCCACCTTCTTGCCGCGCGCAAGGTCGCGGGCGAACGTCGCCTTCAAGACGGCGCCGAACTCGCGCAGGCGTGCGGCGTCGTTTTCGTGCATGAGGCCGCGGCGGTCGGGGGGGACGTTCAGCATCATCACGCCGTTCATCCCGACGGAGGCGTAGTAGATGTCGAGCAGGTGGCTGAGCGATTTCACCTTCCCGTCCTGGGCCGCATGGTAGAACCAGCCCGGGCGTATCGACGTATTCACCTCCGTCGGAACGAAATCGGGCCCGTCGATACGGCCGTGGGTCTGGTTCTTGTTGCGCCGGCCCAGGCCCATGTTGCCGCGGTCGATCATCGACCAGTTCGGATCCGACGCGAAGCCGCGCTCGTTGCCCACCCATCGCACGTCGGGGCCGACGTCGCTGAACATGCAGGCCATGGGCTGAAGTTCGCGGACCTTGGCCCAGTACGCCTCGAAGTCGTAGACCTGCCGCCTGCCGTTCGGCCCTTCGCCGCACGCGCCGTCGAACCAGAGTTCCGAGACCACCCCGTAATTCGTCAGCAGTTCGGTCAGTTGCTTGAGGTAGTGGGCATTGTATCTGGGCGAGTCGCCGTAGGAGGGCTCGTGGCGGTCCCAGGGCGAGAGGTAAACGCCGAGGTCGAGCCCCTCAGCGCGGCAGGCGCCGGCGAGTTCCTTGACCACGTCGCCCTTGCCGCCGCGCCATGGGCTGCTCTTGACGCAGTGGTCCGTCGTGGCGCTCGGCCACAGGCAGAATCCGTCGTGGTGCTTGGCCGTCAGGACGATCATCCTGAGGCCGCCGGCCTTGCAGGTCCTGGCCCACTGGCGGGCGTCGAGTTGGGTGGGGTTGAAGATCTTCGGGTCTTCTTTGCCCGTGCCCCACTCGCGGTCGGTGAACGTGTTGACGCCGAAATGGGCGAAGGCGATCATCTCGCGCTCGAACCACGCGAGTTGACGCGCCGTGGGGACGGGCGGAACCGGCGCGGGCGGCGGCGCTTCCGATGCGGCAGGCTTGGCGTGTGTCATACCGGCACTCGCGAGCAGGGCTGCCAGAGCGGCGCATGCCGCAATCCCGCGGGTGAGTCTCATGGCTCAACCTCCTCCTCGCGCGGCCGGCCCGCCACGGCGGATCGTCGAGACGCCGGGCGGCCGACGCCGCCATGCGGGTTAAGGGTAACCGTTCAGGCCCTCTTGTGACCTCGGATGGGTTGCTCCCAAGGAACACGGCGACGGCGGACTGTTTCGTGACCGGTGTTGATTCTATTGCGGGAATTGCGCGGACGCAACGCCGAACTCGGCCGGGCCGCCTGCCCTCAGATCGTTCCCTTCCCGTCATGGCCGTGCGGTAATGCGAGATGTGATGTCCGTCAAGGTGAATCACCGGCGGCCTGGCGCGTCGGTCCGGGGCGCGGTGGGCAGGATTGCCCACCGCGCGAAGTGTGGGGGCAGGCGTCGGATACGGTGCGAATGGGTGTCTGGAAGGCACGCGATGCCGCAGCATCGAACAGCAACGAGGACGACGAGCACCAGGGAAACGTCAACACCAACAACCACGACAACAACCAACGACTCCGCGGACTCACCTTCCCCGTACGGGGCCGTTGAAACAAGGGCGGGGCAACAAGCGCCCTTGACAGGAGGGCGGTTATGGGTGTGCCCCGGAATCCCACCCGGAGTCCCGGAATTGGTTCCCCGCCCGTTATCTGTAAGTAACAGTTTAACGGATTCGCCTTACGGGGGATTACCGGCAGCGGCGGCGACGCGTAAGGATCCCGGCTGCGCCCAGGCCGAGCAGGGCCAGGGCGCCCGGCTCGGGAATCAAGGTGAAGCTGAACGACTGCCCATCGGGCGATAGTGTTACATCGTAGGGGGCGTTGACGGTTATGTCGGGAGAGCCCGTGACGGAGGAGGGGCCAAGCTGGTAGTCGAACAGTTGATACGGCACGCCCGGATCATCGGGCGTGAACCCATCGACGAAATCAATCTCGATCGTCGTGCCGGGGGCGTAGAGCACGTCTCTCTCGAAAACAATAAAGTCGCTCTCCGGCATGCCGCCCTGCTCGCCGATTTCCATGTGCAGCGAGCCGCCCATCATTCGAAACGGCCCCGACACGAGGATGGTGCCGAACGACAAACCCGGGTCAATCGAGCCCGTCCCGCTGACCATCACGTTGCCCTTCAGCGTTCCTTCGCCTTCGATCGAGCCGCCGGAGACTTGAATCCCGCCGGCGGCCAGACTGGCATCGAGGGTGGCATTCTTCAGTGTGGTCTTGCCGGCCGTCTGCGAATAACTGTGGGTCATGTCGCCCGCGGAAATGACGAGTTGCGCAAGCCAATCGAGGGTCACGTCGTTGTCGTTGTCGAACTTGTCCACCATCAACGGTCGAGCCTCGACGACGAGGTTGCCGTGGTTGGTCATCGTGCCGACGAGGGTAAGTTCGTTCTGTACGGTCAAGGTAGCGCCGCTGCTATTCAGTACACTGCCGGTGATCACGGGTGGGGGCGAGGCGTTCTGGATCGTGGTGTTGCCTGAATTGACGTTGATATCAAACGATCCGGTGCTGCCGTGGAACAGCAGCGTGGAGGTGCCTGACGTCTCGACCGATCCCCCCGTGAGCGTTGCCATGGCGCTCATTTCGAGCCTGCTGTCGATCAGTTCAATGACGGCGCCGCCGGTGTTGGTGAACGAGCCGGTCTCGAACACGAATCCGCCGGCGCCGGTGCCGCGCATGATGTTCTGGTTGTCGACCGTGCCGGTGTCCACTGCGAAGATTATCGGGTTGGCTCCGTCGGCGAGGATCGAGCCGGTGTTGGTGACCCCGCCCCAGTAGTCCTCGATGACGCCCGCGCCTCGGATAATGCCCTTGTTGGTCAGCGAGGGGTGAAACCAGGTATGAGCGGGGTCCACCAGGCCGTCGAGGTGGTTGCCGGTGGAGAAGTCGGCAGGGACGTCGCTCATCACGATCTCGGCGCCCGTCTCGTTCATAAACTCGCCTTCGCTCTGGAGCCTGGCCGGCTTGTCGGGCGCGGTCGCATTCAGGTTGATCCGGTTGTGATTCAACAGCGTGGTGTCGGCGTAGAAGAGATTGGTGAAGCCGGTCTTCATGAACGCGTCGCCCTGCACGTTGAGCGTGCCATCGACGATCAAGGCCTCTTTCTCAGTAAGCAGGATGATCGGACTGCTGTCGCTGACGGTGAAGTTGGTCGTATCCACGTCGAGCCTGGCCCCCGCCTCGATCCGGAGCTGGGTGACGACGATGGAGGTCGTCTCCAGCGTGATGATGCCCGGCGAATGGATCTCGGCCTCGTACGCATACGTGCTGTCGTCGCGGGGGTACGTGGCGCCCGTGCCGGGACTCATTCCCCACACGGGCTCGGTCCAATTGTCGTCGGCGGAGGTCAGGGCAAAGACTCGAATGGTCTGGTTCGCCGCCGCGGGCATCGTCGTCATCCCGATCACCACGGCGATCCCGGCGGCTAGAACGGCGACGTACGAGTGGCGCAAGCGCCTTTTCCACGCGTGCGAGGTGTTCATGATCGCTCCCTTCTCTTGCTCGAACTCTCCGTAGGCATCGTGCGGCTTTCGCCCGACTCAGGCCCCAGGAGCGGCAGAGGCGACAACCGTGATTTCCCAGATAGGCTCGTGCCCATCCCGGCACACCGCGACCAAGGGCCTTCCGCGTCGGCCGCCTGTGCATCCCCCGCAACGGCGGCCTATGGGTTTTCATCCTCCAAGCAAAACGGGGCCGGCCCGCCTCAGGCGGACTGACCCCGGGTGCACGCATTCTCTGACTTCCCCACAGTATAACCCAAGGAACGCGATAGTCAAGCGTTTGTTGGGGTGGGAAGCAGTTCCTCGGGCGGCCGATTTCTGCCACCACATTGGCCCAGGGCCCCGCCGCGCGTGGCATGGTCGCAGAGCAGCTACCCTGCGGCTGTCCCCCGAGGAGAGGCAGAACACTGGCAGGCCAGCCGCCCGTGGCACATGGCGGCGAGTGGCACCCGGCGCGCCGGGGGCGCGAAAAACGCACGGCCGGGCAAGGCCGGCCGTGGCACGCGGCGCGAAAAACGCACGGCCGGACAAGGCCGGCCGTGGCACACGGGGCGAAAGCATGGCACGCGGCTACGCTCCTTTGTGTCAGGGCGCCTTGTCCCGGATGTCGTAGCAGTAGAGGAAGTCGCTGTGCCGCAGGTACAGGCGGCCGCCGCACACCACGGGGTGGGCCCACGAAGGTCCTTTGCCGCCTTTGGGAATGCGGAACTGGCTGAGAAGATCATGCCCTTTGGGCGTGGCCTTGACGAGACCCATGAGGCCGCGTTCGCTGTAGGTGTACAGCATGCCGTCGGCGAAGGTGAGCGATCCCTTGCCGACGCCGTCGGCCTTGTACATGACGTTGCCGGTCTTCATGTCGAGGCACACCCACGTGTCGCGCACCTTCGTGCCGTAGAGGTACCCATTGAGGCCCAGGATGCCGCCGTGATGGTTGTCGAGGACGCCCGTGTGCCAGACCTGCGTGACGGAGGCCGTCTGCCCGCTGACGCTCAGCCGCAGGCACCGGGCCGCGCCGGGCCCGAGTGTCGAGACGGCAATGAGGCCCTCGTGGAAGACGGGCGTCGAGACCGTCTCGTCCTCGTACGCCTTGTGGTCGTGCCGCCACAGCAGTTTGCCCGTATCGGCGTGGACGCCGACGATAGAAGCCGACATCATCGTGACGATCTGGCGCAGGCCCTTGTAGTCGATGAGCACGGGCGACGCGTAGCCGGGCTTGTCGCCGGTGCCCTGGGCGGTCCAGACGGTCTTGCCGGTCGTCTTGTCGAGTGCGGCCAGCGAGACGGTCTCGCCGCCGGGCACGCAGATGACGCGGTCGCCGTCGATGAGCAGCGATTCGGCCAGGCCCCAGTTGCTGTTGCGGCCGTTGAACTTGCTCAGGATGTTCAGGCCCCACAGGCGGTTGCCGGTGGCGGCTTCGAGGCACACGACGTCGCCGTTGGAGCTCTCGTGATAGAGGCGGTCGCCGTCAACGGTCGGCGTGCCGCGCGAGCCGGGGCGGTCGTGGCGGTCGGCCGGGCCGTTCTTCGCCCGCCAGAGCGTCTTGCCGGAGAGGTCGAGGGCGGTGATGACCGTGTCGTTGCCGATGTTGCCGGCGGTGTAGATGCGGCCGCCCGCGATGGCCACCGTGGAGAAGCCGTGGCCGATGCCCGAGGCGGTCCAGAGGCGTTTCGGCCCGCCCTCGGGCCACCGTTTCAGGAGGCCGGTCTCGGTGGAGATGTTGTCGCGGTTGGGTCCGTGGAACTGCGGCCACTCCGCGCTCGCCTCGGCACCGGCGGCCGGGCGCGGCGCAAGCGCCGAGAGCGCACCGGTCACGAGCAGAGACAGGGCAAGCCATCGGGCACGGGTCAGCCGGCTCGGCATCTCACGCTTCCTGGGACCTGGTGACACTTACTTCCCACCGCCGGGCGCTTCGTCGTAGCCGGTGAGGCGGCGGACCCAGACGTTGCGGTAGCGGATGGGGTTGCCGTGTTCCTGGAGTTGGAGCGGTCCTTCGGCCTCGTGGGGCGCGTACTTGGCCACCTGCTTGTGGCGGGCCGGGCCGAGCAGTTCCTTGCGGTGATGCATGAGCACGCCGTTGTGAATGACCGTGGCGAAGGCGGGCTTGGCGAGTTTGCCGTCCTCGAACCGCGGGGCCTCGAAGATGATATCGTAGGTCTGCCACTGGCCCGGCGGGCGGCAGGCGTTCACCAGGGGCGGCCACTGGCCGTAGATGGAGGCCGCCTGGCCGTCGGCGTA
>CAZIJC010000110.1:0-15685 GCA_964539385.1 uncultured Anaerolineales bacterium | reverse complement strand
GTAGAAGTCGCCCATGCGGAAGAACAGGATGCAGTCCGGGTACTGGGCCTTGATCCGCCGGTACTGTTTCATCGCGGGCGTGGTCACGGCAGGTGACCCTTCTGCCGGCGCGGCCGCCGCACCGGCCGGCAACCGTCGTGCTCGTCTACGGCGCGTCTTGCGGGGGCGCGCTATCGGCCGTATTCTCTTTCTTTTCGAGACCTTCGACCATCCCGGTCAACCACGCGCGGCGGGCGGGGTCCTTTTCCTGCTCGAGCGCTCGGGCCAGGATGCCCTCCACGCGCTCGTCCGGCGTGAAGGCGCAGACCAGCCGCACGAGCGTTTTGCGGAAGTCGCTCGTGGTTGTCTCCAGTCTTGCCGCCAGAACGGGAAGGCACCGGCCGGGGCTGAGCCGTTTGAGAAGTTCCGAGACGATCGCTTCGCTGGGCAGCGTCTCCGGGCCGCCGGCCTCCGACATTCTGAACTCGTCTTCCAGGATGTCAAGGATCGAGGGTACGGCCAACTGCCTGAACGACCGTCCGATGGTCTTGACCAGCAGGTCCTTGGCCTCCTGGTCCTCCATCCGTTTGAGAAGCCCCAGCAAGACCGGCATGGACCGGCTGGTGGTGTACGGCCATCCGCCTGATATGGCGTTGAGTGCCACGACGTAGTTGACCATGGCTTGCCTGTCGTGCGGGCTGAGATCGGAGACGGGAAGCCGCTGGAGCGCCTCGCACAACGGCCCGATGGCGTCCGGCCCCAGATTGACGACGCGCGGACCCAGCATCTGGTCTCGGCCGTAGGCGGCCACCAGGCGGTCGGCCTCGTTCTGCCTGAAGATCAGCCAGAGGGAAAGCGCGATCGCGATCGCCGCCAGGACAACCGTCAACCACCAGCGTTTCATAGGGTCCCCTGTTCGTGGAGGTCCGGATTCAACGCGGGCGCACGCCGCGCTCGCTTAAGATAACCGAAACGGACCCGGAAGGGAAGGACGAGACGGGGAGTTGCCGGCGGGGTTCTTCTATCAACGTCCCCTGGCCGTCTTCGGCCGATCCACGACGGCGCGGATCATCCAGTCGCCGCCGCCGAAGGAACTCAATGACTTGCCCGGCAGGCCCGCGAGCGTGTTGGCGCTGCCCCCCTTGTCCTGGCTGACAAAGACGCCCTTCGTCCCCGTCGGGTTGAAACCGACACAGATAATGAAATCTGCCGGCACGAGGGTGGGCTCGGCCATCGGCAGGGGCACCCACTTGGCCTCTCCGCGCTCGAACACCTTGTACGGGAAGGGGAAATCGGCAATCGCGCGGAAATCCTTGTCGCACAGCCAGACGTGGAAGTTTTCCTCGGGCGGCCGGCTGCCGCCGTAGCGGCTTCCGTGGATCATCACCCCCCGCAGGTACCACTTGCCCGAGGGCATCTGAAACCGGACCGCGTGACCACTGCCGGCGAGACTCTTGTGGCCGGCCTTGGCGCCGTCGTCGTGCTTCAGCGTCACGGGGTGGCCGCTCAGGTCGCTCGGCGAGACGGTTTCGACGGCAAACCGGCTGCCCTCGCGTCTCAGGACGAGGACCGGCTCGGCCTTCTTCCACCAGGCAGCCACTTGCGGCTTCCCCTGCCCCGCGAGGCGTACCATGTTGCCGAGCGCCGGACCGGGGTCGGACGGATTCACCCGTGTCTGGCCCCAGGCCTTGAAGAGGGCTGCCACAGCCTTGTGGTCGAGGGCCTCAACCAGTTCCATCCACAGCCCCGCCCCTTTGGCCGTGTCGGACGGGTTCCGTCCGGCAAGTTGCCGCTTGAGCCGCGCCATGCCGTCGACACGGTAATCGTACGCGTCGGGCCACAGGGTCGCGCCGTCCTTGGCGTACACGGCATCGACAAGCAGCGAGCCGAGGTAGTGGGCCCAGCCCTCGGCGGCGGCGGTCGTCATCCAGTCGTGGTTCGTGACCGGACGGTACTGGGCCAGGTGGCCCACTTCGTGGCACAGGCCGTAGAGGTGAAAGATGCCCGTCACGGCAGGCTTGCGCAAATCGTTTTCGGAACCAATGCTCAGGCTGAAGCGGTCCTGCCCGTCGTTGAACAGGCGCGTCTGCTGCTCCGGACCGCAGGCGACCCGAACGTGGATGGTGGCCGGCATGTCGTAGCCGAGGGCAAGCGCCGCCGCACGCGCCGTGCCGACCGTGCGTCCGATGGCGGCGGCATACGGCCCGCTGATGCCGGTGGACGTAACGACCACGCCGTCGCCGCGGAAGGTCTGCTCGGCGGCAAGGACCGGCGCGGAAAGCGTGAGCAAGACGGCAAGGAGCACGAGGCGTCGCAAGGGCTTCTCCTTTCACGCACATGGACGGATGCGCACGAAGCAAGATCGATCAAGCGATATGGACGCACCGGCAACCGCATCGGTTCCGTGAATTCCGCCCGAAAGAGAGAGGCGGCGAGGCCGGCCCCCCGGGCGGCTACTGCAAACTGGTCAGGATGCGTTCGAGGATATCCTGCTCGAGGAGTTCGTCGCGGCCCATGTCGAGCCACTCGTAGGCGGTGGGCGCCAGTTCGTTCTGGCGCACGAGGTCCATGTCCTGGGCGTCGTAGATGTTGAACGACTGGCCTATCGTCTCGGGACCGAGGCCCGGGGCACTCTTGCGCTGCTTGATCACCTTGACGAAGACCTGCGACCCGCCGCCGGTCGGCGAGATGCTGACGGTTGCCCGGCGGCGAATCGTGTGGAGGCTCGACTCGAGGCGCTGCATCGCGCCGACGGTGTCTTTCCGCCAGAACTCGAACCACGAGGACCCCGTCAGCGAGTTGGTGGCCAGGCGGCCTTCGCTGGACTCCGGATACTCGATGTCGAACCGCAGTTCCATCAGCACCCGCCGCGCGACGTGCTCCACCGTATCGGCGTCGGTCTCGGTGAACGTCATCGGGTTGCTGAACCGGCCCGACGCCACGGTGGCGCAGCCGGCCGCCGTCATCGCCGCACAGAAAAGCAGCACACTCAGCACTGGCCTCATGAAACATCCCCTCCCGACACGGTATGCACCCGAAGGGTATCGGCGCCGCCCGGTTTGCCCGGGAAGTACCCGCTAATGATAAGGATTCGGTCGCCGGCGACAACCAATTTCCGCTCAAGCGCCATCCGCTGGACGGCGGCGGCCAGGTCTTCGTGGCGGATCAGGGCGGGCGAGTGGATCGGAATCACGCCGCGGTACAGCGCCATGCGGCGGCAGGTGGCAACGGAATCGCTGACGGCCAGAATCGGCACGCCCAACCACTGCTTCGACATCAGCAGGGCCGTCGCGCCGGTGTGCGTGAGGGCGACGATGAGCGCCGGCTCCAAGCTTTGCGCGATGCCGACCGCCCCCGCCACGATGGCCCGTTCGCTCCAGACGTAACGTTCCCCGCGTCCGGCGCCGGCCCGCCACTCGGCCCGTTCGACGTAATCCTCCGCCAGGTCGATGATGTGGTCCATCATCTCGACCGCCCGGACGGGATGCCGGCCGACGGCCGTCTCGCCCGAGAGCATGACCGCGTCGGAACCGTCGAAGACGGCGTTGGCCACGTCCGAGACCTCGGCCCGCGTGGGACGCGGTTCGCTTATCATCGACTGCAGCATCTGCGTGGCCGTGATGACCGGCACGCCGGCTGCGGCCGCACGACGGATCAGGTCCTTCTGGATAATCGGCACGCGGGCCACGTCCATCTCGACGCCCAGGTCGCCTCGCGCCACCATCAGGCCGTCACATTCGCGCAGGATGGCGTCGATCTCGTCAACGGCCTGCGGCTTTTCGATCTTGGCGATGACGCGGGCGTCGGCCCCCGCCTTGACGATGAATTCCTTGACGGAGCGGACCTCGCCGGCCGTGCGCACGAAACTGAGGCCCACGTAATCGACCTCGTGCGCGAGACCCCACTCCAGGTCCTGCCAATCGCGCTCGGTCGGAAGCCGCGCGCTCAGGGCGGTCTGCGGCAAGTTGATGCCCGTGCCGGGCGAGAGCGTTCCGCCCTCGGTGCACTCGAGGACGAGATGGTCGCCGGCCCGCTCGACCACGCGCATCACCACGTCGCCGTCGCCGAACAGGACCGGGTCGCCGGGCGCGCAGTCATCGACGACGGCCGGGTACGTGCACGCCAGGTCGCGCGGGTCGGCGTCGTCGGGCACCTCGCGCCAAAGACGGACGCGGTCGCCGGCGCCGACCTCGACGCTCGCCCCCGCGGGCGTGCGCAGGCGCAGTTTCGGCCCGGCCAGGTCCTGGAGGACGGCCACGAACTTGCCGCACGCCTCGGCCGTGCGGCGGAGGCGCGCGAGAATCTCGCCGTGCGTTTCGCGGGTGCCGTGGGCGAAGTTCAGCCGGGCCACGTCCATGCCGGCCTCTATCATCCGGCGCAGCACGGCCTCCTCCGACGTGGCGGGTCCGAGTGTGGCAACGATGCTGGTGAGGCGAAGCGGAATGTGGGCCATGATGCGGTGCCTCCCAGGCCTGTAATGCAAGGCCTTGAACAACGCGCGCCGGGCAAGCCCGGCGGCTAACGCCCAAGGGCGCCAAATCTAATCGTGGTACTTGTTGCCGACGTCCTGGAGAAACATCTTTTCGCGGAGCGTCAGGCTGTCCACGCCCCGCTCGTGCACTTTCTTCAGGATGCGGTCGAGTTCGGCCTGCTCGCGCTGGCGGCTGCGCTGGAAAGAGCCTCTGGGGGGCCGCCTGGCGCCGCGCCGGAACCTGGCGGCGATACGCATCCCCCACTTCACCCAGACGAAGCCGAGCACCATGCCGCCGAAGTGCGCCGCATGCGCTACGCCGTCCGACCATCCGTGACTCAGGCCGACGAAGATGTGCCGCGTCTCGGCCAGGACGTAAATCAACGCCAACCAGCGCGCCTGGATGGGCAGGAAGAAGAACAGCAGGAAGACCGCACGCGGGTTGACCACGGCGAACGCGACCAGCACGCCCGCCACGCCGGCCGATGCGCCCACCGCGGGAATATCCAGAAATGACATCGGCCCTTGGCTCGTCATGAATGGCCCGTGCTGCATGTGCATCAGCACGTTGAAGGCCACCTCGAACAGGCCGCCCAGGATGCCGCTCAGAAAATACAGCCACAGGAACTGCTTCGACCCCAACTGGCGCTCCAGCGTGTGGCCGAGCATGACGAAGATGAACATGTTCCAGCCGATGTGCGCGATGCTTCCCAGCGAATGCAGGAACATGTACGTGAAGAGGCGCCACACCTCCAGGTGCAGCAGGCTCCTGACGGACAGCGCGCCGATGCGGCTCAGCGCCCCGCGGGTCAGGACGTCGACCACGTACACGCCGATCGTCACCAGGAGGACAAGTTTGACTCCGGGCGGGAAGAACCCGCCGCGGTCCCTGAGCCACCTGCGCTTGGGCGTCGGCGGTTCGTTCCACGTGCTGTGCCAGGCCATCAGGCGTCCCCTCTGCCGGTTTTGGACGCTTCCTGCCGGCGGGCGTTCCAGAAGAGGACCGCCAGGGCCGTCTTGCCGTCGGTGATCCGCCCGTCGCGGACCATGGCCGTCGCCTCATCGAAGGGGACGAGGACGTTCTCAATCTGCTCGCCCGGTTCGCGCTCGGGCTTGCCCTCCTCAAGGTCGGTGGCCAGGAAGAGCGTCAGCCGCTCCGTCAGGATGCCGGGGCTCGTGTGGATGGCGATGAGCGGTTCGACCCGAGCGGCCCGGTAGCCGGTTTCCTCGGCCAGTTCCCTGGCGGCGCAGGCGGCCGGGGCCTCGTTAGGCTCAAGGGTGCCGGCGGGTATCTCGAGCAGCGTCTGTTCGGCGGCGTAGCGCCAGATGCGCTCCAGAAGGAGCGTGCCCGGCTTCGGGAAGGCGAGAATCGCCACGCTGCCCGGATGGCGGACGACTTCGCGCGTGGTCTCGCGGCCGCCGGCGTCGCGGATGCGATGGACCTCAAGGGCGACCTTGCGGCCGGTGTAGACCTTCTCGCGGTTCAGGATTTCGGGCACGTGAGCCATACGGTTCCCCGGGCATCGCTTGGTGGGGGATTATAGGGGTGGCCGCCGGCGCTTTCAACCTTCGCCTGCGGAGGCGGATGGGTCATACAAGGCTACTTTGCGCGGCGTACGCGAAACGGTCAAGAAACTCGGGAAACTCCGCGAACAGGGCTTTGCCTTCACCCCGGACCTGCTCAGCCTGGACGAGGCCGCGGTCGCCTACTCGCCCTGCTCCCCGGCGTGTCTCATCGACCAGGTGATGGTGTTTCGGCCCCGCTTCAGGTTGGCGAGGGGGCCGGCGACAGGCTCCGTCCGCTTTCGGCCGCCCAGGTCGGTGTCAATGGTGATCGGACTGCCGTGACGGTCTTCGATCGTCTGCTTGATTCGGGGGAACATGCCGACCAGATTGCCGTCGACCCGGGGGGCCTTCACGCCGAACGGCACATCGCCCACGGTGAAGGCAATCGTCACGCTCACCGGGTCGTCCTTGCGATTGAATCTCGCCGTGGAGGCATCGACGATGCTGTGTTCATCACCGAAGGAACTCTTCTTCGCCGCTTCCAGGAAGATGTTGTGGTCCGACGCGTAGCCGGTGGCGTTTTTCACCTTGTCCAGGCCCTGCCGCACGAAGATGTTGTTGTACCACTTGTCATCCTGCGGGATGCCGTCCTTGCGGTCAACGACCTTGCGGGTGTGCGGCGTGTAGTACTCGCTCTTGCGTTTCCGGTCGGACACCATCTGGAACGCGCAGTCCACGAACAGGTTGTGGGCGAACACCGATCCCTCGGAGTTGCTCCTGAGGCCGCGGCCAATGAGGACGTTGTTGTCGAGGAGAATCGCCCCGTGGTTCATCTCCAGGAAGACGTTGGCCGTCTTCGTGTCGTAGATGATGTTGCCCGTGATGCGCGTACCCTGGTTGGCCCAGTCCATCCAGATGCCGAACGCGCCGTGCGACTGGTGATCGACGCGTCGGATCAGGTTGCCGCGAATCACCGTATCGACGGACTGGTGGAACTTGATGGCCGCCGTCTCCCAGCCGCCGAACTCCGCGCGGTAGTTGGTGTCTTCGATGAGATTGCCCTCGATGAGGCAGCGGGTGGCGCCTTTCTGTCCGGCGATGCCTGCCTCGCCGCAGCACCGGATCACGTTGCTGCGGATGATGTGGTCGCCGAAGGCGTCGATGTCGTCGTAGTCCACGCCCGGCGCGTGGCCGAGGATGATGCCCACGCAGCGGGCGTTCGTGATGCGGCAGTTCCGGATGATCCAGTGCTTGCCCATCCGCGGGCCGATGGCGCCCTTCTGGATCTGGAGGCCCGGGGGCTGCCAGTTCTCGGCCGAGTGCATCAGGTGGAAGCCGTCCACGGTGACGTACTTCAGGCCGCTGCGGTCCGGGAAGAAGACGCATTCGCGGACATTGATCTCGGCGAGTTTCTGGTTCGGGTTCGCCTGCTCGAAGTTCGCCCGGATCGTCGTGGTCCCCTCATCCACCTGCGCGTGCCACGTGCCTTTGCGCTTCCTGACGTCCTCCGGCGTCTTCTGCTCCCGCAACGCCTCGCCGTTGAGATAGACGTCGCCGCGGTGGTGCCAGTTGCCGTAGTGCAGCCACCCGCCGGACAGGTTCAGGGCGTAGGGGTTGTATCCGCCGAAGAAGCCGTTCGGGAGTTGGGCCTTCCAGACGCCGCCCCCCTCGTGCGCCCACGAGGTGATCCGCTCGGAGCCCTTGATCCGCACCTCCTCGCCCGCCGCGGCCCGGTAGGTGATGCGCTTCCCTTCGCTTGTGCCGCCGCGGGCAGGCTTGACCCACTCGCGGTACGTCCCGGCGTGGACCATCACCGTATCGCCCGGCTGCGCGACGGCCGCAGCCTTGCCGATCGTGCGATACGGCCGCGCCCGATCGCCGGGCGCGGCATCATCCCCCGTCTTCGCCACGTGGATCTGGCGTGCGGAAGCCAGGCTCACGCCGAGCGGAACGAGCAGGCACACTCTCAGGAAGGTCAGCCACAGTCTCGGACGCATCTTCACCGCCCTTCACAACAGCGCACGTTGCATCGGAGGCAGGACCGGTTGCGTGGATCAGACCCCGCCGGCGCGGGAACCTGCCCACTCTACGCGGGATTCGCCGGATAGACTCGCGCCCACGACCACAGTGGGTCTTTCCGATGATTTTATCCTGACCTTCAGCCCCTGGTCAATGCCGTTTTCGGTTCTGGCCAAGGCGGCGGCTGCGCCGCTGTCGTGGCACCCGCCAGGCGCCCCATGCGGCGGCGAGACCTTTCCTCGGCTTCGGGGTTACGTTATGATGATAGCGGTGAATCGCCGTTGACCGTCACACGAACCTGGCACGACGCACTCATGCCGAGCGCCCGGGTCTCGGCGATGCAGGAGGATACCGCCGCCATGAAACGCTCTGCCCTCGCCTTCGTCCTTGTTGCGCTGTGGGCCGCGCCGCTGCTTGCCGCGCAGCCGTCCAACGACTGGCCGCAATTCCACGGGCCGCGGCGCGACAACATCTCGACCGAGACGGGCCTGCTGAAGGCGTGGCCTGCAGGCGGGCCGAAACTGCTCTGGGCCGTCGGGGGCCTCGGTCATGGCTTCTCGACCGTCGCCATCGCGGGCTCTCTTCTCTACACCACCGGCAACGTCGGCGAGGGTACGATCATCACGGCCCTGACGCTCGACGGCAAGGCCGCCTGGCGGGCCAGGAACGGACCGTCGTACGAGCGGGAGCATCCCGGCACGCGCGCAACGCCCACCATCGACGGCGGCCGCCTGTATCACGAAAACGCCGACGGCGACGTCGTCTGCCTCGACGCGGCAACCGGCTCTTCCGTCTGGCACGTCAACATCCTCAAGCGATTCAAAGGACGCAACATCTCGTGGGCGCTCGCCGAGTCGCTGCTCATCGACGGCGATAACGTCATCTGCACCCCCGGCGGGGCGGACATCGGGCTTGCGGCACTCGACAAGAACTCCGGGGCAACCGTCTGGACCACCAAGGGCATCGGCGACAAGCCGGGCTACTGTTCGCCCATCCTCGTCGAGCACGCCGGCCTGCGGCAGATCATCACGATGATGGCCAAGTCGGTGGTTGGCGTGGATGCCAAGGACGGCCGCCTGCTTTGGCAGGTCGCGCACGTCACCCGGTTCGATGAGAATATCCAGGCCCCGACCTTTCACGACGGTTGTGTGTTCTTCTCAACGCGAAGCACCGGCAGCAAACTGCTCCGGCTGACGGTGGACGGCCGGAAGTGTTCCGCCGAGACGGTCTGGGCCAACAGGGACATGGACAACCAGCACGGCGGCGTCATCCTGCGCGATGGCCACCTCTACGGCTCCAATTACTCGGCCAGACCCGGACCGTGGGTGTGCCTGGAGTTCGCGACCGGCAGACGAACCTGCGCCGAAGGCAGCCTGGGCCGCGCCTCGTTCACCTGGGCCGACGGCATGCTCTACGCCCTGAACCACCGCCGCAAGGTGGCCCTGGTGCGGGCCACGCCGCAGGCCTTCCAGATCATCAGCCAGTTCAGCATTCCCGAGAGCGGACGCGGCCCGAGTTGGGCCCATCCGGTGGTGTGCGGCGGGCGGCTCTACATCCGCCACTCCGACTTCCTTTTCTGCTACGACGTGAAGGCGAAGTAGGCCTGGACGCCTATCGGCAGTCGGTGTAAACTCTGGGGCGGCGGCAACGTCTTGGACCTCAGAAGAAAGGAAACGCGACCATGCGGAGCAGCGACCTGACTCGGCGGCAGTTCCTTCAGCACAGCGCGGCGATGGCGGCCGGAGCGGCCGCGACCGGACTGCTCGCCCGCCCATCGGCGGCTAAAGAGAAACCCGGATGGACGATGCGCCTGTCGGCCTCGTCCATCGGGTACACGAAACTGCCCATCGAAGAGGCGTGCAAACGCATTGCCGCACTCGGGTTCGAGGCCATCGACATCTGGTCGGGCCACGCCGGGTGTCCGCATCTGGACGACGTGCTCGGCCGCCTCGGCCCAGACGGGCTCAAGAAACTGCTCGCGGAAAACAACCTCAAACTCTACGCCTTCTCGGTCTATCGCGGCGGGTACCGCAAGTACGCCGAACTGCTGGGCAAGGCCGGCGGCGGCGTGGCCGTACGCGGAAGCGCCGGCGCCGCCAAGCCCGCCGAACTCACCACACGCATGAAGGCGTTCATCGAGAGCCTCAAACCCGACCTCGAACTGGCAGAGAAACACAACTCGTACCTGGCCATCGAGAACCACGGCGGCTCGCTGCTCGGCTCCGTCGATTCCTTCAAGGCCTTCGTCGAGACCAACACCAACCCACGTCTCGGCATCGCCATGGCGCCGTTCCACCTCCAGGGCCGCGGGGCGAAGGTCGAGGACGTTATCGCCATCGCCGACAAGCAACTCTTCTTCTTCTACGCATGGCAGCGGGCCAAGGGCGTCGGCCAACTGCCCGGACACGGGCCGACCGACTTCACTCCCTGGATCGCCGCACTCGCCAAGGCCGCCTACGCCTGGTACGTCAACCCGTTCATGCACCACGAGCCGGCGCCCGATGTGATGTCCGCAGCACTGGAAAAGTCCCGCGATTACCTCAAGGCCTGCTACGCCAAAATCTGACCGGCAAGAGGCGGGTGGCATGGCCACGCGGTGGGTCGGCAAACCCACCGCGCCGCGGACATCCGTTACGTTGAACGCCGCTTCTTGAGCATGTCCAGCAGGACCGCCCCGAGGATGACCGCTCCGAGGACGACCTTCTGCGTGTAACTCTCCACACCCGTCAGGTTCATGCCGTTCTGGATGACGGCGATGATGAACGCGCCTATCAGGGTGCCCAGGATTCGTCCCCGCCCGCCGGCCAGCAGACCGCACACGGCGTACACGAACAGGATCACCCGCCGCTCCGATTGCTACCGGCCGGAGCGACCCAGTTGCCGGGCGGGTCTCGCACCCCTGAGAACCAGCGCCTTACCACGGCGCACTGTGACATAATCGCTGTGGCGTGACACGGGGGGTGAAAAACTTGACGCCGCGCGAGGGGGGGGTAGGATACAGACCTTGATCGGCGTCGCGTGACGCCTGGGACGCTACACACGTACGCCCACCGATTGGGGCATGAACGAGTGTGAGGCCGTGGATACCGGCGGACGGGCGGCTGCTGCTGAGCATGCGGAACCACTACGGCAAAAAGCGGCGGTGACCGTTATCGTCAAGAAGTCCGAAGCGTGGTCGTTTTCGCCCACATGACCGTCCGAGGAGCAATAGAATGAGCGAAACACAACAGACGACCCAACCGCCAAGCAAGTTGCGCGCCTACGTACTGGGATGCGCAGTTGTCGCCGCGCTCGGCGGGCTGCTGTTTGGCTTCGACACGGCTGTGATTTCCGGTGCCGAGGGTACTCTTAAGGAGATCTACGACGTCGAATACGCAAAGCTCGGCCGACTCTTCGGCAGGCCGGAGCATGTGCTGACGACGGAACAGGCCGAGGCAGGGATGGAGGGCCTCACGGAACAGGACCTTCCTTACATCCAACGGGAAGCCTTCTGGCACGGCCTGCTGGTCGTTTCCGCGCTGATCGGCACCGTGATCGGCGCGATCATGTTTGGCAAGCCCGCCGATCGGCACGGACGCCGCACCATTCTTTTCGTCTTGGGAATCCTCTATTTCGTCTCGGCGGTCGGCAGCGCCTTGGCATGGAACATGATATCCTTCGCGGTCTTTCGGCTTATCGGAGGGCTCGCCGTCGGCGGCGCCTCGGTAGTGTCGCCGATGTACGTGGCCGAGATTTCGCCCGCGAGGTTCCGCGGGCGCCTGGTGGCTTTGGTCCAGTTCAACATCGTCCTCGGCATCCTGTTGGCCTATCTTTCGAACTTCACAATCAACGGATTGCACCTGGACAGGCTCACGCTGGAATGGCGGTGGATGTTCGCCGTGGAGGCGTTTCCGGCACTGGCCTTTACACTGCTTCTTTTCGTCACGCCCCGCAGCCCGCGCTGGCTGGTGGCTCAGAAACGGATTGACGAAGCGCAGTCCGTGTTGGGGAAGGTGGGGACCGACTCTGGCAGCGTTGAAGACGAGATCGGTGCGATCCAGGCCTCGCTCGACATCGAGCACCACACCCTGCAGGAACCGTTTTTCTGCTGGAAGTACAGCAAGCCGATCATGCTTGCCGTGATGATTGCCGCGTTCAATCAGCTTTCCGGCATCAATGCACTGATTTACTACACCAAGCGTATCTTCGAGATGGCGGGGTACGAAGAAAGCGCGGCGCTGGGCAGCTCGGTGGGGATCGGGCTGGTGAATCTGATTTTCACCATGGCCGCCTTGACCGTTATCGATCACTTCGGCCGTAAGAAGCTGATGCTGGTCGGTTCGATCGGCTACATCCTGAGCCTGGGCGCCACGGCGTGGGCCTTTTATACCAACGCGGGTGGGATCGTGGTGTTGATCAGCCTGATCGTGTTCATCGCTTCGCACGCATTCGGACAGGGCGCGGTGATTTGGGTGTTCATCGGCGAGGTCTTTCCCAACCGGGTTCGGGCCCGCGGCCAGGCCCTGGGCAGCTTTACCCATTGGATCATGGCTGCCCTGATATCGCTGACGTTCCCGGTGATCGCCGAGGTGTCCGGAGCGCATATCTTTGCGTTCTACTGCATTTGCATGGTGGGGCAGTTGATCTGGGTACTGTTCATCATGCCGGAAACCAAAGGCGTACCGCTCGAGGAAATCCAGCAAAAGTTGGGCATCGAATGAGCGAGAAACTACCAGCGATCGTCGGCCTGGGTGAAATCCTGTGGGATGTCTTCCCGGACGGCCCCCGGTTCGGCGGGGCTCCGGCCAATTTCGCCTGCCACGTTGCCGGGTTGGGCGGCACTGCGGAGATGGTCAGCGCGGTCGGCCGGGACGAACTCGGCGAACGCGCTTTGGAGGAGCTGCACAAGCGCAATGTCGGGACTTGCGGTGTCCATCGTCACGCAGACCGTGCGACCGGAGTCGTTACGGTCTCGCTCGACGACGATGGGCATGCGTCTTATGCCTTTGCGGCCGATACGGCGTGGGACGCCTTGCCGTGGTCCGATGATCTTGCTCGGCTGGCCGCGCGGACGTCGGCCGTCTGCTTCGGCACGCTCGGCCAGCGAAGCGACTGTTCTCGCGAGACGATCCGACGGTTCGTCGCCGCCACGGAGCCAACGACGCTGCGGATCTTCGACGTCAACCTGAGGCCGCCGTTCGTCAGCGACGCCGTCATCCTCGAATCGCTGGCCCTGGCAAACGTTTTAAAACTGAACGACGAGGAGCTGCCGGCGCTGGCGGCGTTGTGCGCGTGGACGGGTTCCGACGTCGAGATCATGCAGAAACTTGCCGATCGTTTCACACTGCGAGCCGTTGCGTTGACGCGCGGGGCCGCCGGCGCCGCTTTGCTTCGCGGCGGTCAGGTAAGCGAGCACCCCGGCATCGAAACGCACGTTGTCGATACGGTCGGCGCCGGCGATGCCTATACGGCCGTTCTCACTCTCGGCCTGCTCGAGGGCCGTAACCTCGACGCGATCAATCGCCTGGCCTGTCAGGTGGCCGCATTTGTCTGCTCGCAAAGCGGCGCCACGCCCCAATTACCCGACTGGAATACGAGTTTGCCATGAAGCGTTATCGGCTGGTAAAGACCCTGGTTGGTGTGGCTCTGCTCCTTGGACTTGCCTGCTCGGTTCAAGCGGCCGAAAAGAAGGTGAAGGTGTTTATTCTTGCGGGCCTCGTCGGTCACGGCGTCGGCGATCTCCTTGAAGAAGGGCTTGGTCATCGTGAGGACGGAAATGCCGATGAAGCCGCCCGGCCGGTCGGGCCCCGTCTCCTCCGCCCCCTCCTCACCGCCGCAGCCCGCCAACGACCCAGCGATAGTCCTGCCGCCAGAAGACCCACCATTGCCCTCGCCATCGTCCGGCTCCTTTCGTCTTCGAACAGGTCCGATTCCGCCCGGCTGCCCGCAGCGCGACCGCTCGCCGCGCCGTACAGTCGCTGCCGATTGCAATGCCGACGCCTGCGTTCCACCACAACGTTTCGCCCGGACGACGCTTTTCTTGTTTCCCGCACATGCCTGCCCTGCGCCGCTTACTTACGTGCGCGGCTAGTTTTCTCACGTGGCTGGTCGGGCGCGAGTGTAACTAGCCGCGAGCGTAAGCGAGCGGGTGCCGTTCTCGCCACAGCAAAAGACCTACGGAAGACCGCTTAGCGACGGTCCAGACCTTGCAGCGGGCTGCTGCCGACGCCATAATGGGCACTCGCGACAGGCGATACCGGCGCGTGTGGGCAATACGTGGCGACCGGCGAACCGTACGGACGGGCCTCCCATGAAGCAGTTCATCGTGCACCTTTTCGCACCTGCCGTTGCGGTGTGGCTGATGGCGGCGTGCGCCGCCTCCGGCGAGCAGGTGGCGGCCGACCTGCTGAGAGACGGCAAGTGGCGCAAGACGCCCGTCCGCACCATCGCCGGCCTGCCGCGCTTTCAGCCGCTCCCGCGCGTGCCACTCAGCCCATACGGCGGATGGGCACGCAGCAAGCAGAAGGCGACGGGCTTCTTTCGCACCGCCAACATTCGCGGACGCTGGTGGCTCGTTGACCCTGACGGCTGCCTGTTCCTCAGCGCCGGCGTCTGTAGCGTCAACGACAGCATGTTCGCCGGCGGCAAACTCCGCGAGACGTTCGGCGGCACCCGGCAGTGGGCCAAGGCGACCGGTGCGCTGCTCAAGTCGCACGGGTTCAACACGCTCGGCTGCTGGTCCGACTGGAAGGCGTTTCGAGACGCGCCGCACCGCATGCCCCACTGCCCGCGATGGAACTTCATGAGCACCTACAAGAACCGCAGAGACCCGACCTGCGGCGCGCGCGGCTATCCGAACCAGTGCATGCCCGTCTTCGACCCGGCGTTCGAGACGTTCTGCGACGAGCACGCCCGACAACTGGCCGACACCAAAGACGACCCGTGGCTGCTCGGACACTTCTCGGACAACGAACTGCCCTTCAGGCCGGACCTGCTGACCTACTACCTTGAACTGCCCGAATCCGACCCCGGTCACCAGGCTGCGCGCCGCTGGCTCGAATCGCGCCGCAAGTCGCCCGAGACGTTCACCCGCCAGGACACGGACGGGTTTCTGACATACGTGGCCGGGCGGTATTACGGTATCGTGAGCGCCGCCATCAAGCGGTACGACCCGAACCACCTCTACCTCGGCAGCCGCATCCACGGCCGGACCATCTGCGAGCCCGTCTTCCGCGGCGCCACGGACGTGGACGTGGTCAGCGTCAATTACTACCACCGCTGGTCGGCCGAGGACGAGCGGCTCCGCAACTGGGTCACGTGGTCGGGCAGGCCGTTGCTGGTGTCGGAATGGTACGCCATGCGGCTGGAATCGGCCGACACGCAGACCGACGGGGCGGGCTTTCGCGTGCGCTCCCACCGCGACCGCGGCCTGTTCTACCAGAACCTCGTGCTGGGGCTCCTGGAGAATCCGGGTTGCGTCGGCTGGCACTGGTTCAAGTACGGCGGCGACGCGGACGGCTCGCAGCGGGGCATCGTGGACCGCCACTTCGCCGCCCACCAGGACATGCTCGACGTCATGAAAGGGGTCAACGCGCAGATGTATCCCCTCGCCGCCTGGTTCCGGATGCAGCCGCCCCGCTGAAATCGCCCCTCTGCCTCGCCGCGCAGGAGGACGCCTAAGCGGTCTTACGTAAGTCTTTTGCTGTGGCGAGAACGGCACCCGCTCGCTTA
>CAZIJC010000109.1:0-16123 GCA_964539385.1 uncultured Anaerolineales bacterium | reverse complement strand
AGGGAATATTCCCTTGACGGGACGACGTTGTTCATAGAAGGGTGACCATGTGCTGGTCTTGGCTCGCGGCTTGCCGCTCGCAGCCGAACGGGTCTCGCCGTTGCCGTGGCCGTTCATTCCGCATTCCGCATTGGAACGTTGCCGTTCACCTGTAGGCCACGGCGTGCCGCGGCAATCTGCCCGAGCCGGGAGCGGAATCTCCCGGTGACCTTCCCCGCCGTGGCCCTACCCTGTAGGCCGCCCCGCACCCCGGCAATCTGTTCGAGCCGGGAGCGTAACCTCCCGGTGGCCTTCCCCACCGTGGCCCCACCCCGTAGGCCGCCCCGCACCCCGCCAATCATGCTTTGCCGTTACCCAACTCACCGTCGTTCTCTGCGTTCTCCGCGTTCTCTGCGTTCAAAGCCGTTGCCGTTCGTTCCGCATTCCGCGTTCCCAATTCCGCATTGGAACGGGCCGTTCATTTCCCGACGTTCCTGCATGTCCTCCCCCTTGACGCGCATGGCATCGGGCATTACTGTATACGCACGATAGGAGCCGCTTCCGGGCACGCGGCTTGGCCAAGTTCGGCATTGCCTCCCCAGAACTGCCCAGCCGAAAGCCGAAGGGCAAAGGGAGATAAGGGCTATGTCACCCGGAACTCCCCTGCCTTTGATTTCCCGCGAAACCTTCGACTGGTGGCCGTTTTAGGAGAGTGTTATGAATGCCAGGATCTATGTCTTTCTGGCCTGCCTCACGGCCTGCTTGAGCTTGGACAGGATATGCGAGGCCGCTGACGAGTGCGGAGGACGGGAGGTGCTTGAGCAAGCCTGGCAAGCGCTGGGCGACAAACCATCGTCTGTTCCGACCACGTTCATGTTGGACCGGGACGGCGTGGAATCCTTCCTCTCAGAGAAACTGTCTCTTCGGCATGGTACGCTCGGCAATGTACGGAACCTGATACGGATGAAGGCCGTCCTAGCGGTCAATGGCGAGAAAGGCTGCCTGTGGTTGCTGGCCGAGACCCGTCGACACGGCATTCGCACTAGGGCCAACATTCTCCGGGCCAGCAATGGGTGTGCGAGCTACGCGGAACTGATTCAGTTCCTGGTGGACAATCTGACCGATCCGGCCCCGGCCTTCGGCCCTTTCGGAGCGGCACGAGCCCCCTGTCCCCTTTACGACTGGCGGATGTGTGACTTGGCCTATAACGAGTTGCAGCGGCGGCTGGCAAACTGGGCGGGACCGGCCATCGCTGCGCAGTCCGCTCCCGCCGACAAGCCAACCACGGAGCCAGCCGCCTTCGCAGGCGTGCCGCTAAAGGCTGCCATGGACTATCCGGAAAGGGATTTGCAGATCCGGAATCTCTATGAGTGGGTGCAAACGAATGACGCAAGAAAGATCCTGTCATCCTGTCCCAGCGCCCTAGCGGCGCTGGCCGGGACGCAGGCCCCACCGGGCTATGTACCCCTGGTGCAGCTAATCCTTAGCCGGTGCAGGCCCAGGGTGTTGCAACTGCCTGACGTGCCCACATGGGCCTCCCTGGTGGATGTACTTGGAAACGAGTACCCCCCGCTGACGGCTTCGGAAAAGGCTGCCCGCAACCGCCTGCTCGGCGGTATGTACTCGGCCAAGGACGTCGCTGTTCGGTTGCCGGCCGACGAGCCGCGCGGGCAAGGGCTGATTCAGTGGGTTTTGCTCAAGAGGCCGGATCGCCTTCAAATCGCCCGGGCCCTGAGCAACCTGTGGAATGCGCGGAGAAAGAGGCCCTGCGTATCCATGTCCGTATCCGTAGTCGTGACTGAATTAGCTGCAGAGTTGCTGCGGACCTGGAAGGAGTCTGACGCGCCCGCGTCGGCTGTGCTTCTGGCGTTGCTGGAGGACATGTCTAAGGACTCCTGCTCCTGGGCTCTGCGGGCCAGAGCCCGGCAAGCATTGGATCAGAAACCCGATGGAGGCAAGTAGGACGCCTCTTCCCGGTTCAACCGGGGGGTCGTGACCGGCCATTCGGATGTCACTCGGCTTTTCTCAGAAAAGCCGTGGACGCGACGCAAGATTCTACGAGGAGTGGTTGAGAGACTGTGAAGCCTGGTGGGACAGAAGCGGTGCCTTGCTTCGGTGGGATGGGGGAAGGGCCAAAGGCGTAGTCCCGACGTCAGAGGATGAGCGGCCAAGGTCTGCCCCCTGAACGAGTGGTGGTTCCGGGTACCCCCGGCTTCCCGGCCCGAAGCGAAAGCGCAGGCGGAATTGATTATTCTGCCCGCAGAACCACCCCAGAACCAACACGCACTCCGGCGGGTGCAAAGCGCCGATTTTCGGCCGATCTTGGGCCTCGGACACCCGCCGCCAAGATGACGTTATAGCCCAATAGCCCTCACGAAAGGGGAGGATCATGGCCTCCAATCGCTCCAGGAGCCGCAGGCAGCGGCGTCGGTATCCGAAAAGGTCCTTCGAGGAGAGGTACTTTGCTCGGGAAAGAAATCGCGTGTTTGTCGCGATGCCCTTCGATGGCAAGGATTCCGACAGACTTTGGGAAAAGATCCAGGCGATTTGCACGATCCATCAACTGAAGGCAAGGCGGGCCGACTCTTCGGTGCTTCCGCGTGACATCTTGGCCGACATTCTGGAGGAAATCGAAAGGGCCGAGATCATCATTGTGGACCTCACAGGGCTGAATCCCAACGTGGTCTACGAATTGGGCATGGCGCACGCGCGCTGCGATTCGGTGATCCTCCTCGCGCAGAAAAACCAGAAGTTGCCGTTTGACGTGCGGCAGATTCGCTGCGTTTTCTTCGACCCGAAACTGCCAGAGTGGACGAGGAAGTTGTCCGACGATCTTGCCCAAGTATTCGGTCGCCTTCGCCGAATCGACCCGCCTGCCGTGATAGACAACGCGTGCGAGAGGACGAAAGCCCTCATAGAAGATCTCAAAACTCTGGCCCAACGGGGGAAAAGGCTCTCAGGCGAGACCGTCTGGTTCAGTGGGGGGCTGTCGGCATTTGCGATCAGTCCAGATGAATACATTCCGCCCGAACTCGCGGACTATCACCCCCTGCTATTGCGGGAGAAGAAGTCGCTTCTGAGTCTGGCAAGGCAGGGATGCACGGTGAAGGTCATCATCACCCCACCCAACCTGAGCTCGCTCAAGAAAGTAGGGCGGAGCCGTCTCGGTGACAGGCTGTTCTGTCTCCTCGACTTCCTTCAGAGCGGCGATAGGGCACTCGATAGCATCTACTGGGCCATTTCGCCCTTCCGCCAGACGAACATCTATATCGTCGGGCAGGTCTCCTACATTGAGGGCTTCAAGCGTGGTGACGAGAGGGGGTTCCAGCTTTCCCTCCGGCAGACGAGCCCGGACGCCATAGCAGCCTACATTGACCTCTATGAGGCCCTTTTCGACCACATGGTGGAGTTCACGCTTCGCGAGTACGGACCTGGGGATCAGGACGCGCCGATGCGTGATCGTCTGCGGGAGGCAACCATCAAGTGTCTCAAGAAGGCAATCGGACGCCACAGGCGACCACCGCGGCGCAAGAGGAAGAGGAAGTGAAGCGGCACGAACGAAGGGAGTTCCGGCAACACCCGCAACCGCCCTCGTGTCAACGGGGCGAATTCACAGCCCAAGACCACCCATAGCGACGCCACACCGTTGAGCCTGAACGGCTCCCGCCGTTGCCGTTGGCCATTACCCCGTAACCGCCGTTCTTTGCGCCTTGGCAGCTTTGCGTGAGGCCGTTGTGCCGTTCAATGCGCAATCCGAAATTGCCTTTACCCCCGTTCCCCGCCGCAGGCGGGCATTTGGCATTTGGCATTTCTCATTCGGCATTCGGCCTGCCCGCGCTCCGTTTTGGGCCCGATTGTTAGAATTCTAACAACTTCCCGACCCCTCCCCGGATTTTGTTAGAACTCTAACAACTTTTCGGCCCCTTCGCGGCCGCGCGCGCCGGCTGCCATTTTGGCATAGTGACTTACGTCAATTTTGCCCCCTCAAAAACCCCTCAAAAACGGAACAAAACCGAACAAAAACGGAACAAAACGGACACATAAATCGCAAAAACCGACCCAAAACCAGCGCGTTTTGCCTTACCTATCTTAACATTTGAGGCCAAATTGCCCCTCACGGGCCAGAATCAAGGCTCAGAACCAAAAAAAGCGCGCATTTGGGTGTTTCGGCGAGGTCAAAATTGACGTAAGTCTTATGCAGCCGGCGGCATGTAAAACCAACTAGCCCCAAGTGTCAACGCGGGGTAAGAGGTTTGAAGCAGTGCGGGGGGGGGCGCTTCGAGATGCGCAGGTTACGCGCGGCCGGCCAGGGCTTTGACGGCGCGGACCCACGTGCGGGCCGTGGCGGCCTCGCGGGCTTCGGCAATGATCCGCAGAATCGGCTCCGTGTTCGACGCCCTGATGTGCAGCCACCCGTCGTCCCAGGCCAGGTGCAGACCGTCACGCTGGTCGACGCGGGCGCCGGCGAAGTGTTGCCGTGCGGCCTCGAAAACGGCCTCCGGCTGCGTGCCTGCCAGCGGAACCTTGTCCTTCACCATGGCAAGCGCGGGCAGTTCGGCACAAAGTTGACTGAGTTTTCGGCTTCGTGCGGCCATCATTTCAAGGAGGAGGCCCGCCCCAACCAGGCTGTCGCGGACGGGCACCACGCGGGGGTCGATGACACCGCCGTTTCCCTCGCCGCCGATGACGCAGTCGTGTGTCAGGATCGCCTCGGCCACGTTCAGTTCGCCGATGGCAGTACGATGGAGCGGCACCCCTGCCTCTTCAGCAACGTGGTCCATCATTCGGGAGGTGGAAAGGTTGGCCGCCACCGGGCCAGGCTGCTGGGTCAAGCGATGGCGCGTGGCCAGGGTCAGGGTGTACTCCTCGCCGACGGCCCGGCCCGTCTCATCGACCAGCGCCAGGCGGTCGGCATCCGGGTCGAGAGCCAGGCCGATGTTGGCGTTGGCGTTTGTTACCGCGGCACAGAGGGATCCGAGGTTTTTGGCGAGCGGTTCAGGTTCGCGGCCGAACTCGCCGGTGGGCTCGCCATTGATGACGGTGAGCGTACAGCCCAGTTGCTCGAGCAGCATGGTCATCTCCCGGCCGCCCGCACCGTTGACGGGGTCGAGGACCACGGAAAAAGCGTGCGTGCGTATCATCTCGGCGTCCAGGATACTGAGTACGCGCTCGACGTGGATCGCGGCGCCGTCGTCGGACGTTTCGGTGGATCCCCGAGCGGTGGTTTTTGCGAACTGGTCCCGGCCGTAGAGACGGACGATGACCCGGCCCTGCTCGCGATCCAGAGCCATACCCTCAGGCGAGAGCAGTTTGATGCCGTTGTACGGCACGGGGTTGTGGCTGGCGGTGATGACAACGCCTCCCCGGGCGCCGCGCTCGCTCACCATGAGGCTGACGCCGGGCGTGGAGAGGATGCCGACGTCCAGAACCGCGCAGCCGGTGGCCAGGAGGCCCGTGCGGACGGCATCGGCCAGCATGGGCCCCGTCGGGCGGGAGTCGCGGCCCAGGACGACGGTGCCTCCACCAAGGTGGGTGCCGAAGGCCAGGCCAAAGCGTTCAGCCTCTGCCGGACCGAGGCCGTCTCCGACGATTCCGCGTATGCCTGAGATGCTCACAATCAGTTGCGCCATGGCGGCTCGATAATTCCTCCGGCAGGCAACGTGCAAGTCCGTCGCGGTGGCCCACGCACCTGGATGCACAGAGAGAAACGTGGCATCATTATCGACGCGCGCCGTGCCGCGGCAAAAGCAAAAAGGGTCAAATCGGAACGCAGAGGGAGTCAGCGGCGGATGCGTTCCTTGAGGTGCGCCAGCAGCGCTTCGGCCGACATCGTGCGGCGTGAGGCACCGTCGGCCCACGTGACCTCGGTGCCATTCTTGACGAGTTCATGCCACTTTCGGCAGGCCGCAAGCACGGTCGTGTGGTTCTTGTTGCCCATGGCCCGGGCGACGTCGGCGTAACTGAGGTCGGTCAACTGTCTGGCCAGGACCATGCAGACCTGGCGGGCGATCGATATCTGGTGTAACTTGCGGGAACTATGGATGTCGGACGGGGTCACACCGAAGAACGACGTGACGGCTTGTTCAATCTCCGACAGGCTGGTGCGCGTCGAGGTCGTGGCCACAAAGTCCAACAAGGCTTGGCGGGCCAGTTCCGTCGTGACGGGCGCCTTCAGCAACGCGGCATAGGCGATGATCCGTGTCAGGGCCCCTTCGAGTTCACGGACGCTTCCCTGAACGCGGTCGGCAACGAGTGCCAGGACGTCGGGTGACAGCGGGCACCCCATCTGGATGGCCTTGGCCTCGAGCATCCGCCGGCGCGTGTCGGCATCGGGCCGTGAGATCCGGACGACAAGGCCTGCCACCCAGCGGCTGATGAGGCGGTCCTGGATGGCCTCGATCTGGCGCGGATGGCTGTCGGACGCCAGGACGATGAGCCGGCCCTGGCCGTCGAATTCGTCGAAGGTATGCAGGAACTCTTCTTGCGTCGCAGGCTTGCCGGCGAGGAAGTGAATGTCGTCGATGGCAAGGATGTCCAGGTTGCGGTACCGATACCGGAAGGCGTCGAGTCTTCCCGTGCGCATGCCTGCCAGGTACTGGTTGGTGAACCGTTCGGCCGACAGACAGGCGATGCGCAAGCCAGGCTGTGTCCGCACCGCATGGAGGATGCCATGGAGCAGGTGGGTTTTGCCCAGGCCGCAGCCGCCGTGGATGAACAGGGGGTGAAAGTCCTTTCCCGGCGTGGCGGCGGCAGATTTCGCAGCCGCATAGGCCATTTGGTTGCACGGCCCCACGACGAAATTGCTGAGTGTGAAAAGCGGGCGATACGTGGTCCTCGCACGCTCGTCGCGGGGGTGCTCGGCCGGAGCCGATGGTTCAAGGCGATCCATGGCTTCGGCCTCGCCGGCAAGGTTCTCGGCGCGGCGCTTCTGAAAGAGGTCAGGCTGAACGCGGTAGGTGATGGAAAGCGGCTGCCCGAAGGTGGCGGTAATGACGCGGGCAAACTGGTCGGCGAAGTGGGTCTTGAGATAGTCGCTGATGAAGAGGTTCGCGACGCCGACCTTGAGTCCGTTGTCGGCGACGCGGAAATCGGTAGCGCCTTCGAACCAGACACGCCATCGTTCCGGACCGACGGCGTCGCGAAGATTTGTGACGAGCGATTCGATCTGCGTGTCGTGAAGCGGTGCCACGAGACGCACCCCCAGACTGACGCACTACAGATTCAGGTTCCCCACGCAAGCGGTGTGACCGGCGGGTCTCGACCGTGCGGAAAAAGCGGCCGAGTCGCCATCGGCCGACACGGCTATTCTACCGTTTTCACGGAAGGAAAAAAGGGGCCGATTCTTATTCAGGTCGGCTTCGGATGGCGCGACATGGCCGAAGCGGTCGAACGACAGGCAGTTACGTGTGACGGACGGTCTGAGAAAACTTTTTTCCACAGGGGCACAGAACAGTGGAAATGCTGTGGAGAAAACCCCCGCCCCGCGCCCGGTTGGAAAGCCGCCGGGAGGGAACGCGGATTTGCCGTTGACACCCTTGCGGGGGCGTGCTATGAGTTAAGGTCCGGACACGAACTGCATGGAGAACCACGGTTTGAGATTTCAGGGTGGGGCTGGGGAAGGAGGATGAGAGGATGGGCGATCGAATTCGCGTGGCGATCGCAGGAGTGGGTAACTGTGCCTCGAGTCTGGTGCAAGGGATTGCCTACTATCGCCACCGGCTTGAGTCGGACGGCATCCGCGAGACGCTCGGGTTGATGCACTACGATGTCGGCGGGTACCTGCCGGGGGATATCGAGTTCGTCGCGGCTTTCGACATCGATGAGCGGAAGGTCGGCAGGCCTCTCGAGGAAGCCATGTTCGCCCCGCCGAACTGCACGAAGGTCTTTTTCGACGACCTGGCCGCCGGCGGCGCGACCGTGCAGATGGGTCCTATCCTCGACGGGTACGCCGACCACATGGCCGAGTTCCGTGACGACCAGCGGTTCATTCCCGCCCACGCTGAACCTGTGGATGTTGCCGCGGTCCTCAAGGAGTCCGAGGCGCAGGTCCTGTTGAACTACCTGCCCGTCGGCTCGCAACAGGCCACCGAGCACTACGCACAGGCGTGTCTGGCTGCGGGGGTCAGTTTTGTTAATTGCATTCCCGTTTTTATAGTCAGCGACGGGGCATGGGCCGCCCGGTTCGCGGAGGCCGGCATCCCTGTTATCGGCGACGACGTCAAAGCCCAGGTCGGCGCCACGATCGTCCATCGGACGCTCACTCGCCTGTTCCGGGACCGGGGGGCGGCACTCGACGCCACGTATCAGTTGAACACGGGCGGGAACACGGACTTTCTGAACATGCTGAAGCGCGAGCGGCTGTCGTCGAAAAGGGTGTCGAAGACCGAAGCCGTCCAGTCGGAACTCGAAACGCGGCTGCCCGACGATCAGGTTCACATCGGGCCGTCCGACTACGTGCCTTGGCAGAAGGATAACAAGGTTTGTTTCCTCCGGATGGAGGGCCGGGGGTTCGCTGGCATCCCGCTCAACCTGGAACTGCGTCTGAGCGTTGAGGATTCGCCGAACAGCGCTGGCTGCGCGATTGATGCCGTGCGGCTGTGCCGACTCGCGCGCGACCGCGGTCTGGCCGGGCCGCTGAAGTCGGCTTCGGCATACCTGATGAAGCATCCGCCCGAGCAGATGCGCGACTCCGACGCTCGGGCGGCCGTCGACGCCTTCCTCGTTGCCGGGAGCAAGACGGAAGCGGTTGAGGAAGCGCCGTCGGCCGCAAAGTGACGCAAAGCGATTCGGCAGCGGCGCCTGTTCCCGGGACATGTGAACCCTGTGACCGGCCGGGCATCTCGCGGACATGGTTTCCGAGCACATAGGTCGTTTTTTCTCCGTTTGCCGCGATGGTGTGGCCCGGGGTCTTTTGCGGATCGGGCTGCGGCCGAACCATGTCACCGTTCTGGGTATGCTTTTTACCGTTGCCGCCGGCGTGGCCGTGGCGTGCGGCCGGGCGCACTGGCGACCACTGGGGGTGGGCTTCCTCATTGCCGCCGGCGCGTGCGACATACTCGACGGCGCGATGGCGTCGGTCGGTAAACAGACGACGCCCTTCGGGGCGATTCTCGATTCGGTGTGCGACCGGCTCGGCGACGCCGCGCTGTTCCTTGGCGCGGTTTTCTATTATGCCTTACAGCCTGATGCTCCGGGCGAAGCGGCGAACCTGACGCTCGCCGTCCTGGCAGCGCTTGGCCTGGTGTGGGCATTCCTGACGAGTTACGTGCGGGCTCGCGCCAGGGAGGAAGGGGCGGACGCCCGCGGCGGTTTCTGGCAGCGGGGCGAACGCATCGTCACGATGCTGCTCGGCATTGGGTTCCTGCACCTGGCGACCGCGGTTTGGATCCTTGGCGTGCTGCCCGTCGCGACGGTTGCCCATCGGCTGTGGCGAGCGCGGCGAACGTGCCCGCCGTCGGCCGGGGCGGCAGGCGGCGCCGTTGGCGAGGACGAGCCGCGCGGAATCCTGGGCGTCGTTCTCTTCCGGTGGCGCCGTGGGTCGATCCCGTTCGACATCCAGGCCGGCACGACCATCGCGCTGCTTATCTTCCTGGAGTTTGCTTTCGTGGACCTGGCGGCGGCCGACCCGCTTCGCGGCTTGGTCCAGTGGCTGGTTGGCGCTTGACTTCAGGTTTCAAGCCGATAGACTCGCCGGTTGACACGGGATGGTCCCAAGACCCGGTAGGGGTAGAAGGCGGCGACCCGTTGATGTGGCCCGGCCGGACGACCGGGGCCATACAAGGAATGAGGCGAAGCGAACTACTGGACCAGGCGAGAGGAGCAGGTATGCGAGCGTTCACGTGGATGGTGGTGATGGTGATGGCTCTTGGCACCCTAGGCTGTGCCGAGAAGCGCGAGGAGGAACTTCCGCAGATCGATCCGGCGGAATTTGAGGCGACTGCGCCTGCGCCGACGACCGCAACGCCGACCGTCGAGGTTGAAACCCCGGGGGCCGCGGTTCCGGCCGTGCCGGCCCAGACGGCCGGGGAAACCTACACGATGCAGCGCGGCGACACGCTTTACAGCCTCGCCACACGTTTCTACGGCGATGGCAAACTCTGGACCAGGATCGCCGAGGCCAACAGGGACAAGTTCCGCGACGTGACCGCGATTCCCGTCGGGACCGTCCTGGTTATCCCCCCGAAGTAGGACGGCCCGGTCAAGGGGGATCTGCTCGCTGTGGAGGCTGCTGACTGCGCCCGGACGAGGCAGACCATGGCGCATCTGCACGATCGGGGTTCCGAGCCGCCGGCGGCGTTGCCTTGCCCAAGAGGTCATCTGGCGCTGGGGGGGATTTGCGCCGACTTCGCCCGGCGCGACGCTGTGCTTTCTGCTCGCGCGGCAGCGTGCGGGATGACCCGCCGCCAACTGCTTGCCTTTCTCGCCGCCGGCGCATCCGCGACTGTGTGTGGGGCCGGCGCATGGGTGTCTGCGGCCGGACCGCTGCCGAGAAGCCGCGTCGTCCTCGTGACCCATCCGGAAGTTATCATCAAGGACTATCGGGTCAATCCGCCCATCATGCGGCAGATGCTCGATCGGGCTCTGGTCGAACTCACCGGCAAGCGCACGGAGTCCGTGGCGTGGGCGACGGTCGGCCGCCAGGACGACTTTGTTGCCATCAAGCACAACTCCATCGGGCGACCGACGCTCCATAGCCACACGGAGATCAACGACGTGCTGGCGTCGCGCCTGGCTGCCGAAGCGAAGGTGAACCCCGAACGCATCCTGGCGGTGGACCGTCGCCTGGCCCCGCCGTACAACGCGTTGTCGGAACCGTTCACGCTGCCCTCGCGGGGGCTGAAGACGCGCCTCAGGAGGCTCTACACAGACCAGACAACCGCCATCGTCAATGTTTCGGTTCTGAAATCGCACTTCGGCAGCGGTATTTCGGCCGCCATGAAGAATCATCTGGGCAGCGTCAACAACCCTGCGGCGTTCCACGGCTGGGAGCCCGGCTGCATGCCGAAGAGTCTGCCGGAGTTGAACGCCCTTGGCCCGCTGCGCACCAAGACGCGTCTGGTGATTGTCGATGCGATCCGTCCGCTTTTCGCGGGCGGTCCGGCGGATCAGCCCGAGTACCGGTGGGACTTCCGGAGTCTCGTCGTCGCGACCGACCCGGTGGCGGCGACGGCCGTGGGGCTGCGGATTCTCGAGAAACAGCGTGCGTCGGTGCGCGGCAAGGCGTGGCCGATGACGGCGGCGAGGCAGATGGTGGCCTGGGGACAGGCCATCGGGCTGGGCAACGCCGATGCCGACCGGATCGACCTCGTCGAAGTGGACATGGCCTGACGCGAGCACCTTGACAGCCTCTTTCGGCAGTCGTAGTGTCTCGAAAGCGTTGGCGGTCCGTTGAGCCGCAGCACGCGCGGCGGCGCGCTTCATTGTTCGGGGAGGCTGCCATTGTCCCTGCCGGCCCAGAGGCTTTTGCGTTGGTTTGAGCGTCAGACCGTGCGCTATTACATGGCCAGGATGAATCTTGGTCATAGAGTGAGCATCAAGGAAGGGCTGAGGGTCGAGAAGCCGCACAACGTAACAATCGGCAACGACGTGCGGATCAACGCCGGCGTCTTGTTGCAGGCGCACGCGCCCATTTCGATCGGCGACTTCACGATGATTGCCGCCAACTGTGCCGTTGTGACCGCCAATCACGATATGGCCAAGCGGGGCATTGAGGCGTTCGACACCTTCGCCAGCATGCCCGTCCGGATCGGCAGCCATTGCTGGCTTGGTGTCGGTGTGATCGTGCTGCCGGGCGTGACCATCGGCGACGGCACGGTGGTCGGTGCTGGCAGCGTTGTCACACGGGATTTGCCTCCCGGGATGGTCTGCGCCGGGGTTCCGGCCAGGCCGATAAGAGAGCGGCCGTTGGAGGGCCAGTCGGTCACGTGAAACACGATCTGGTTATGAACAATGCGGTGCGAGGACTGTTGTATCGGGAGGCTGTGCGCCGGGGCGAGACGCGGCTGCCTTATTCGCCGTTCACCATCTATCTGGATCCGTGTAACGCGTGCAACTTGAAATGCACGTTCTGCCCGCAGGCGCACTGGGGCAGCCGCACGCGGGGATGCATGTCGTGGGAACTGTTCGAGCGGGCCCTTGCTCAGGTGGTGGAACTGAGGCCCGCAAGACTGTTTCTGTTCTGCTTCGGCGAAGCAACGCTTAACGAGCGGCTGGTGGACATGGTGCGGGCCGCCGTCGATGCGCGATTGCGCGTGCGCATCCATACGAACGCCGTTGCCCTGACCGAAGAGAAGGCTCGCGGCCTGATTGAGGCGGGCCTTCAGAATATCCGGTTCAGTTTCGACACGGCCGACCGCGAACGGTACGAGCGTATGCGTGTCGGCAGCAGTTTCGACCGGGTCGTCGCGAATATCCGGCGTATGATCGCGATTCGCCGCGCGGCGGGACGCGCCAACCCCGTCTTCGAACTTCAGGAAATCGTGCCCTACGCCGAGGGGGTCAAGCCGACCAACACCCAGGCCTACCGCGACCTGTTCGAAAGTGAGAACGTTGTCTTTAGGGCCAAGTTCATGCACTCGTTCGCCGGGCAAAGCCGTGAGACGGAGTTCCCCACGCAGGGGTGGGAGGGTGTGTCGCATTGCAGCCAGTTGTACCGGCGCATCGTCGTCAACTTCGATGGGAAGGTCCACGCGTGCTGTCTCGACCCGGAAGGATACAACATCGTGGGCGACCTGGCTCAGGGTGACACGATTGCCGAGGCCTGGAACAGCCCACGGATGCTGGAACTCCGCCGGCGCACCAACGAGGGCGATGTGGCCGGCCTGGAACCGTGCGACGATTGCGAACTGCTGACCCGTGCCAACCCCGTCGTGGGGTCGCCGCTCGCGCGAATCGCGTCGTCCCTGGCCTGGGTTTGCGCAGGCGCGCATCGGTGCGGAGGCGTATGATCCGGCGCCGGTTCCTGCTCGCAAACTCGCGTCCCGAGGCTATACTGTTGGCCGGCACGGTCAGGAGCATCTCTTTGCGGATCACGTTTCTGGTTCCGGAACGCGGATTGGTAGGCGGCATCAAGGTGATGGGCGAGTATGCCGGTCGCCTTCGCGTGCGGGGTCATGACGTGGCGGTCATGTACCCCGGCGGCACGAGGAACGTCAAACGCTGGCTGCAGCGGTGGACCACTCGCCGCACGCCCGACGCGCTTGACGACTCGGGGTGTACGTTGACGGCGGTCCGCGAGTTCACGCCCGAGACGGTTCCCGACGCCGACGTGATCCTGACGACCGGTTTGCGCGCGGTCCGGGCGGCGTCGGCGCTTCCGCCTGAGAAGGGGCGGGTGGTCGAGATCGTGCAGGGCACGATCGACATGCAAGAGGGTCACGCCGAGGCGCGAAGGGTCATGGCCCTGCCGGTGCATCGTGTGGCCGTGTCGGATTACGTGGCCCGGTACCTGAAGCATGAATTCGGCGTGGAGGCCGCGGTTGTGCCGAACGGCGTGGACCACTCGCAGTTCTACAACAATGAGCGTCAGTTCCGCACGCCGCGGACCGTCGGCATGATCTACGTGGCGGGCGAAATGAAAGGAACGGCCGAGGCGTTCGAGGCCATGCGGCAGGTCCGCGATCAATGGCCCGACGTGCGGCTGGTCATGTACGGCGCCAAGCGACCACGCAACGCGCCGCCGCGAACGGAAGTCTTTATCCGACCGAAGGCCAGCCGCCTTCGGGCCATCTACTCCAGTTGCGAGATCTGGCTGGCACCCAGTCGCAGCGAAGGCTTCGGCCTGCCGGTCGTTGAGGCGATGGCGTGCGGCGTTGTGCCCGTGGCGACCCGCGCGGGCGGCCACGAGTGTATCATTGAGGAGGAGGTCAGTGGTTTCCTGGTGCCTGTTGGCGACGGCGAGGCGATGGCCAAACGGATTGCCCTCCTGCTGGAAGACGAGTCTCTTCTTCGCACGATGTCCGGCGCCGCTCACGAGCGAAGCCTCGCCTTCGATTGGCAGACCTCAACCGACGGGCTCGAGGCGCTCCTCAGAGCATGGACCGGAGAGAACAACCGGCCACCGGGGTCGCTCGGCGCGTGATACATGCCTGACTGCGACTGGCAACTGGAAGATGTTCCCTGCGACTACTGTGGCGGCCGCGACGCCGACGTGCTCATCAGCGGCCGCGATCGCGCCTACGGTCTGCCGGGCGAGTTCAACGTGGTCCGGTGCCGGGAATGTGGCCTCTGCCGGACGAATCCTCGCCCAACAATGGCGTCTCTGGCGGAGGCATATCCCGAACAGTATCCGGCGCACCAGGCCGCCGCCCGCGAGGCTCGCGTGCCGCGCGGTCTCCTGCGCCGGGCTCTGGTCAATCGCCTGAACTACCCCCTCGGCCGCCGCTGGCGGCGTCTCGTTCGCGCCGTCATGCTGCCGGTGACGGGGGCCGTGCTCGCGCGGCGGCGCGCGGTTGGGTATCTTCCGTTTGCGGGGCAGGGGAGGCTGCTGGACTTCGGTTGCGGCGTCGGGCGGTACGTCTCGAAGATGGCCGCCGCCGGGTGGAAGGCCGAGGGCATCGATATCAGTGCCCAGGCCGTGCGTCTCGGCCGCCAGGCCGGCCTCACGCTGCATCACGGAACCCTGCCGGGCTTGGACCTTCCTGCAAAATCGTTCGACGCCGTGACCATGTGGCAGGCTCTGGAGCACGTGCCGAGCCCGAAAGCGACGGTGGAGGCCGCCGCGCGGCTGCTTCGTCCGGGCGGGCGACTCATAGTGGTCTGCCCGCGGCTCGACAGCCTCGACGCAAAGTGGTTCGGCTCGTGCTGGTTCGCCCTGGAGTTGCCGCGCCACCTGTGGCACTTTACCGAGGCGACGTTGCGGCGGCACCTGGAGGCGACGGGGTTCGAGGTGGAGCGTGTGCGGTCGATCCGGCGGCCGGCGATTCTGCGTCGCAGTTTTGCCCAGGTGGCCGACGAGACCGGCAGGGGTTTCGACCGGCGACTCGCACGGTCGCGCCTGGTGACCGGCGCGATGAGTTGGATGACTCTCCTGGCAGGGCGGGCAGGCCAGATGATGGCCGTAGCCCGCCGCGCGAGGCAAGAGGAGCGTGACGGATGAATCCAGAGTTCCTGGAGGAGTTCCGCTCGCCGCCCAGCCGGTATCGCGGGGCGCCGTTTTGGGCGTGGAACGGGCGCCTCGAACCGGCGGAACTCCGCCGCCAGATCCGGATCATGCATCGGATGGGCCTCGGCGGGTTCTTCATGCACTCGCGGGTGGGTCTGGCAACGCCGTATCTGGCCGACGAGTGGTTCGAGTGCGTCGGCGCCTGCATCGACGAGGCCGAAAAGTTGCACATGCAGGCGTGGCTGTACGACGAAGACCGTTGGCCGTCGGGCGCCGCCGGCGGACTCGTCACGAAGAACCCCCGGTTCCGTCAACGGGCCGTGGTGATGCATCGCCTCACGAGACCGGGCGACCTGAAGTGGGGCCGCCACACGCTTGGCGCATTTACGGCGCGGGTGCGCGGCAACACCGCCACGAACGTTAAGCGCATCCCGCGCGGCCGTCGGCCCAAGCGGCCGGAGCCAGGTGAATCGATCCTCGTGTTCCGTGTCGAGGTCTCCCGGCCAAGCAGTTGGTACAACGGGCACACGTACCTCGACACCATGAGCCATGAGGCAGTGCGTGAGTTTATCAGGGTGACCCATCAGGCCTACGAAAGGCACTGCGGCGCTGCGCTCGGCCGCCGCGTGCCGGGCGTCTTCACCGACGAACCGAACCACGGCCGCATGATGGGCGGCGAGGCAGACCCGGCGCCGGGCGGCGCGGCCGGCGGCATCAGTGCCCCGTGGAGCGACCGGCTGCCGCAGGTCTTCCGCAAACGCTACGGCTATGACATCGTCGCCCACCTGCCGGAGGTGTTCCTCAATGTTGACGGTCGGCCCTTTACGCCGGCGCGGCTGGACTATCACGATTGCGTCACGCACCTGTTCGTCGATGCCTTTGCGCGTCAGATCGGCCAGTGGTGCGACCGGACGGGGATGCAGCACACGGGCCACGTCCTGTGCGAGGAGACGCTCGCCTCACAAACGAGCGTGGTCGGCTCGTGTATGCGGTTCTACGAGTACATGCAGGCACCGGGCATGGACATCCTGACCGAGTACA
>CAZIJC010000108.1:0-16334 GCA_964539385.1 uncultured Anaerolineales bacterium | reverse complement strand
CCACGTAAGAAAACTAGCCGCGCACGTAAGTAAGCGGCGCAAGCCCCTGGGCTACCAGCCCAATCAGGTCTCGCCACGGCATGCACACGCAAACGTGGGCATGGCACCCGACGGCAAAAGACTTACCTGACCCCGCTTAGCCTTCTCGCGGCGGCAGCGTCTTCTGGAGGCACGCCCGCAGCCGAGACACCAGGGCGTCCGGCGCGAAGGGTTTGGTCATGTAGTCGTCGGCGCCGGCCTCGTAGGCGTTGAGGCGGTCGGGATGGCTGTCGAGCGCCGTGAGGATCAGGATGGGGATGGTCCGGGTTGCCCGCGAACCTTTCAGTTTCTTGCAGACTTCGATGCCGCTCATGCCCGGCAGCATGAGGTCCAGCAGGATGGCATCGGGCGGCTGTTCGGCCAGCATCGCGAGGCACTGCTCGCCGCTGGCGGCCTGCACGGGGTCGAAATCGTAAGCCGACAGGATGTCGGCCAACAGGTCGTTCATGTCGGGCTCATCTTCGACGATGAGCACGCGCGGTGGTGCGTCGCTCGTCATTTTCGGCGGTCACCTGTGCTTCGCAATCACCCTCAAGGATACGCGCGCGCGGCGCCGGCGGCAAGTGAGTTTCAACAAACAGGCCCGTTCGGCGTAGTATCTTCTCTTGACACGCCCCCCGGCCGCCCCGTAACAGTAGGGCGAGGCATCCGGGCGGTTTGGCGGAGACGCCCGAGCGCAGCAAGGGAGCACCGGCCATGATCGTGGTGATGAAATCCGACGCAACCGACGAGCAGGTTGCCCACATGATCCGGCGCGTCAGAGACATGGGCCTGGAGCCCCATATCATTGAGGGGACCGAGCGGACGGTCATCGCGTGCGTGGGCGACGAGCGGCTCAAGGCCCCCGAAGGGCTGGCCGTCGGCGCCGGCGTCGAGAAGGTGATGCCCGTCCTGGCCCGCTACAAGATCGCCTCGCGCGAGGTGAAACGCGAGCCGACGGTCATCGAACTCGGCCGGGGCAGCCTGGGCGGCGCGGCGCTGGGCATTATCGCCGGGCCGTGCGCGGTCGAGGGCCGCCAGATGCTTCTCGAAACGGCCCACGCCGTCAAGGAGGCCGGCGCCATCGGACTGCGGGGCGGGGCGTTCAAACCACGGACCGACCCGTACTCGTTCCAGGGGCTCGGCCAGGAGGGCCTCGGCTACCTGGCCGAGGCCCGCGAGGCCACCGGCCTGGCGGTCGTCGCCGAGGTCATGGCGCCCGAGCAGGTGCCGCTGGTCGCCCGCTACGCCGACGTGCTCCAGGTGGGCGCCCGGAACATGCAGAACTTCGTCCTTCTGTCGGCCGTCGGCGCGTGCAGCAAGCCGGTTCTGCTGAAGCGCGGCATGAGCGCGTCCCTTGAGGAGTTTCTCCTGGCGGCCGAGTACATCCTCTCGCGCGACAACGAACGGGTCATCCTGTGCGAACGGGGCATCCGTACGTTCGAGACGTTTACGCGCAACACCTTTGCGGTGGCGGCCGTGCCGGCGCTGAAGGCCGCCACCCACCTGCCGGTCATCGCGGACCCGAGCCACGCCACCGGCCGGGCCGACCTGGTGGAGGCCGTCAGCCTGGCGGCCGTTGCGGCGGGGGCCGACGGGCTCATCATCGAGGTCCATCCCGATCCCGAGACGGCCCTGGTGGACGGGCGGCAGTCGATCACGCCGGAGGCGTTCGCCCGGCTCGTCGCATCCTGCCGCAAGGTTGCCGAAGCCGTTGGACGAAGCCTCTGACGAAAACCCTTGACCCTGGCGCCCGGCCTGATAGGACTAGAGGAAATGGGGGCACGCGGGCGCCGGCCGCCAGCCGGCGTCCATGCATTTTCTGTGGGCCGGACATCGGACGCATGGCGGCGCAGCGCGACAGCGACCTGAAACTCTCCCAGCCCAAGGGCGTGATCCTGCGACGCATCCTCGCGCTGGCGAGACCGTATCGCGGGTACCTTGTGGGCGGCGTCGGTATCGGTGTGTGCATCGCGGGACTGAGTCTGGTGGAGCCCTACCTGCTCGGCGCCGGCCTGACCGCCACCCTCAAACCTCTCGCCAGCGGCGTGTGGGACTGGCCGAGCGTGCGCCCGCTCGTCTGGTACGTCGTCATCCTGGTCGTCGTGCACGTGGTCCTGACGGCGCTGCGGTATGGCAACCAGATGCTGATGGTGCACCTGCGGATGCGCATCCTGACGGACCTTCGCCGGCGCATCTACCGCAAACTGCTCGGCCAGAGTTTCTCGTATTTCGACAAGCAGGATACCGGCCAACTCATCAACCGGACCATCGGCGACGTGAACATGCTCCGCATGTTTTACACGATGCTGCTGGTCCGCGGGGCGGAGATCACGCTGTTCATCCTCGGCGCCGCCGCCGTCCTCATCTGGCTCGACCGGTACGTGGCGATGGTGACCGTTCCTTTCATCCCGGTTTACGTCGTGGCAATGATCCTGTTCGTCAAGCGCATCCATCCGATGTTCCACCGGATGCGGGACGAACTGGACCGGGCCACGCAGATCCTCTCCGAGAACGTTCAGGGCGTGCAGGTGGTTCGGGCGTTCGGCCGCGAGCACGAGGAGGCCGCCCGATACGAGACCACGATCCGCGGCGTCCTGGAGCGGTGGCTGGGTCTGATCCGCAACTTCGCCACCTTCCAGCCGGTCATCTTCCTTCTGGGCGGCGCCTCGCTGCTGGCGACGGTGGCGATGGCCTCGTGCCGGGTGCTGGAAGGCGCCCTGGCCGTCGGGGCCATCTACACGGTCTTTCGCTGGTCGGGCATGCTGACGATGAACATGCGGCAGGTGGCGCGGATGACCGCCACGCTCGACCACAGTCTGGTGTCGGCCGAGCGCATCTTCGAGATCCTCGACGCCCGGCCCGACGTCCATACCCCGAAGCAGCCGACGCCCCTTCCCGAAGGCGGCGGGCACGTCGTGTTCGAGAACGTCTCGTTCGGCTACGAGGGCCAGCCGGGCGTCCTGAGGGACGTCACCCTCGACATCCCCGCCGGCACGAACGTGGCCCTCGTCGGCGCAACCGGCAGCGGCAAGAGCACCCTCATCAAACTCCTGCCGCGATTCTACGATCCGGACGACGGCCGCATCCTTATCGACGGCGTCGATATCCGCGAGGCGGACCTGGAGAGCCTGCGGTCCGAGATCGGCTTCGTGTTCCAGGACACGTTTCTGTTCTCGGCCAGCCTTGCCGAGAACATCGCCTTCGGCGTGCCGGAGGCCGAGAAGCGGGCCATCGAACGGGCCGCACGCCGGGCACAGGTCGATGAGTTCGCCAGGCGGTTCGAGGAAGGCTACGAGACAGCCGTCGGCGAGCGGGGCATCAGCCTCTCGGGCGGGCAGCGCCAGCGGGTGGCCATCGCGCGGGCACTGCTGACGGACCCGAGGATTCTCATCCTCGACGACGCCACCGCCAGCGTCGATTCCGGCACCGAGCGGGTCATCCAGGACGCCCTGGCGGAAGTGATGCAGCACCGGACCACCTTCATCATTGCCCACCGCATCTCGACCGTCCGGCGAGCCGACCTGATCCTTGTCCTGGAGGGCGGACGCATCGTCCAGCAGGGCACGCACGAAGAGTTGCTCGGGCGCCGGGGACCGTACCGGGAGTTTGTGGACATGCAGTGGCAACTGGGCGAGGACGGGCCGGAGGACGACCGATGAGTCCGAGGCCCATTGTCGACCCCGACCATCCGACGCCGAAACGGCTCAGCCGAAAGGCGCTGCGGCGCCTCCTGGCGTGGCTGCGCCCCTACCGCCGCATCATCCTGGTGAACATCAGCCTGACGCTCTTCCTGACGGCCGTCGAACTGGCCGTGCCGATGCTGCTCAGAGAGGCCATCGATACGGTGTTCAACAGCGGTGCGGCGGTTGCTGCGGCGGGGGCGACCGACGCCGAGAAGGCGGCCGTCACCGAGGCGGCGTGGGGCAGGATTCTGCTGGTTGTGGCCGTCTTTGCCGCACTCTTTCTCGTGGCGCAGGTGGTCCGCTTCTTCGAGATCCGGCGTACGGTCTCCTTCGCGCAGCGGTTCATGTGCCGGATGCGCGAGACGTACTTCCGGCACCTGCATCGGCTCAGTCCGGCGTTCTACGACAAGTGGAAAGCCGGGCAGGTGATCGCGCGCGGCACGACCGACATGGACGCCTTGCAGGAGACGGTCTCGTGGGCGCCGAACCACCTGACGGCGGCCGCCTTCCAACTCGCCGGCACGGTGGCGTTGATGCTCTGGATGGACCGCGTGCTGTTCCTGACGGTGTTTCCGATGCTGCCGGTTCTGTACCTGCTGACTCGCCGGTTCCGGGTCCGCGCGGCGGAGGCGTGGCGCGAGGTCCGCGCCCAGACCGGCCGCCTGACCGCCACCGTGGCCGAGTCGATCGCCGGCGCGCGGGTTATCCAGGCCTTCGCCCGCGAGCAGGAGAACATGCGAATCTTTTCCGACCTCACGAGCGACCTCTACACCACACGCGTCGAGACCCAGCGCGTCCACGCCAGGTACATGGTCGGCATCGGCGCGCTGCGGCTGTACGCCAGCGTGGCGGTGATCCTGGTGGGGGCCTATCGCGTGGTGACGACGGCACACCTGCCGACCGCCGAGGCCCGCGTGTCGCCGGGCGAGATTGCGGCGTTCCTGGCGTACGCCCTGATGTTCTTCCGACCGATCGACATCCTCAGCCACCTGTACAACGAGTTGCTGCACTCGCTCGCCGCACTGGACCGCGTCATCGAAATCCTCGACTCCGAGCCGAAGATCGTCGACCGGCCGGACGCCGTCGGGCCCGACGATTTCCGTGGCGCCGTCGCCTTCGAGGGCGTGACGTTCGAGTACGATAAGGGCACGCGGATTCTGCACGACGTGTCGTTCGAGGCCGGCCCCGGCCAGGTCGTCGCGCTGGTCGGCCCGACCGGCGCCGGCAAGACGACCATCTGCCGCCTCATCGCACGGTTCTACGAGGCACAGGCGGGCCGCGTCCGCATCGACGACTGGGACGTCAAGGGCATTACCCAGGAGGCGCTGCATCGCCGGATGGGCATCGTCCTTCAGGAAAACTTCCTCTTCTCCGGCACCGTCATGGACAACATCCGCTACGGGCGCCCCGACGCGGCCGACGATGAGGTCATCGAGTGTGCACGCCGCATCGGCAGCCACCGGGCCGTCGAGGCCCTGCCGAAAGGGTACCGGACCGAGGTCGGCGAGCGGGGCGAGTCGCTCTCGGCCGGGCAGCGGCAACTCATCTGTTTCACCCGCGCGATGCTGGCCGACCCGAGGATACTCATCCTCGACGAGGCCACCTCCTCGGTCGATACGCAGGCCGAACTCGAAATCCAGGACGCCCTGCGACGCCTTACCGAGCGGCGGACCTGCTTTATCGTCGCCCACCGCCTCTCGACCGTCCGGCGCGCCGACCGGGTCCTCGTCATCGAGGACGGACGCATCACCGAACAGGGTTCCCACGCCGAACTCGTGGCGGCCGGCGGACGGTACGCCGCGATGTACGAGGAGTTCATCCGTGCCGAATAACCCTACTATGCTACTTGGTGCGCGGCGGGTCTCCGTACCCGCCGCGCACCTGCAAAAACGGCCGTTCCCGCACGGTGCATACAGCCGTGCTTGCGCGGCGCGTCCCTGTGAACGGGGCATCACATGATTCCGATCGACTATCACCTGCACTCCACCCACAGCGCCGACGGCGAAGGATCGGTGGCCGAGATGTGCGAGGCCGCCCTCCAGCGGGGGCTTTTGGAGATAGGCTTCGCCGAGCACCTCGACTTCGACCGCGACGACCCGATGTACGGGTACTTCGACGACGACGCGTACACGGCTTCGATTGTCGAGGCACGAGAGGCCTACGCCGGGCGGCTCGTCATTCGCAAGGGCCTGGAGTTCGACTTCCGCCGCGCTTACGGCACCGAGGTCGGCGAGGTCCTGGCCGCCTGGGAGTTCGACTATCTTATCGGGTCGGTCCATACCGCCGCCGGGCGCCATATATGGCGCCTCAGCCGGGAGGCGCCGCCCGACCTCGACGTGCGGGAACTCCTGGCGGACTACTTCGCCGAGGTCGAGGCCCTGGCCGCCTCCGGCTGGTGCCACGTCATCGGCCACTTCGACTACATCTTCAAGCAACTCCCCGGACTGGTGGCGGCCCAGCGCGACGCGTGGTACTGGCGGCAGGTCGAGCGGATTCTGAAGCGATGCATCGCCGGCGGCGTGGCCATCGAGGTCAACACGCACCACGTCATGGACCGTGGGTGGGGCCTGGCGGCCGACGCCGAAATCCTCGACCGCTATCGTGCCCTCGGCGGCCGCCTCGTCGCCGTCGGGTCCGACGCCCACCGCCCGTCGGGCGTCGCCCACGGCTTTGCCCGTGCCGAGTGCGCCGTGCGCGACGCCGGCTTCGTCGAGGTCGCCGGCTACGAGCAGGGCCGGCCGTACGCCGTCGCGCTAAGCAGTCCGCCATGAGTTTTGCGCGGTGGGTCTCCGTACCCACCGCGCTCGAAAGCCCGTTTTCGCCGTTAGCTTTTCGAGCCCCGACCGGGAGGTCGGGGGCATCTTCTCTGGCAGGGCACGTGCCAAGGTGGGGAACGTGCCCCGCCGCTTCCCCATACGGGCCCGTACCGGGCGCGGCGGTCTCGGATGCGCGAATGCGGGCTGTGACTGGTATCCGAGCCGCGAGCGCAAGCGAGCGGGGGCCTCGGTCGCGTCACTCGTCGATATGAATGGCGAGGACGTCGAGTTGGTTGCACACGGCGGCGGTGCCGAGGACCTCGGCCACGCTCGGCTGCGTGCGGCCGTCGTCGCCGCTGATGAGTTCCTTGATGTAGGTTCCGGCCTGCGTCCGGAGTTCGATCTCGATCTCGCGCGGGCCGAGTTGCCGCCACCCGAACGTGCACACCCGCCGGCGGCGGACGCGGTCGGCTCGGCGCTTGAGGACCCGGCGGGGCGTGCGCTGATCGATGACGCCCACGAGCCGCTCCAGGCCCGCAAGTTGCGCAGCGTCCACGGCCTCGCCGATGCGTACCAGCGCGCGGTAGGTTTTCTCGGGCCGCGCCTCTTTCAGCCGCGCCACTTCCGGCCGCTTGCACGGCGCAAGGCCGGCCACTTCGACCTTGCCGGCCGCGCCGATAGAGCGTGCCAGGGCCGGCCAATCCAGACGGCGCCGGCGCGGGCGGATCACCTCCAGGACGAACGGCCGCTCGCCCAGGCACCGGACGTCGGTGTCTTCGCGCCCGCAGCCGTGCAGCACGTGGTCGGCGCCCTCGGCCGCGCCCGCGATGGGGTCGCCGATGATCTGCTGCACGCTCGTCGGCCAGGCGCGCCAGCGGCACTGCGGCATGCCGCGCACGAGTTTGCGGTACCGGCCACGCACGAAAAGCGGCTCGACGCGCACCGTCACGGCGCGGGCGGCGTGGTCGGCCACGACGAGAAGATCGGGGTGCACCAGGTCGGTATCGCAGCCGAGCGTTTCGCACAGGCGGCAGCCGACGGTGCGGTTGAAGGCCTGTTTGTACGGCTCGGCCAGGTCGCCCCCGGCGCGTTTCCACAGGGCGGTCTCGCGCTCGGCAACGGTCGGGTCGACGTGCGAGGAGACGGCCAGCGTGTCGAACTCCCAGCGCGCCAGGGCGCGTTCGGCGCGAACCACCCACTCCTCGACCGCGTCAAAGAAGTTGGCACACAGGGCGCACGGGCCGCCGGGAGGCGGCACGCCGAGTGCCTGGCGGACCGTGCGTCCGCGCGCTTCGTTCGTCAGGCCCGTATCGACCTGGGCGAAGAGCCGCCCCAGGCACGCATCGCACAACGGACCGCCGGCCAGGGCCGCCCGGGCCCGCCGTCGAAGGTCGTCGCGGCCGATGGCTTCAGAGAATGGGGTTTTCCGCCATGCGCATTCGGGCATCTTGAGCGTATTACCAAGTGCCCCCGCAGCCGGGGGGTGGGCAAGTTGTCCGATTTGGCTGCTTGCCACAATCCAACAGAGACGATATCATACAGGCTGGAAAGGGAGTTTGCCTACAGAAACGCCTATGGCTAAATTGCACACGAGCCGAAACAGGGCCACCCAGGGTGGGATGCCCCGGGAGGAAATGTACCGGGAGTGGCTGGGCATTGCCAACCCGGCGCCCTCGTACTACGGCCTGTTGGGGCTGCCCGAACTCGAAACCGATGACGCCGCCGTCCTCGGCGCCGGACGCCGCGTCAAACGCAAGGTCCGCGCCTACCAGATCGGCCTTTACCGAAAGCAGGCGCTCGATCTGCTGGCCGAGATCGGCCAGGCCGTCTCGGTCCTGACAAATGCCCAGAAAAAGAAGGTCTACGACGGCGAACTCATGGCACGCTGGAAGGGCGCCGTCGAGGAACTCTATCAGACCCACTGCAACGGCGAGGCCAAGGACCCCGACGTCCTGGAGGCGTGGCTGACGGCGTGCCGGGCGCGCGGCGTGCCGGTCACGCGCCTGATGCCGTACATCATGCAGACGCTCACGAAACGGGTCGGCGACTGGCCGGCCTCCGGCGACCATGGCCTCGGCCTGCCGATCAACCTCTGGATCTACCGCGATGCCGTCATCCTGGGTCAGTGCCTGCACGTCGGGGCGCTCGAGAAACGCATCGAGGCCGTCAAGCAGGCCCAGAAACTGCTGACCGTCCCGGAAGGTCTGGCCCGCCTGGTGGCCGAAGAGGTCGGGCAGGCCCAGCACCTGTTCGCTCGGGCCAGGCTGGTTGCGCAGGGCAGAGAGAACCCCGAGGACATCCTGCTCAGGCTGGGTCGGCGCATCCGGCGTTTTGGCGGCAATCTCGGTGACGGTGCCGTCTTGGCGGCCGTCGCCGGGCTCCTCGGGGTGGACAAGGAGGACCTGGGCCGCGCGATGGGCCGGATGGATGAGAGGCCGGTCGAACTGTCGGCCGGCCAGGCGGCTTCGGTCGCGGCACGCCGTGCACGCGAGCGGATCCAGGGTATCGGCGACCTCTCGGGTCAGGCGGCCGCGTGGGTCAAGCACCGGCCGCAGATCCTGATCGGCGTCGCCGTCGTGGTGGGCGTGGCGGCGCTGGCGGTGGCGGTGCTGGTGGCGGCCGGCGTGATCCAACTGGGGCAGTCCGAGCCGCCGCCACCGCCGGCGGTCGTGGCGCAGACGCCGACTCCGCCGCCGGCGGTCGTGGCGCAGACGCCGACTCCGCCGCCGCCGGCGGCCGTGGCGCAGACGCCGACTCCGCCGAAGCCGGCGGCCGTGGCGCAGACGCCGACTCCGCCTGCGTCGCCCAGACCTCAGCCGAGGGCTGAGCAAGGGCCGCCCGACTGGCTCAAGGAGTTGCAGAAGAAGTACCCCGTGGCCCGGCCGAAACCGCCGGCGCCGCCGGTTCCGCCCGTTCAGGTGGGCGATCCGCCCCCGTCTGAGGTGAAGTTCTTCGGCGTCAAGGGCGACAAGCGCGGCGCGGGAGCGCCCGTGGAGGTGCAAAAGAAGCCTCGCTTGCCCCGGAAAGGGGAGGGGAAGGCCGTTCCACCCGCAAAGGTTCGGAAAGAGCCTCGCCGGGTCTTCAGGATCGTCAAACCGTCGCCGGGGAAGCCGTCGCCGGGGAAGCCGTCGCCGGAGAAGCCCAAGCCGCCGCCGACGAAGCCGCCGTCTTCTCCCAAGCCGCCGCCGACGAAGCCGCCGTCCTCTCCCAAACCGCCGCCGACGAAGCCGCCGCCATCCGGCAAGGCCTCGGACGAGGACGAGCAGAACGCCAAGCGTCTGCTCATCATCGCTGAGACGCTGGAGACCATGCCGGGCGCGTGGAAAGAGGATGCCATCAAGGCCTACGAGAACGTCGTCAAGTCGTTTCCTGAGACGGCGGCGGCGGGCGCGGCGAAAGAGGCGCTTCTCCGGCTCCGCGGCGCCAAGGCTCCGGCAGGGGATTCCTCTGGCGGCTCGAAGAAGACGCCCTGACCCAACTCGTCGGTGTGCGACGCCGGCTCGGCGCCCGGCTTAGTCCTTCTTGTATCGCCTCTTCAGAACGGTTATCCGGGCCGAGACGTTGCGGAAGACGGGGTTGTGCTCTTCGGGAACGTACCTCAGGATTTTCTGGTACGAGCCCCACGACTGCTTCAGGTCGCCCGCCCTCTCGAAGATGATAGCCTGCGTGTAGAGGGTGCGGACTTTCTCGATGAGTTCCTCGACCGCGCGGAGGTAGGTCTTGTTCACGTCCGGGTCGGGGAAAAACGTCATGCCGTAGTACCCCAAGGACTCTTGGAACAGTCGGACCGACCTGAGCAAACTGGCCTCCTTGCCCGGCATGTGGCACACGAGGTACTCCTTGATGGCTTCCTTCTTGTACTGCTCGGCCAGGCCGCGGTTCCGCTTTTCGACCACGTACGGGTGGTTCCGCGAGATCTCGCGGTTCCTGACCATCTGCTCGAACACGTGCCGCTCGTAGTATTGAACGTCGATGGCCTGCCGAATGCCCGGCACGCGCCTGGCCTTGCCGGACGTGAAGTCCTCGCGGGGAATCAGCGTGGGCACACCCAGTTCGTTCTCGACCCAGACGCCGTCGGGCGACTGCCTGGGCAGAATCCGCAGCGGCTTGGCGCCGGGGCCCGGGATGACCATTGCCTCGACGCCGAGGGTGGCGATCTCGTGGCTGCGCAGCGAGCCCCCGCAGCCGCGGGTGCCCAGGATGGCCGCAATCACCAGGACCACCCCCAGGTAAACGCCCAGGCCGATGAACAGGCCCCTGCGGCGTTGGAAGAGCGATTGCGCCTCCTCTTCTTCCGCTTCGGTCTCGTCGGCTTTGTCTTCTTCCTCTTCCTCCTCCTGCGGCAGGCCGCGCGCCCGGAACTGCATCTGGCCGCTCACCAGTTTGGCCACCTCTTCGACGACGAACTCCAGGCGGGTCTTCGCGCCGATTTGGATCGCGTCGCCGTCCGACAGGACGTGCTCGTCGATGGATTGCTTCTTGACGCGGGTCCCGTTGTTGCTGAGGTTCGTCAGAACCCACGTATCGCCGCGGCGGTCGATGCGACAGTGCTGACGCGAGATGACCGTCTCCGAGAGCACGACGTCGCAGGAGGCGTCGCGCCCGATCAGCGTCGCGCCGGGCGCCACGCGGAACGTCTCGCCTTTCTCGGGACCGTGGCGGCATTCCAGGTGGGCGCGCGCACCGGTGGAGGTCATCTGTGCCCGTGGACGCCGTGCGGGCAGGTTGTGCTCGTCATTCTCGCCGGTCATCCGCTGCCTCCGCCACGTTATACGGTCGGCCGCCTCACCGGCGTTAGGCAAAATCAGCCTTCCCCGGCCGGGGAACCGTCCTGACAGACCGGGCGACCCGCGGGCGGAACCCCCGCCCACGCACCCTGCATCCTATCCGATGCCCGCCCAATCGTCAACCTTCGCCCCGAGAACTCGGCGCGGCGCACCCTTGACAAGCGGGCCGCCCGCCTTAAAATGCCTGGAATCGCGTGTGTCACGTGAGGGGTACGGATGGCTGAAACGCCCGAAAGCGGCAAAGAGCGGACGGTCGGCATCGACCTCGGCACCACGCTGACCAAACTTGCCTACGTCGATCACGAGGGCAGGCCCGTCATCGTCCCGAACGCCGAGGGCGAACTCCTCACGCCCTCCGTCGTCGTCTTCACCAAGAGCGGCGTCCTGGTCGGACGCGATGCCCGACGCGAGGCACTCGCCAACCCCGCACGCTCTGTCTTCAACGTCAAACGCCAGATGGGCAACCCCAAGTGGCGCTTCAAGGTGGACGGCGAAACCTACACACCCGAGGCCGTCTCCGCCCTCATCCTCAAGAAGGTCATCCAGGACGCCGAGATGCACATCGGCACCATCCGCCGGGCCGTCATCACCGTGCCGGCCTACTTCGACGACGCCCGACGCAAGGCCACCGAGGACGCCGGCGCCATCGCCGGCGTCGAGGTCCTCGACATCGTCAACGAGCCCACCGCCAGCGCACTCGCCTACGGACTCACCAAGGCCGGCGACGACGGCGTCATCCTGGTCTACGACCTGGGCGGCGGCACGTTCGACGCCACCGTCATCGAGAAGAAGGGCAACGAGTTCATCACACTCGCCACCGACGGCGACGTGGAACTGGGCGGCAAGGATTGGGACGAGCGGCTCGTCAACCACCTGTCGGACCGTTTCCGAAAGGAGTTCGGCGACGACCCGCGAGAGGATCCCCAGGCGCTGGCCTACCTCTGGATCAGTGCCGAGGAGGCCAAGAAGACCCTCAGCCGGCGCGACAAGACCAACGTGCCCGTCTCCTACAAGGGACACTGGGGCAACTACGAGGTCACGCGCGAAGAGTTCGAGTCGCTCACCGAAGACCTCCTGGCCGTGACGCAACTGACCACCGAGATGGTCGTCGAGGAGGCCGGCCTCACCTGGGAGGGCGTCGCGCGGGTCATCCCGACGGGCGGTTCGACGCGGATGCCCATGGTCCAGCGGCTGCTGGAGCGCGTGAGCGGCAAAGAGGTCAAGACCGAGGTCCCCGTGGACGAGTCCGTGGCCGCCGGGGCGGCGATCCATGCTGCCATCTGTGTGCTGCACAGCCAGGAGCGCATGCACGAACTCGGCGCCGAGGCCGCCGAACGCCTCGGCAGAATCCGGACCGCCGACGTGGCCGCACACGCACTCGGACTCATCATCAAGGACGCCGTCACCCTCCAGTACCGAAACGACGTCCTCATCCCCAAGAACAGCCGCCTGCCCGTCAGCGTCATGCGGACCTACGGGACCTCCTACGACGGCCAGCAGAAGATCATCCTGCAGGTGGTCCAGGGCGGCGCCCCCGATCCGGACGCCAACATCATCATCGGCACCGCCCACGTAACGGGCCTGCCCGCCGGCCGCCCGGCCGGCGCACTCGTCCGCGTCACCTACTCCTACGACCGAAAGGGGCGCATCCACCTGACGGCCGAGGACCAGGAAGCCGGCAAGGTCGTCGCCACCGAGATCGCCCGCCAGGCCGGCCTGGGCCCCGAAGAGGTCTCCGACCAAGCCCGCCGCCTTAGCCTTAAAAGCATCGAGTAGCCTGCCGGCCGTTGTTATCCCGCCGATTGTTAGAACTCCGGCTTTGTCCTGCCATTGAGGGATTCAGTTCAGGGTTTGGAGTTTGGTTAGGTGGATGCGGCATTCCCACCGCGCTAGGCCCTGCTACAGTTGAACGTGAACTGCGCTAACGGCGCCTACCGGCCCGGAAATGCCGGTCTCTGGAGCCTTTTGGCCTGACGGCGCGCCCCTGCTATAGTCCGTGGTCATACCCTTTGCCGTCTTTTTTGCTCCTGTCAAGTTGCATCCGGCCGACTTTCTGGTATACTTACAGGGTTTAAGCCCGCGTTGAGGCGCTGATTATCGGCGTCCGGCGCAGGGAAGGGCGGGGTGCAGGTAGCGGGTGTGAGGGACGCCTCTTAGAGGGAAAAACCATGTTGGGATTCCAGAGAAAGCGCTTTTGCTTGGCAACTGGGGTGTTGACGGCCGCCGTGGTCGTGACCGTGACCGCCGCTCCGGCGATGGCCGATTTCACGCTGGGGGCCGAGACACGGGTCCAGGCGGACGGCGTCGATATCAGCGTGGCCGGCTACTCCGTCCCGTCGTTCGCTTTTTGGGACTACGACGGCTTGCCGGACCTGATCGTCGGCGAAGGCGGCGATGGCTACCCCGGCAAGGTGCGCGTGTACCTGAACGAAGGTCTGGCCGGCGCCCCGCAGTTCTCCGACTTCTCTTATGCCCAGTCCGACTGGCAGGACCTGGAGGTCCCGGCGAGCGGATGCCTGGGGGCCTTTCCACGCGTCGCGTACTGGGACGGCGACGGGCTCAAAGACCTCCTCGTCGGCCAAGCCGACGGAACGATTAAATTGTTTACCAACAACAATTGCGACGGTTCACCGGCCTTCGACGGCGGAACGCTCCTCGAGGTCGGCCCCGAAGGGACGAAGGACCCCATCGGCGTGGGCTACCGCGCAACGCCCGCCGTGGTGGACTGGAACAGCGACGGACTCAAGGACCTCGTCGTGGGAGCCTTGGACGGCTACATCCACCTGTTCATCAACGAGGGCACCGACGAGGCGCCGGACTTCCTCACCGAGACGCTCGTCCCGGACACGGACAGCGCGTGCGGCTGTGCCCTTTGGGTCCCCAGCGCCCGCTCCAGCCCCGTCATCCTCGACCTCGACGGCGACGGCAAGAAGGATATGCTTGTCGGCAATACCGACGGCCAACTGCTTTTCTACAGCAATACCGGCACGGATGCCGATCCCATTTTCAGCGCCTACGCCCTCGTGGAAGCCGATGGCGTGCCAATCGATCTGCCCGACTCGCCACGGTCGCGGCCGTCGGTGTGCGACTGGACGGGTGACGGATACCCGGATGTGCTGATCGGTGCGAGCGACGGCTACATCCGCCTTTACCAGGGTGTGCCGGAACCGGCGACGCTGGCGCTCCTGGCCGTTGGCGCGGCCGGGCTGGTCTTCAGACGCGGTTCCCGGCGCAGGTGATGCGGTTGCCGTTGCCTTGCGGCCACGCCCCGCGAGGATTTCCGCTCCGAAATCCCGAACCCGCAAGGCCTTACTCCACCGTCACGCGCTTGGCCAGGTTGCGCGGCTTGTCGACGGCACAGCCTCCGCCTACGACAACCCCATCCTCTTCTGCGGCTGCTGCCGCGACACCGACATCACCCGCCAGGCCGGCCTGGGCCCCGAAGAGGTCTCCGACCAAGCCCGCCGCCTCAGCCTCAAAAGCATCGAGTAGCCTGCCAGGCCGTGCGCTTTTCAGACTCTCACCGCTCTAGCACCCCATCTTGGCAACCGATGACAACCCGGGGTAACGGCGCGCTGCAAATGCGCTGCGCGCGGGGGGCTCCAATCCGGGGTCCGAGGTGGCGTCATTCGTTCCCGTGGTGATGAGGCGGCTCCTGGCAACGTCTCCTGGTGGCATGGCGGGGGTGTTGCTCATGAGCGGCAAGCCTACACAGCCATCGGCAAACCCCCCTCCCACTCACGGAATCCTTCCAGGGGTGCCGCACTTTTACTCCGCCCCGCCACCCGACGCACTTTTGCTCCGCCGTTTACAGTCATTGCCTCGGGCTCGCAAACCTTTGACCTCACCTCTACTTCCTGAACTCCTCCAGGTGGTAGTCTTTCGTGTACCCGGGAATCTTGCCCTCTATGCCGTGACCCGAGTCGCCCTGTGGATTGAGTCGAGTTATCGGCGTTTGCTGATCTCCTGTTTTCCGGTGGTCAACTGCTTGATCCGAATCGGTTGATCCTCAGCGGTTGAGGGGAATCAATTCGGGCTCATCGGTTGAGGCCTCAATCGCCTTGATGGTCTCTCTGACAAGCTTGGCCTTCCCCAGGCTCAGGTGGCGTGGGAAGTTCTTTTCCCCCTTCTCGAAGTACTTTGCGGCAGCCTCCAATTGGGGAATGACGCGTTTCCCATGTGATCCATAGGACTTGAGCATTTTCATGACCTTCACGATGCGTATTTCGCTGGCATGTTTTTTTTGATTGCGGGCGTAATCAACCAGCAGTTCGACCCCCTCGTTGATCCGGTGTTTCGCAAAGAGTTCAAGACCACTCATGCGAATATCGCTGGCGAACATGATCCCGCTGGGCGCCAACTCGACAATCGCCTGATGGACGGCGGGCAGCAGTGGCTTGATTTCTTCGTAAGAAAGGTTTTGGTACACCGATCCGAAGCTGCCCCGCGCCCGCCCGTCTTCGTTCCGCAGGCCTGCCCGAACGGCTTGGGCGAGCAGATCGCGGTCGACGCCTTCGAGCGACCGGCCGATCAGACCGCCTCGCCTGTTGAACAGGGCGAAGGAGAGGTAGCGCTGCTCCATATTGCGTGGATCGTTCCTGGGATCGCTCTTGGTGAGCCTGACGAGCATTTCGGGAACGGCCGCTTTGGCCGGCTCCCCAATCCCCGCCAGCGCCTCGGCGGCCAGGATGCGCAGCCAGAGGTCGTCGCAGCGGAACGTCTTGAGCAGCGCCGGCACAGCGGCCCCGCCGCGTCCACGCTGCATCTTGATCGCCTGGCAGGCGCCGTATCGCGTATGGAGGTCCGGGGCGTCGAGCAAACGGATCAATCGGTCAATCACGTTATCCTGCCGGCGTCCCAGCGCCATCGCAGCGCGTTCACGAACGGTGGGCGACCAACTGCCTAGACGGCTGATGAGTTCTTCTGCGCTCAGTTTATCATAGAAGCTGTTGCGATCCCTGTTGCTCCATCCGCGTCCGTCGTCGAGAAGGCTCTCCGCGGTTGCCCGATCGATTTGCGGGGCGGCGCCGGGCCGTTTGCCCGTCAGGTAGAGCTTCTTGAGCGGCATCGCATAGGCGAGAAGATAG
>CAZIJC010000107.1:0-16362 GCA_964539385.1 uncultured Anaerolineales bacterium | reverse complement strand
AAGCGAGCGGGTGCCGTTCTCGCCACAGCAAAAGACTTACGTAAGACCGCATAGCGTTTACAGCCGGTTCGCATGTGGCCATTATACCGTGCCGGCGGCGGCGGATGCCACGGTTTTCCCCGGCTCCACCTGGAGGGTGGCACGGCAGCGGCGAAGCCGCGGCCGTGGGCCGGGTCGCGCCGTGTCGCACACGGTCGGGTCCGCGGGCGCTTTCCCTTGCAGGCGGCGCGGCAGGGGGCGTATAATCCGCCGCTTGGTGACGGGCCGGCCGAGTGGGAACGGACATGTCAGATCGCTCGCAGCCGCGGCACATGGACATGAAGGCGCTGCTTGGATTGGCGCTGGAGCGCGAGGCGTCGGACCTTCACCTGAAGGCCGGCCAGCCGCCCATTCTGCGCATCGACGGCCGTATCCAGGTGACGGACCTCGCGGCGCTCGGCCCGGCGGACGTGCTGGAGTTGGCGCGGCAGATCATGGACGCGCGTGTGCACCGCCAGTACCTGGAGGCGGGCAGCGTGGATTTTTCGCACGCGACGGCCTCCGGCGACCGGTTCCGCGTCAACGTGTATCGCCAGCGCGGGGTCACGAGCGTGGCCGTGCGGCCCGTGAGCCGCGGCATCCCGACGTTCACCCAGTTGCACCTTCCGGGCGAGACGCTGGAGCGGATCTGCCGGGTCCGCGAGGGGTTGATCATTTTCAGCGGCGTCACGGGTACGGGCAAATCGACGAGCATCGCGTCGTGCCTGGACCACATCAACTCGCGCCGCCGGTGCCATATTGTGACGGTCGAAGACCCGATCGAGTACCTGTTCGAGGACAAAAAGGCGTTCGTCGACCAGCGTGAGATCGGTATCGACGTCGCGTCGTGCGAGGTGGCGCTGAAGTTCCTCTTGCGCGAGGATCCCGACGTCGTGCTGGTGGGCGAGATGCGCACGAAGGACGACGTGGAGGGCGTGCTGCGGGCGGCCGAGACGACCCGCCTCGTGTTTACGACCGTCCACGCATCGAGCGCGCCGGGCGTGGTGACGCGGATCCTCGACCTGTTCGAGGCGCGCGAGCATCACGTGCTGCGCGAGTCGCTCGCGCACAGTCTGGTCGCGGTGATCTGCCAGAAACTCGTGACGGCGGCCGACCCGAACGTGGCCCGCGTGCCCGTCACCGAGGTGATGCTGGCCACGCCGACGGTCTGCAAGGCCATCCGCGACGGCGACGAGGCGCATCTGCCGAGCGTCATCGCGGGGGGCGGCGACGCCGGCATGCACGATTTCACGCAGGACCTCGTGCGACTGGTGCGCGAGGAATGGATCGACCCGAAGGAGGCGTACGAGGCGGCGCCCAGCCCCGAGACGCTGAAGATGGCCATCCGGGGCATCGACGTCAAACGGGGAACCGTGCGATGAGGCACGTCCGAGAGAGCGGCCGCGCCGGGCCCAGCCGGTTTCGGAGCGGCTGGGTCGTGCTGGCGGCAGCGGCGGTGCTGGTGTCGGCGGGTGTCGCCCGCGGGCGCCCCCGCTCCCTGACGGTCGCGGCTCGGATGCGCTCATCGGAGCCGCGAGCGCCAACGAGCGGGCGCCTTGCCGGCGAGACGATCGAGGCGGCCGATCTGCCCGGCACGTACTACCCGACGGGCATCGAGGCGCCCCAGGCGCCGGAGGCGACGTTTTTCGTCCTGGGTTTCGTCAAGTTCATCGTGCTGCTCGCGTTTGCGGTGGCCGTCTTCTACGTGACGAACTGGGCCTTTCTCGACACGCGGTTCGCGGCCACCAGCCCGGGCGTCTGGGGCGGCGTGGTCCTGGCGGGTGGCGTGGCAGGCTTGGCGGCGGCGGTGCTGATTCCTCTATTCTACGTCGGCCTGCCGCTCGGGCTGATCCTGTTCGTCGGTGTGTCGATGGCGTACGCGCAGCACCGCAACGCGCGGGTGACCCCTCCGCTGCGTGTGCTGACGCCGGCCCACCTCGGTCGCATTCGGCGTCGCCTTTCCGGGCGCAGGCCGCTTGAGGACGAGAGCGGCCCCGTCTCGGGTGCCGGCCGCCAGATCATCTTTGTCGGCTGCGACGAGGTGCCGAAGCGCCCGGCCGCCGGTACGGAACTCCAGCGCCGGGCGAGCGAGGCGGTGGAGCGCATGGTGCACCAGGCGATCCTCCGCCGCGCGTCGGCCGTGGGGTTTGTGTGTCGGCCGCAGAAGACGGAGGTGCGGCTGCGAATCGGCGGCGACCTGGTCTCGGGCGGCGAGGTCGAGCAACCGATTGCCGGCCACCTGGCCAGGACGGTCAAGCGGCTGGCGGGGCTCGATCCGGACGAGGAGCGAAAGCCTCAGGAAGGCCGGCTCCGCGCGATCGTGGCCGGCCAGACATTCGACCTGCGAGTCAAGACCGCCGGCACGGTCCGCGGCGAGCAGATCGTCATCCGCATCACCGACGCGGCAGCCAGCCGCCAACGGCTTGAGGACATCGGCCTCTCGGACGAGCACCTGGCGGTCCTGGCCGAGGCCCTGGGCCGGCGTCCGGGTCTGGTGCTGCTGTCGGCGCCCCGGAAATCGGGCCTGACGACGACCATCCACGCCTGCGTGCGTCACTTCGACCGGTACACGAACAACGTGCTGGTCTTCGAGCCGCGGGTCGACACCGAGATCGAAAACGTCACGCACATAGCGCTGAACCAGGAGGACGGTCCGGTGGCGGCCGCCGAGGTGCGGAGCCGTGTCCGGATGGAGCCCGACGTCGTGGCCTTCGATTCTCTTTATCAGGCCGAGGTCGCAGGGGTTCTGGCCGAGGCCGCGCGGGAGCATACGGTCATCGTCGGCATGCGTGCCGCCGACGCGCGGCAGGCTCTGAAGCGTCTCGGCTCGCTGTTCGGGGCGCGCGAGCCCCTGGCCGAGCGGCTCCAGATCCTGGTGAACCAGCGGCTGGTGCGACTGTTGTGTCCGGAGTGCAAGGAAGCCTATCGGCCGAATCCCGACTTTCTGCGGAAGGCGAACCTCGGCAGCCGGCGGGTGGACCTGCTCTACCGCCCGCCCGCGCGGGCCGAGAGTCAGGACGGCAAGGCGATCGTCTGCCCGGGGTGCGCGGGCCGGGGGTACGTCGGGCGGACGGGACTGTTTGAAGTGATGCCGATCGACGGCCGGGCCCGCGAGATGATCGCCCGAGGCACGACCCTCGCCGACCTGTTCACGCACGCCCGAAAACTGGGCATGCGAAACCTCCAGGAGGAGGGACTCACCATGGTCATCGACGGGCGGACCAGCATCGAAGAGGTTCTCCGGGCCATCGAGCAGGAGAGTTGACGGAGGCTCACCGTGCTGGTGAACGTTCTGGCGCTGGTTGTCGTAGCGGTCGTGGCGTGTATGTGCGCGGCCCAGGGGGTGTATCGGGCCGCCCAGAACCTGGTGGCGCTCGTCTTGGCCGGCGCGTTGGCCTTTGGATGGTTCGCGCCTGTGACGCGAGCGCTCTTCAGTTCGGCGGACGACCCCGCCGGCATCTGGCACTACGCCGGCGATGCCCTGTGTCTGTGGGCCGTGCTATGCGTGGTGTTCCTCGGTCTTCGGACCGCCGGCGAGAGGCTCCTGCCGCACCAGCCTGCCTTTCTTCCGTGGGCCGACCATGCCGGAGGGGGCGCCATCGGCCTGGTCGTCGGGTACGTGGCGGTGGGCGTCTGCCTGGTCCTGGTGCAGATGCTCCCCGTGGCCCCCCGGTTCCTTGGCTACGAGGTGTTCCGGTACGTTGAGGGCACCGGCGAGGCCGACCCGGAGCGTATCGAGCCCGGCGACAGGTTGTACCTGGCGCCCGATCGCGGCGTGCTGACCTTTTTCGCGTACCTGGTGGGCGGTCCCCTGGGGTCGGCGGGTTCCGACACGGTACGGGCCGGGACGTCGGAGGCGCCGGGGCTGCTGAATCGTTACGCCGACGTGTATCCGCCGCCCCGGATGCGTGGCGACACCTACGCGCCCGTCACGGATGTCGATGACATCCTTTACTATCACTGGTACCGCCGGTGGCAGTACATCCTCTTCCGTACGGGCAACCGGCTCGGCCCCCTTGCAGAGGTCCCGGCGGGGACGGCCGCCGAGCACGCCCTTCCCCTCGACCGCGCCAGGAGCACGACGCTCTACGGGATGAGCCTGCGGGTCAATCGCGCGGCGCGGTCCGATGAGATCGAACAGTTCCCGGATGAGCGCCCGCCCCAGGGCGAGGAGTTCCTGGCGGTGACCGTCCGGTTCAAGCCGGTCCGGCGGTGGCCGCGCACGATTGACTCCGACCAGTTCCACCTGATCGACGCGCGCGGCGTCCGGGTGGGCGGCGCGTCGAGGATCCATGGTACGGCCAAACGTCCGGCGCCGGTTGCCGGTGCCGACGCCGGGCCGGAGGTGGTGGCTCGGTCCGGTTCGCCTGCGAGTTTTCCGCGTGCCCTGCGGTTCGCGTTCCCGGAGGGCGCCACGGAGGGGCATTACCTGATGGACGGCGCGCGGTTCCACTTCGTCGAGAAACGTGAGTACGCGTCTCGGATCCTCGTGTTTACGGTACCGTCTGCGATGCGGACCGACCAGTTGCGGTTGTTTCTGGATCCGAAGGTGCCGCCGCTGCCGCTTACTGACGTGCGCGGCTAAGCGGACTTACGTAAGTTTTTTGCTGTGGCGAGAACGGCACCCGCTCGCTTACGCTCGCGGCTAGTTATACTCGCGCCCGACCAGCCACGTGAGAAAACTAGCCGCGCACGTAAGTAAGCGGCGCAACCACTTGGGCTACCAGCCCAATCGGTTCGCGTGCATGACCAGCCGCGACCGTGAGGGAGCGGATGCTCCGGGCGAGAATCCTATGGAAGACCTGGCAACGCATCTGTGCGACCTGGCGAAACGGCGAGGGGCCAAGTTCGCCGACGTCCGCGTCATCCGGCGCTCGGGCGAGAGCGTCCTCGTTCAGGACGGCCGGGCCGACAAACTGGCCGCCTCAACCGACCGCGGCGTCGGCGTGCGCGTCCTCGTGGGCAGATGCTGGGGATTCGCCTCGGCCGACAGCCTGGCACGCCGGCGAGGCGAGCGGTGCGTCGACGACGCCATCGCCCTGGCGACGGCGTCGAAGGCGTTCGTCAGCGACCCGGCGATGATCGCCCCGCCGGCCAGGGTCGAGGCCGAGGATCGGACCGACCCCGCCATCCCGCCCGGCGCGATGCCGGTCGCCGAGAAGATCGCACGCCTGCTTCAGTACGAGCGGTGCGGCCGGGCCGCAGCCGACGGCGGCGGCCGCATCGTCAACTCCATCGTCAGTTACGCCGAAGCCTGGCAAGAGGGCGTCCTGGCCAACACGGTCGGAACAATCGTCCGGACCGCAGGAAGCCGCGCCGTCGTCACCACCCTGTTCGTGGCGTCGGACGGCAAGATGCTTCAGCGCGGCACGGAACACCGCGGCATCGTGGGCGGGGCGGAACTGCTGAGGCAGACCGAGCCCGAGGCGTTCAGCGGCCGGGCCGCCCGCAAGGCGGTGGCGGCCCTTGCCGCAAGGCCCGCCCCGGCGGGACGGTTTACCGTCATCTTTCACCCGTCGATTACGGGTCTGCTCGTGCACGAAGCGCTCGGACACAACGCCGAGGCCGACGCCGTCTGGGCCGGCCAGAGCATCCTCGAAGGCCGTCTCGGCGAAGACCTGGCCGCCCCCGGCGTTTCGATCTACGACGACTCCACACTGCCGGGCATGTTCGGTTCGTTCGCTTACGATTCGGAGGGCACGGCGGCGCGGCGGCGGCCGATTATCGAGAACGGACGCCTCGTGGCGTTCCTGCACAGTTTGGAGACGGCGGCCAAGTTCAAGGCCGAACCGACCGGCAGCGCCCGCGCCCAGTCCTACGATTGCCGGCCCATCGTCCGCATGTCGAATACCTTCATGGCGAGCGGCCACGTGCCGCTGGAGGAGATGCTGCGGGGCGTGGCGCGCGGCGTGTACCTGGAGGACGGGCACTGGGGGTACGTCTTCGTCCAGAAGGGCCAGTTCATCTGTCACGCGGGGCAGGCCCGCATGATCGAGAACGGCGCGCTGGGCGAACCGCTGCGCGACGTGTCCGTCTCGAGCATGACACTCGACGTGCTGAAGAACATCGACGCCATCGGAGATGATTTCGAGATGAAGATGCCGGGCATGTGCGGCAAGGACGGGCAGTCGGCGCCGACGGACTGCGGCGGGCCGCACGTCCGTGTCGCGGACGTCGTCGTCGGCGGACACGACGGCGCCTGAGCCGGGTAACCGTTTAGAGCAGTTCACGTTCTTGTGTAGCGATGACTCGCGCGGTGGGCAATCTTGCCCACCGCGCTTTGGCGGCTTCAAGCACGGCGGGCAGGATTGCCCGCCGCGCAAGGTGCGGTGGGTCCGGAGACCCACCGCGCAAAATGCCCTTGTAGCGTTGTAGTATTAGCGGCGGCCGCAACGGCCGCCCGGCAAGCATAAGGAGATCGGCCATGATTCACTGTCGCGCCTGTTTCGTTTCCGGGTTCGTCTTTGGCGTAATTTGCCTGGTTCTGGCGACCGCCGCTTCGGCCGCCGAAGCGCCGCCGGCCGACATTGCGGCCCAGGTCGCCGCCATGGCCACGTGGAAGCCGCTCTGGGACGGCAAAACGATGGCAGGATGGCACGAGATCGGAAAGGGCTCGTGGAAGATCACCGACGGCGCCATCCACGCCAGGCACGAGCGCACCGAGGGGCAGTTCGGCCACCTCGTGACCGACCGCACGTTCAAGGACTTCACCGTCCGCCTCAAGTACAAGGCCGTCAAGGGCAACAGCGGCCTGTACTTCCGCGTCGAGGAGAAGGGCGGCAGCGGCATCTCGGGCTTTCAGGCCGAGATCGACCCGAACCACGACGCCGGCGGCCTGTACGAGACGAACGGCCGCGCCTGGGTCGTCAAGCCGACGCCCGAGAAGGTCAAGACGTGGTACAAGCCGAACGCGTGGAACGAGATGACCGTCACCGCACTCGGCCGCAACGTCACCGTCCACGTCAACGGCCTGCGGTCGGCGGCCATCGTGAACGATCCGGGGCGCACCGAGGGCCGCTTCGCCCTGCAGGTGCACGGCGGCCAGGACTGCGAGGTCCTGTTCAAGGACATCGAGATCCTGGAGTGGAAGACCCTCGTGCCCGGTCCCGGCATGGCGGGATGGCGCAAGCCGACCGGCGAGTGGGCCATGGTCGGCGAGGTCGCCAAGGATGCCACCAACGAGAAACGGCTCGCCGTCAAACCCGGCGTCGGCGCCATCTACAACGGCCCCAAAGGACGGACGCGGAACCTGCTGAGCGAGTGGGAGCACGGCGACGTGGCCGCACACCTCGAATTTCTCGTGCCGTTGGGCTCCAACTCCGGCGTCTACTTCATGGGCCGCTACGAGATCCAGGTGTTCGACAGTTTCGGCAAGAAGGGGGCGTACCCAGGCATCGAGTGCGGCGGCATCTACGAGCGGTGGGACCCGAGCCGCGGCAAGGGGAAGGAGGGGTTCGAGGGCCACTCGCCGCGGGTCAACGCCTCGCGCCCGCCGGGCGAGTGGCAAACGTTCGACGTCATCTTCCAGGCGCCGCGCTTCGACGCCGGCGGAAAGAAGATCGCCAACGCCCGGTTCGTCAAGGTGATCCACAACGGCCGTCTCGTGCACGAGAACGTTGAGGTAACCGGCCCGACCCGCGGGGCCACGTTCGGCGACGAGAAGCCCCTGGGCCCGCTCATGCTCCAGGGCGACCACGGCCCCGTGGCGTACCGGAACATCCTGTTTTTGCCGCTCGGGAAGTGAGTGGCCGGCTCGCCTTGCGAGCCGTCACTCGTCACTGGTCACTGGTCACTGGTCACTTGCCGAAGGAGGGGGGCGTAGTGGCGACGAAGGGCTTCGAGCATCTTGAGGTGTACCGGCTTGCCGAGGACCTTGCCGACAAGGTGTGGAACACGGTAAAGTCGTGGGATGCCTTCGCGAAGGGTACGCTCGGAAGGCAGTTGGTGCGTTCTGCCGACAGCATCGGGGCCAATATCGCGGAGGGTTGCGGGCGAGGAACGTACCCGGACAACCGGCGGTTTGTGCGTATTGCCCGCGGCTCGTTGAATGAGACGCGCCATTGGCTGCGGAGGGCCCACAGGCGGCGGCTTCTTACCGCAAAGCAGGAAGCGAGTCTCAGGCCGTTGGTGGCGGAACTCGGCCCACGTCTCAACGCGTATCTGCGCTCCATTGGCAAAGCGCGCCCAAGTTCGAGTGACAAGTGACAAATGACAAGTGACCAGACCTGCAGCAGAGGGCGGAACCCATGCCAAGCACGCGAATGGACTTCCTGAAAACTATGAAAAGGTGCCTGGAGCTTTTTTTGCTATACGCCAAACACACGGCCCACAAGCCTGCCGAATGGGACCGGCCGCCGGCCGCGGCAGGAGCCATGGCCGTGCCTGGGTGACAGGCGGGCGGGGCATCGGCCGCGACGAACGCGGCCATCGGGCTTCGCGGCGGCACCGGTTCGACATGATAAGACAGGATGGACCTCATCGCGTTGCTCTCCCCGTAGCCTTGCGGGGGCGCCACCGGAAGGAGTACCATCCACACACGGAATAGCGCTGCTGGTGCGGAACGGCTGGATATCCGAATCGTGTTTCTGTGGGGGACCTTGCCATGACACGCCACATTGCCTTGCTGCTGTCGCTGGCGTTGTGTCTTGCCGGCTGCGGCCAGCCGCAGGCGGTCCGGGAAGAAAGGGCCGTCAATGCGATCCTCAAGTTGGGCGGCAGCCCAACCAGGGACGAGAACCTCCCCGGCCGGCCGGTTGTAGAAGTTTACCTGGAGTACCGAGAAGTCAAAGATTCGGATTTGAAGGAACTCAAGGAACTCAAGGAACTGCGGAATCTCTACCTCAGCCACACTCAGATCACGGACGCCGGCCTGAAGGAACTGAAGGAACTCAAAGGCCTGGAGACGCTCGAACTCTGGAACACCCATATCACGGACGCCGGCCTGAAGGAACTGAAGGAACTCAAGGGCCTGAAGTCGCTCAGGCTCTGGGGCACCCCGATCACGGACGCCGGCCTGAAAGACCTGAAGGAACTTAAGGGCTTGCAGAAACTCGACCTCACCAGAACCCAGGTCACGGACGCTGGCCTGAAGGACCTCAAGGAACTTAAGGGACTGCGGTGGCTCGACCTCGGCGGCACCCAGATCACGGACGCCGGCCTGAAGGAACTGAAGGAACTCAAGGAACTGCAAAGGATTGATCTTAGCAACAACAAGATCACAGACGCCGGCCTGAAAGACCTGAAGGAACTTAAGGGCCTGCAGCGGCTCTCCCTCACCAGAACCCAGGTCACGGACGCCGGCCTGAAAGACCTGAAGGAACTTAAGGACCTGCAGTGGCTCTACCTCGACGGCACCCAGATCACGGACGCCGGCCTGAAAGAACTGAAGGAACTCAAAGGCCTGGAGAATCTTAATCTCAGCGACACCCAGATCACGGACGCTGGCCTCAAGAATCTGAGGGAACTCAAGGGCCTGCAGACACTCTGGCTCACACATACCCAGATCACGGGCGCCAGCCTGAAGGAACTGAAAGAACTTAAGGGCCTGCGGAATCTCGACCTCAGCCGCACCCGGATAACGGACGCCGGCCTGAAGGACCTGAAGGAACTCAAGGGCCTTCAGCATCTCAGGCTCTACGCGACCCAGATTACGGATGCCGGCCTGAAGGAACTGAAAGAACTTAAGGGCCTGCGGTGGCTCTACCTCCGCCGCACCCGGATAACGGACGCCGGCCTGAAGGACCTGAAGGAACTCAAGGGCCTTCAGTATCTCAGGCTCGACGCGGCCAAGATCACGGACGCCGGCCTGAAGGACCTGAAGGAACTTCAGAACCTGCAGACGCTCTTCCTCACAGACACCCAGATCACGGACGCCGGACTGAAAGACCTGAGGCAGGCATTGCCGAAGACGAGCATTTTTGGTCCTTGAACGGCCAGCACGGGCCGGAACGATAGCCCTGGTCACTTGTCACTTGCCGAAGGAGGGGTGGGCGTAGTGGCGACGAAGGGCTTCGAGCATCTTGAGGTGTACCGGCTTGCCGAGAACCTTGCCGACAACGTGTGGAACACGGCCGGTGGGCAGGGTTGGCTCCTATGGTGTGGCACGGCTGGCTTGTCCAGCCGTGGGATGAGACGAGAGGGCGAACACGGCTGGGCAAGCCAGCCGTGCCACACTCGTGTCAGTCGGCCCACGCCTCAAGGCGTATCTGCGCTCCATGGGCAAGGCGCGACCAAGTACGAGTGACCAGTGACAAATGACAAGTGACCAGACCTGCAGCGGAGGACGGAACCCATGCCAAGCACGCGAAGAGATTTCCTGAAAACCTCCGCCGGCGCCCTGTGCGGCGCCGCGGCGGGATGTGCGGCTTCGCTTGCGCCGGCAGGAGATGGGCCGCTGGCCCCAAAACCCAACTTCCTCATCCTGTTCGTTGACGACCTGGGTTACGGCGACCTGTCGAGTTACGGCGCACCGGACATGAAGACGCCGCACATCGACCGCCTCGTCGCCGGGGGGATGCGGTTCTCCAACGCCTACGCCAACTGCCCCGTCTGTTCGCCCACCCGGGCGGCGCTCCTGACGGGCCGGTACCAGGAACTGGTGGGCGTGCCCGGCGTCGTCCGCACGCATCCCCAGAACTCGTGGGGCCGACTGACGCCCGAGGCGCGCCTCATGCCGCAACTCCTGAAGCCCGCCGGCTACACCTCCGCCATCATCGGCAAGTGGCACCTGGGCCTGGCCTCGCCCAACACGCCGACCGAGCGCGGCTTCGATTTCTTCCACGGCTTCCTCGGCGACATGATGGACGACTACTACAACCACCGCCGCCACAACATCAACTACATGCGGAAGCAGACCGAGGAGATCGACCCCAAAGGCCACGCCACAGACCTGTTTACCGACTGGGCCTGCCAGTACCTCCGCGGCGTGCGGCCGGGCAAGCCGTTCTTCCTGTACGTGGCGTACAACGCCCCGCACACGCCCATCCAGCCGCCGAAGGAGTGGATCGAAAAGGTGAAGCGGCGCGAGTCGGGTATCGCCGACAAACGGGCCAAACTCGTTGCCCTCATCGAACACATGGACGATGGCATCGGCAAGGTCCTGGGGACCCTCGACGAGACCGGCCTCGCGAAGAGCACCCTCGTCGTCTTCGCGAGCGACAACGGCGGCCAGACGAGCGTGGGCGCACGCAACGGACCCGTCCGCGCGGGCAAGGGCACGATGTACGAAGGCGGCATCCGCGTGCCGATGGCGGCCCGCTGGCCCGGCTGCATCAAGGCCGGCAGCCGCACCGGCCGCATCACCCTCTCGATGGACATCCTGCCGACGCTGCTGGAAGCGGCCGGCGCTAGCGTCAAGCACGAGATCGACGGCGTCAGTTTTCTGCCGACGCTTTTCGGCCGCGCCCCAGCCGAGCCGAAGCGCGACCTGTTCTGGGGCCGGCGCGAGGGCGGTCCGTTCAAAGGCGGCACCATCGAGGCCGTCCGCCGCGGCGACTGGAAACTGCTGCGGCCCATGCCCGGCAAGCCGCTCGAACTCTATAACCTGAAGGCCGACCCGCAGGAGCAGAAGAACCGCGCGGCGTCCGAACCCGCAACGTTCAAGGAACTCAAGGCCGCCCTCGACGCCCAACTCGCCCGCTACGCCAAAGTGCCCTGGCTGCCGCCCGGCAGGTGACGCTTTTCCATATAGACCGGGGCACAGCGTGGTGCCGCACCGGCGAATAACCTTCCCACGCAGGGAGACTGTGATGCAAGCAACGCTCGTGTGTGCGGCTGCGGTGGCTGTGGTGGCGCTGCCGGCTACCGCCGCTCCGCCGCCCATCGAGACGGTTGAAATCAAGGCGAACCGCGCCTTGTGCGTCAACGGCAAACCGTTCTTCCCCCTGATGGCGTGGCTACAGGACGCCGACAAGTTCACGCTGCTAAGAGAGTGCGGCATGAACACGACGGCCGGCTACTGGCCGAAGTCGAGCGGCACGAAGGACGTGACCGAGTACCTGCCGCTCGTCCAGAAGGCCGGCCTCTACGGCGTCATGCCGTTCGACGCGCACCTGAAAGGGCACACCGCGCTGCTGGGGTACATCCACGACGACGAGCCCGACCTGCCGCACCAGGTCAGCGACGCCGAGGTCGTGGGCGGCCCCGGCCTGGCGATCAACCGCAGCACGCCGCTCTGGAAGATCGTAGACGGCGTGTGGCACTCGTGGAGCGTCCTCGACCCGCTCGAAGGCGCCGCGGTAACCATCCAACTCAAGAAACCCGTCACGGTGACGCGGCTGGCCGTCTACGTGACCATCTCGAAGGGCCTGGCGGTTGCCAAAAACGTCGCGTTCGAGGGCGACGGAAAGGAGATCCTCCGCGCGACGCTCGAAGCCAAGAAGGGCCAGCAGATGTTCGACCTTCCGAAGCCCGCCACGCTGAAGGCCCTCACGATGACCGTCCGCTCGACGTATCCCGGCGACAACGTGTGGGGGTCAATCGGCGAGATCGAAGGCTACGACGCCGCCGGCAAGAACGTCCTCCTCGCTCCGCCGCGCTACGAGCCCCGCGCCTGGCCTGAGAAGACGCTCGAGAAATACCAGGCGATGAAGGCCGCCGACCCGTCGCGGCCGGTCTTCATGACGGTGACCGGCTACTTCCACCCGCATTTCAAGGGGAAGTTCACCCAGGAGCAGCGCCGCGCCCTGTACCCCGCCTACATCCGGGCGGCCGACGTCGTCGGTTACGACATCTACCCCATCTACGGCTGGAACAAACCCGAGTGGATCCACCTGGTGAGCGAAGCGACCGGCCTCCTGGCCGACATGGCCGGCGCCCGGCCCGTCTATGCGTGGATCGAAACGAGCAAGGGCGGCCAGTACACCGGCTCGCTCGATAGGCAAAAGGAGGTGACGCCCACCCACATCCGGGCCGAGGTCTGGATGGCCGTCTGCCGCGGGGCTACCGCCATCGGCTACTTCACGCACGTCTGGAAGCCGGCGTACCACCAGTTCGGCGTGCCGGAGGAGAACCGGAAGGCACTCAAGGAGATCAACGACCGGATTACCCGTCTCGCCCCGGCCATCCTCGGTGCGTGGCCGAAGCAGGCCATGACGATCCAGGGTGAGGGCGACGCGAAACTCAGCGCCATCATCCGCGCCCACGGCGGCCACCTCTACGTCTTTGCCGTCAACTACGACGAGCGATTAAAAAGCAGCCGCGCAAGCCTCAAGGTCCACGGCCTCAGAGCCGGCGCCAAGGTGGAGGTCATCGACGAGGGCCGGACCCTGACGGCCGCCGACGGATTCTTCACCGACGCCTTCGACCCCCTGGCCGTGCACATCTATCGCCTCAAACCCTAGGCCGCAGCGCGCCGCGGATCACGGGTCGTTCCCCCCGGGTCGGGTCCGAAAATCACGTGCCCTGCCGCGCGCCAGCGTGTTCAATACGGCGTGTGACGGATTCCACCGGACTTCCCAGGAGATCTGCCATGACCGGAACCGGACGTTTCTCGCGACGCGCCTTCCTGCGGTCTGCGGCCGCGGCCGCACTGGCGGCGCCGACCATCGTCCCCGCGACGAGTTTCGGCGCGAACGACCGTATCACGGCGGGCATCATCGGTCTGGGCGGTCCGGCCGGCGGCGGCGGAGGGGGCACGCAGACCGTGGCCGTCTGCGACGTACGCCAGGACAAACTCGACCGCCACAAGAACAACACGAGCGTCGAGCAGTACCGCGACTTCCGCGAACTCCTCGAGCGCGACGACATCGACGCCGTCTTCATCGGCACGCCCGACCACTGGCACGCCATCCCCGCCATTGCGGCCGCCAAGAAGGGCAAGGACATCTACTGCGAGAAGCCGATGTCGCTGACGGTCCGCGAGGCCCGCGCCATGGCCAGTGCCGTCCGCCGGTACGGCGTGGTCTTTCAGACGGGCAGCCAGCAGCGGTCGGACTACGGCGGCAAGTTCCGGTTCGCGTGCGAGATGGTCCGCAGCGGCCGCATCGGCCAGGTCAAACGCATCCACGTCAACGTGGGCGGTCCGTCGAAGCACATCCCCACCGCCGCCGAACCGTGTCCGCCCGGCGTCGACTGGAACATGTGGCTGGGCCAGGCGCCCTGGCGGCCGTTCAACAATCACGTGCTGCGCTCCTGGCGGGCCTACCGCGACTTCTCGGGCGGCGGCATGACCGACTGGGGACACCATCACTTCGACATCGTCCAGTGGGCACTCGACATGGACCGCTCGGGGCCGCGAGAGATCTATCCGCCCGACGGCAACAACTTCAAGCACCTCACCTACGTCTACGAGAACGGCGTCCAGGTCCATCACGGCGGCGCCAAGGGCGCCCAGATCGAGTTCATCGGCACCGAGGGCCGCGTCATGGTCGACCGCGGCACGCTGGCCACCGACCCCGCCAACATCATGGCCAAACCCATCGGCCCGAACGAGGTGCGCCTCACCACCGTCACGGGCGGCCACAAGAACAACTGGGCCGAGTGCATCCGGACGCGCAAGCGGCCCATCTGCGACGTCGAGATCGGCTGCCGCTCCGTCACGGTCTGCCACCTCGGCAACATCGCCTACTGGCTGAACCGGCCGCTCAAGTGGGACCCCGTGAAGGAGGACTTCATCGGCGACCCCGAAGCCAGCCGGTGGCTGTCGCGGCCGAAGCGGGCGCCGTGGCGGTTGGGGTAAGCGGGGCCGGCCGGGCGTCTGTGCTGTAGCGACGCGCCGCAAGCCCGCGGAAGAAGGACTGCCCGTTTTTCTTCAAATGCCTCGGAGCCAAAACGGATGCGTGAAACCAAGCGACCTCGCCGGGAGTCTCCGGGCCGCGCGGACGCCGGGCGCCGTGGCGACCGCCGGCCACTCCCGGTTAGGCTGTCACACACATGATTGGACGCGCGAGGCCCTCCGCCTGAGAATGTTCCGGAAAACATGCTTGACACAACGGCAGCGGGGCGGTATGTCGCACCCCAAGATCGAGTTTGGATGTTCCACGCGGGGCGCGCCCGCCCGGCTTGCAGAGCATCCGCCGCCTCCAAAGGGCCTTGGCGGCACCCCGCCAACACCGTCCACTTAACCTGATGAGTTGGGACGAACAGAACCATGCAAAAGAAAGACGGCAGAGACACGTCTGCGCGTTTCACCCACGACGCCTCAAGGCGGCGATTCCTTCAATACGCCATAGGAGCGATTGGTTACGGCTGTCTACGGCCAATGGCCGCATTTGCCGACGCAAAGCAAGGCGGCCAGCTTAATATTGTGTTGATCATCTCCGACGATCATGGCTGGCGTGATTCACACTGCTATGGCAATGATGACACCCGCACTCCACATATCGATCGACTCGCAAACGAGGGGCTTCGCTTCACACACGCTTTTGCTGCAAGCACTCTATGTTCTCCTTCCAGAGCCGTCATCGATACGGGGCTGATGCCATTTCGCAATGGCGGCCATGTGTTTGGCGGTCACGTTCGCCCTGGAACCCAAACGATTGCGCACTATCTTCGGAACCTGGGTTACCAGACTGCCAATATCGGCAAATTCAGCAAGCATCCGACCAAGGCATTCCCCTATGAGATCGTCAGGAAGCGATGGTCCCCTGCCAAGCATGACGCAGGTCTTATCGACCTGGTGGATGAGGTTCTGCAGAATCGGCACACCGACAGGCCTCTCTTCCTGGAGGTCAATACCGCCGATACACACCAGCCATGGCTGGAGAACAAGGACTATGATCTTTCCGCCATAGAGGTGCCGCCACACTTGATCGACACAAAGCAGACACGGGATGCGCTCGCCGACTACTACACCTCCGCAGGGACTCTGGATGCAAATCTGGGAAAGATTGTGAGCAGCCTTGACAAGAACGGCTACCGCGACAACACGCTGCTCATATATACGTCCGATCATGGGCCAAACTTCGCATTCGCCAAGTGGTGCTTGTACGACGAAGGCATCCGGGTCCCCTTTATTGCCAGGTGGCCCGGAGTCATTAAACCGAATACGACCACAGACGCCATGATCAGCCTGGCGGACATTGTGCCGACTCTTATTGAGGCAGCCGGCGGAGCGCCGCCCAAGCATATTGACGGCCAGAGTTTCATGGATATCCTTACGGCGAGAAAGAAGGAGCATCGCAAAGCCGTTTTCGCCACTCATACGGGCAATAACAAGCGGTATCCGCAATGGAAGGCCAACTGGTCTCCTGCGCGGGCCATTCGAACGCGCCGCCATAAGTACATCCTGAATCTCAACCCGAATTATGAGTTCATCTGCCACATCACCGGATGCAAGCCGGATCGCCAGCCTAGTGCTTTGTCGCAGGTGAAATGATGGAGTCCTTAAGGTTTCTTTGCCGATGG
>CAZIJC010000106.1:0-16406 GCA_964539385.1 uncultured Anaerolineales bacterium | reverse complement strand
GAAACCGGACAATTCTACTTTGCACGGACCGGACATTATCGCTTTGCTGTGACATTCTGCGGGCCGGGGCTTGCGGCCTCCACGCCAGGCGCTTACAATGACCGGTGGCCTTGCTGAGGAGCCTGCGGAAATGGTCGCGAAACCGTTGGCCGAGCAGGAAGGTGTGCGGCGCAAGATGGGCGACCAGGCCCGTCTGGCGGCGGCCGACCGGCACCGCCTGTCGGGTTCGGCGCCCGACGAGATCCAGGAAGATGCGGCACGCGCGCGGATCATCTCACCGTCGCTCCTGCTGCCGGCCGAAATCGTCATCCTCGAACTCAAGCCGTCGCGGTGGCTGGCCGTCTTTGCGAGCCTGCCGATGGCGGCCGTCGGGCTGACACTGATTGCCCTGGTGTGCGCCATCGACCAGTTGCAGAGCATCCGGCAACTGGGGGTCATCATCGGCGTGTGGATCATCGGGCTGCGGGTGGCGTTGGCGCTGCTTCAGTGCCTCGGCCGGACCTACGTCCTCACGGACCGGCGGATCCTGATTCAGTCGGGCGTCTTTAACGTCGTTGTCGAAGCGATGGGCCTGGAGGAGATCGAGAACACCTTCGTCGCGCAGGCCGTGGGGCAACGGGTGGTGGGGATCGGGACGATCTTCTTCCGGTCGAGCGGCCCCGGCCGCGCGTCACTCGCCTGGGAACACGTCCGCGGCGCCAAGAAACTCCACGCACGCGTCGTCGCGCAGATCGACCGGTGGAAGAACAGCCTGGCGGGCAGGAAGGGGCAGTAACGGCCTTGGCACTCTGGGCGACTCGGGCCGGGAGGGGCCTCAGAGGATCCCCCGGAGCCACTCGACGCTCTTGAGGGTGTTGGCCTCGCCCCTGGTTTCGAGGCTCATGACGCCGGCCCAGTCCGTTTCTTTGAGAAGTCCGACGATCTGCCGGATGTTGTCGGCGTTGATGCCCTGCCCGACGTACACTTCGCTGGCCGCAATCCCGGTGTCCTTGCCGACGTTCTCCTGTAGTTCCGGCGCCACGTCTTTGACGTGGAAGTGTCGAATCCAGGGCAACAGTTCCTTGACCATGGCCACCGGGTCGTTGCCGGCGATGAAGGTATTGCCGGTGTCGAAGTTGACACCAAGGAGCGGGTCGTCGAAGTGCTTCATCAGGCGGACCATCATCCCCAGGTTGGTCGTGAGCGGTCCGTGCGGCTCGATGTTGACGCCGACCTTGTGGGTATGCGCCAGGGGCAGAACCTCGCCCAGATGGTAGACCGCACGGTCGAAGACCTCCTCCAGAGTCATCCCCTCGGGGACCTCGGCCCCGTCGGTGGTGGCGATAAACGGGCAATCCAGGACGCGGGCCATCTTGATGCCGTTTATCATGTACGGGATGCACTGCCAGCGGTGCAGCGCGTAGTGGCAGTCCAGTTGGCTGACCTTGAGGCCGTAGCGGGCGAGTTCCTCGCGCAAGGCCAGGCCGTCGGCGCCCAGCGAGATGGCAGGCGAGAAGCCGAGCCCCTCGAAGAAGTCTTCCCCGTTGACGGTGTTGATTTCGACCGTGTTGCATCCCTGGTCGCGGCACCAGGCGAAGACGTATCCGAGCGAGCGGTCCTCGTGACGGAAGTTGTCGCTGGCGATTCCGATTTCAATCACGGCATTCCCCTTTGCGTTGCAGCCGGACCTCGGAGCCCGGCAAAGGGCAACCTTAATCCCGCCGCGCTCCAGGCGTCAAGGGAAAGGTGTCCAGGAGTTTCCCAATGCTGTTTTAGTGCTACTGCTGTGTCACGCTTGAAATGATGGGTGCCGCGTCACCGCTCTCGGCTGAGGGTGCTGGTGCGTCCCTCGGAAAGACCGTCGGCCAAGCCCTGCCCCACGTTGAGGCTGGCCACGATGCCCGTGATGAAGCCGCCCACCCATTTGACGGTCTCGATGTCGTGGCCGGCCAGCACCAGGCCCGCGACGGCAGCGATGCCGAGCAGGCTCAGAATCATCTTCTTGCTCTTTAGCAGTTCCGTCATCGTTTACGTTCCTTTCTTTCGAGGGCGCCGTAGGCCATCGTGCCCTTCAGCGTGTTCGAAACGCGCGAGACAAACCGCGCAGGCGGCTTGCGTCGGTGCCTCGCGTGCCCTGTTCTCACACCCCCGTTAGGGCGGCGGCCACTTGCCGGGCCAGAGCCACGAGCGTCACGACGGTCTCGGGCACGAGCCTCTCGTTGCGCAGGCGGCGTTTCAGTTCCACGAGGTCCTGCTGTTCGATAGCCGGTTCAAGGTCGCCGAGTTCAAACAGATCGGTCGAGACGGCGTCCAGTGGGTCGGCGGCGCCTTCGGCAGCGCGACCGGCCAAGTGTTCCGCCGCCTCCAGGAAGTCAACGGCCGTGCGCTTCAGGTTTGCTTCCGCTTCCTGCATTGTTGCTGCTCCTTTCCGTTTCGTAGTCCTCGAGTACCCGGCTGGTTTCGGCCTCGCGTACGAACAGGTTCCGCAGCAGAGAGGCCAGGCGCCCGTATTCGGTCACGAGATCCAGCGTGTCCTCGGCGAGTTCGATGGCCCGCCCGATGGCGGCCTGGCGCTGTGCGAACTCCTCGTCGAGGCGGGCCAGCGCAGCGCGGTACTCGTCTTCAAGGGCAACACGCTTGGCGAATCTCTCGATGGCGGTCGCCACGGCGACCTGCCCTTCGGCGTCGGCTGACTGGGCTAATGAAGCAGCCAGCGCGGCGTCCAACTGGGCCCGCTTCTCCTGAGCCAGTTGAGCCGCGACCTTTCCGTGGTACGAGGCCATCTCATCGCGGTATTGGACCATGGCAGCCAGTTGCAGCCTCTGACTCCGTTCCAGCGCCGGCGGCGTGCCGCACCCCGCGGCCGCAAGGACGAGGAGCGTTGCTGCGGCGAGCACGCAGAATATCGGTGCGCGGTTCATTCGGTATCTCCTTCGTTAGGTCCGGCGAACGGCGTGGGTTCGCCAGACCGGGGCATGACCGACCGCACGAGTTCGTACATTTCGCGTCGGACGTCCCTGACATCCTGGCGTGCTTCGTCCCGCGCAGCCGCCACCATCTCGACCGTGGATGTGTGCGGCCGCGCGGCGTGCTGCTCGAGCCAGTACGCAACACTCGCCACGTTCAGCCCGCCGCTGAACAGTTGGCCTCCCACAACAAGCAGGATCACAAGACGCCGAAGCGTCCGAATCTCCTGCCACGTGCGGGTGTTGGCGTCGCGCTGCTCCTGGCGAAAAGCCTCGCAGACGTCGCATGACACGTACGGGCTCGGAACGGGTGTCGTAAGGCATCCGTCCAACGAGGATCCCCCATTTCGGAGGGGGTCCTTTCGGACAGACTTCGGACCACCGTCGGCCGGGTTCTTATCAGCGGTACTCAAAGTCCACCTCCACGATGAGTCGGATTGGACCGGTCACGGCCAGCCCCTCCCGATAAGTGCTCGTGTAGTTTGGCCCGCCGGGGCTCCAAGCGGGACGGTCGGTGGAGTCGTCGCGCGTCGAACGGATCACCAGCAACGTGTCCGCGCCAGTGTTGATGGAGTCGGCGGGGACCAGGATGTGCTTGGGTCCATAGTCCGCGGAGTCGAAGGTATCGAGCGACGTGCCTTCGCCATCGGCGACCTCGGCAGTAAACGTGTCGGCGAAATCCGCGGAGCCCCCCGGCGCTTCGGTCGTGAAGTCGAGCCAGGCACCTCGAACGGTGTAGCCCACCAGCGCGCCCGTAGCGAAAGTCATCCGAAAGCCGCGCGACTCCAGGAACCACTGCTCACTCGCTCCGGCGTCGAACACTTCGCCGCCCATTCCGACGTCATACGAAAGGCCCACGCTGACGCCGTCGTCATCCCCGTCGAACATAGCAAAGGTCGCCGCCCGCTCTTGTGGCCAGTTGTTGATGCCGAACGTCAGACGGTACACGCTGTCGCGGCGCTCGCTTTCACTGACGGTGGGCAGAATCCGGACGCGGTCCAACCGGTTGACCGTCTCGTACAGTTCCTCGAAGATCGTCGCGTAGGGCGGCGTCCAGGGGTTCGCGGGGTTGCCCTGCCCGTCCTCGGCCGTCAGGTCGTAGGACCAGCCGTCGGCGCCGAAGGCGTCCTGGCAGAGGTTCGCGAGGGCGTAAAGCATGTTGCGGTTGGGGTCCCACCAGCGTAGTGGCCAGGTGAGGTCCAACATCTCCTGGATCTCGAATTGGAAGTTCGCGACGGTCGGCGCCGGGGCCGGGTCGCCGTCGGTGGGCGTACCGCGAAGCGGGTCCCACCGGCCAAACTCGTCGGGCACGTACCCCGCCTGGACGAGTCCGTCGCGCTCCGCCAGCGCCGCGCGGACCTCATTGATGATAAAGTCCGTGTCGAGGGCATCGCGTGGCTCGGGCGGCCATCGATCGAGCGTCCACGGCATCAAGTCACTCCTCACACCATCCGCGGCGGGTGCAACAGGATAATCCACCCCGCCGGGGTCCAGAGAATCCGGACGTACCGGTCGAACCCGTCCGGGCCGGCGAGATACCCTGCCTCGTCGGGCCAGAGTTCGCCGATGTTCGGCACTCCGGCGATGGGCTCACCGTCGTTCTCGAAGCCGCCTTCTTCCCGGCGGACCGGTTGGACGGTATACGTCCCGCCGCTGTAGGACACGATTTGCGCAAGCCGCCGCGTCCAACGCTCAACCGGAACGTTTGTCAGGTACACCATTTCGGGCGGGGTGCTGCGGTCGAGCCGCTCCTGAGTTGGGATGATCGTATTCTCGGAAACCAAGTGCGTGCTTGTCCCGGCCTCGGCGATGTTGTGGACGACGATCCCCTCGAGCCCACCGGGCACGGCTTCCCACTCGATGTGGCCTCCTGCGTCGGTGCTTTTCGGCCGCACTTCGTCGGCGTAGTACCGCTCGTCAGGCGGGCTGCCAGGGGCGCCGCTTGTGATGCGGCACCAAAGGAACCGGTACGGCGGTCCCCCGGGACTAATCTCCGTCCACCGGTCCTTCGGCCGGTCGGCTTCCAGGTGACGGTCCTCGCCTCGGTCGAGTGCAGTGTCCGGCGCGTAAATCCCCAGTCGTTCCGTTTCCATGATGGCGATCTCACTCCAGTTCGAGTTCCGTTTGCGGCGCCGGTGCGAACGCAAGACGGCCCCGCCTCACCACCGGAGCGGCGGCGCAGGCGCCGTGCTCTCGCGCCAGGTCCAGCCGCCGTCCACGGATGCCCAGGATGCGCTGGCCAACGCGATGGCCCATTGCCAGGTAGGGAATCTCGACGCGGGTCGGCGTTGGACTGTGCCGGTCGGCCTCATAGGCAGCACGGACCAGGTCCTCGAGCCTCGCCGAGTCGTCCGCTTCGTCGGCACCAGGCTGGCCGTGGAAACGGCTCGTGGTCGCGACCAGGCGGTACCGGTATCCGGCTGGGACGTTCAGGTGGCGCGTGCGGCCGGGCAGGTCGGTCGATGCCTCGCCTGCGTACTCGACCGCAAGGACCGCATCGCTCTCAATCGCGGCCGTTACTCGGACGCGCACCTGTTCTCGCATGGCGGCCGCGAGGTACCTCGGCGGCAAGGGGTCGTCCGTCAAATAGAGACCGCATTCGTTCTTGAATATACGGGCACCGAGGTTCATCCGTTCCCACGCGGCGCCACCGTCGACTGACACTTCCACGTAGACGCCGTGGCTTCGCCCAAGGGCGTCGCGCGACAGGCACGGCAGCAGACGCCGGTGGCGGCGCACGTAGGGCGCTCCTTCGAAAAGGGCTGACAGGTCAGGGGCAAGCCCGCGCTCGTACGGGCTCTCGCTGTACTCGCCCGCCTCGTTGAGGACCCACTTGCGGAAGACATCGCGGACGGTGTCGAAGTTGGGGTTGGTGCTTGGGCTGAAATCGTCAGGGTCGTAGGTCACAAGGGCGTCGTCCCAGCCAGCAACCAGGCCGAATGTGGACTCGTACACTCTGCGGTCACCGCGGGCCACGTAACGCCGAGGCGCCGAGTCGAAGCGCATTTGGGCGTTCAGCCCCGCGAGGTTCGTGCCGGCCGGGTCATACCGTTCGCCCGGAGGCTGATGGGCAAACCAGACGACCGGTGCGCGGCCGGGGTACCAGAGCTCGAGCCGTCGGCTGAGGCCGGTCGTGTGGGGCTCGGCCGTGACGACGATGTGGCCTCCTACAAGTTCCAGCAGCGCGCCCAGTGCCTCGGCAAGTGTCTGCCCTTCGAGCGAAACGTCCCGGATCACGAGGGCGTCAACCGCAGCGCGGACCTCGTTCGGCAAGGGCACGTCCACGTGCTCGGACTCGCCGTATTCGCAGAGCAGGTAAGCGATTGCCTCGTCCAGTGTCCAGGCGGAAGCGTCGGCCCCGTTGGGCGCGAAGACGCTGTACGAGTCACCGGTGCCCGGGTCATAGGGCTGGTCGGATGCGTTGGATCGGCCGTCGGGATTGAACACCAGGGGCAGGCCTTCGACGCGGTCGGCATTTCCTTCGGCCGTCCAGGCCCGCCGTCCACCAACACGCCGCCGGAGCAATTCGTTGGCCGCATCCTCGGCTTCAAAGCAAAGGCTCTCGCCGTCGGGGTTGAGGCTCATCTCCATCCGTCCGATGCGGCCCTCGAACACGACCAGGTCATCACTACCGGCTCCGGGAAACACGCCCCCGCGAAGCAACGTGGCCTGAACCGCCCGGCCAGGCTGAATGGATGCCGCGATATCCTCCAGGCGGACCTCGTCTCCGGTTGCCGGACCGCGCCCAAAGCCGACCGAGAACCGTGCTCTCGGCGCGGACCCCATCTCGGACTCTACACAGTCAAGGCGGATACGCGGTTCCACTTGCCCGTCGATCCGGACCTGAACTTGCGGCGGTACCAGGAGGGTTCCGCCAGTGGAACGTCCGAAGAATGCTGCGGTGTTCAACTGTGCGGTCATGCCGTGATCTCCGCTTCGAGGGCGTCCACCTCGCCGGGGGGCGCAGCGTCGGGAGTGACGCGGGCGACGGCGGGTTGTTCATCCCACACCTCGCCGGCCGTTACGGCGCGGACCGCCAGTTGATGTTCGACGCCGGGTGTCAGCGGTTGGCTCGTCCACGCGTACCAGGACTGGCCTTCGCGCCATGGCACCTCATCGAGGGGTGTTTCGTAGTCGATCGTGCCGGTGCCACCGTCACCAAAGATCCGGAAGGTCTGCGGCAAGACGCCGCCCAGCCCGACCCTGTACCGCCACTGGAGCCTTGCTGCACCGAGGGGCAGGGGGGCAGCGGCTGCGGCAAGGGCCCCCGCTGGTCGGTCCGGCTCTCGCTCTCCCTCGGCATCGATCTCCAAGCGGATCTCACCTTGCGAGATAGGACTTTCCCTGCCATCCGCGTCAACGGGGCGGATGCCGAACCAGTGAACGGCGGCGGCGTCAAGCGCCTCGGTTTCGATTTCGTTGACGCTCGGCCCAAGGCGTGCCCACGGCGCGGCGTAGCCCAGCGCCTCCGGTCCGGGGCCTGTCGCGTGGTATAAGTTGTAGCCGGCCTCGCTCACCTGTGCCTCGACGCTCTCGATAGTCGGGGATGCCAGTCGCTCGTCGGATGCCGAGAGCGCGGCTCGCCACTGGAAGTATCGGCCATCGGGCAGCGTGGCGGGGTCGCCCCCGTAGGGCTGCCAGGGGGCCTGTGGGTGCCCGCCTGCGTCGCTCTCGTCGTCGGCGCGTACGTCCCAGGTGGTCGAGCATCCGGGGGGCACACTCTGGCAGCAGACCAAGTCTGTCCAGTCGGCCGCGATCCGGACGCCGTCGAAGGTCGTGCTTGCGTACGTGCCGGCCTCAAGCAGACGCTGCGGCGCAAACTCCGCCGCGTACCGCGCGGCGCTCGACAGGCGGACCTCGTCCAGGACGGCGTCCAGATCGTAGGAGGGCTTGTCGCTGTACGCCCGCCCGAGGTAGAGGGTGTAATCGCCGGCGGGCAAGGCAAGGATGCCGGTGGTATCCTGGCTTCGTCTTATACCGTTGACGTAGAGACCGAAAGAATTCGGCGCGTCGAGCACAACGGCCAAATGCCATAGGCCGCCGCTGGCCAGCAAGTCATCCACCGCGGTCCCTTGCCACCAGGTCAAGCCGACCTGTACACCGCCGACGTAAAGCCGCGCAATGATCCGCGAGCCGGTCGACGGGGTTCGGCGGATCGCCTCGATCTGGACCCGATCGGCCTCCGTCTTGAAGAAGTTGATGATCGAGCGGTATGTCCAGAGCGACGTCGGTTCCATGTGCCAGTTGCGGACCCAGCACTCAAACGTCATCTGGCTCTGTTCGGGCTGGCCGGTGAAGGCGGCCTCCATGTAGTCGCCGTCGTCGCGGACGAACCGGTAGCCGTCCTCGACGCTCTCGGCCCCGTGGTTTGTGAAGTCGTGACCGTTGCCCGACTCGTCCTCCAGACCCGTTCCTTCGTCCTGGCAGGCGCCGTCGTGCAGATGCCAGAGGCCAAGCGTATCGTCATCGTCGGCGAACTCGTCGAAGTCCACCTTCAGCCCGGCACCGGTGACGATGCGCACGCCGGCGCGGTCCCCTTCGGCGAAGTTTGTCTCGTCCATGCGGAAGGTGAGCATGACACGTGAACTCCTCGTCAGACGGCTTCCAGGTCTACCTTGCGGGTGGTCTCGCCGACGCGGATCCGCAGTTGCCCGAGGTCCGACCGGACCCACTGCTCCCCATCAACGGGGGAGGCTGGGTCGCCGGTCCGCACCGGGACGAGCCACGCGGCAGCGTCAATCAGGTCGAAGTTCGTGTTCAGCACCTCGTCCCAGTCGCCGGCGTGGTCACCATGACCGGGTTTCTCGAGGTCCAGGTTCGGTGTATACGTTGAAGCCATGTCGCGTTCCCTTTCTGAGACTCTCTTCCCTGGTGCGGCTACAGGTTCGAACTCGCCTCCCAGCCGAGCGTAGCGGTTCGGGTCTGGGCGTCGTAGGCGGTTACTCGGAAGTCGTCAGGTGGCGGGGGCAGCGGCGCCACGGTAATCTGGACTTCCGCAGCATTCGCAAGGCGGTTGCGGGCCGCGTCCACGGCGACCACGGCCAATCGCCATGTGCCGTGCTCCAGGAGTTCGGTCGTCCACTCGTACCGCGCGGCTGCCTGACCGTACCCACCCACGCCGTAGCCGCCGCAGCCGTATCCCCAAGGCACCAGGCCCCCGGGTTTTGCCGGGATGGGCAATTCGTTCAGCGGCGTGTTGTAGTCCACCGTGCCGGTGCGGTCGTCGCTGAAGACGTCGAATGATTCGAGGTTCGGGTCCAGGTACTCGCCCGCCTGCCACGTCAGGCGCACCCGAGCGCCGGCATCTTCACCGAACCCACTGAGCAGGCTGCCGAAATCGGTCCACCGGTCTGCCGATTCAACCGCGACGACCTCGACGAGTAGCATCTCGGTGGGCCCGTTTGGACCGACCGGCGCCGACACGGCCAGCCGCCGATCCTCCGGCTTTGCTGTCACACCCGCCAGTTGGCCGTTGACGTAAACTTGGTGCCACCGGCCCTCTTGCGTCGAGTTCCAGGTTGCCTCGATGGCGCCGGGAGCTACGGCGGCACCCTCGGGTCCCACATCGAGGGCCAGTGGGCGAACGCGAACGTGCGTGATGCCTTCGGTCGAGTAAGACACGGTTACCTCGCGAGTTGCCGGTACGTTATCTTGTAAGACTGGTGCCACTGTGTCCCGGTCTGAGGCGGGCCGAGCCGGGCGAAGCGCTCCAACCGACAGTTCGGGCAGTCCACGCCGCCCGGCGTGGTGAGCGTGTAGGTGCGGCCGTCGATGAAGGCCTCGATGGCCGCTTCGAGGACAGCCAGGGCCGGTGCCGAGCCGGCCGACAGGACACCCGTCTGGTGGATTTCGCGCGGTCCTTCGCCAAGATCGAGGGCCAGCCCCCCGGTCAGGCCGTTAAAGACCTGGTCCACGATGCGGCGAGCCGGGCTGCCGATAGTCACGACGTGGGGACCGGAGGAGAAGAGCGTCTCGTCGTCCAGCGTCGCGGCGCCGGCCATCGACTCGATCCAATAGCCGGATGCCCCACCGAAGGCGAGCGCCGTCGGCCGACCGGGGACGGTTTCGCACAGCCGGACCGCCCCGAGGCGTGTTGCGCCCACGGAAGGCCTGAGCGAGGCGTCGCGCTGTGACGGCGGTCCGTCCTCGGCCTTCCCTTCGAGCAGCGGGATCGCCTCGACGGCGTCGCGGCAGGCTTCGGCAAGAGAAACGAGCGACTCGAACGCCCGCGTGCCGGGTACCGCGCGGTCGAGAACGCGGGTGCGCCAGTGCACCAGGTGGTACGTCCCGACCGGCGTCTCGGGCCATGCGACGTTCTCGACCCCGCACGGTTCGAGGACAGCGGCCGGCAGGCGGCTCAGGGGAATCTCTATCGACTCGTCCGTGCGGATGAGGCGAACCGTCCGCAGGCCCAAGACGCCCGCGAGCGTTTCGCGAATCGCTTCCAGAACTTCAAGATCGGCCACGTTCATCGCACCCTCCTCAATCTCGTCGGAGTCGATGGCTTGCGAGTGTTCGGACGTCATCAGGCTGGCCGTCGGCGTCGCGGTCGAGGACGAGGCGTGCCTTGGCGATCTCATCTTCATAGAGGTGGGCATAGTGCTCGGCCTTGCGTGCGAGGCCGCTTGCTTCCGGTCCGCCGCTTGCCTGACCGCGATAGAGCATGGCCAGAACGAGCGCGACACTCGCCCGGCGAAGGCTGCGATGCTCGGCGATCCATCGCGCCAAGTCCTCGCCTTGGCCGGAGGCGTCGGTTTCCAGGCCAAAGCGGGTCAGGAGCGTCCAGCGCGCCTCCTCGTGCTGCGGGTCGAACGTCTGAATTCGGAACTCAAGGTCCGTGGCCGTGGGCAGGGGAACCCACTCATCGCCGCGTCCACCGACGAAGCCGGCCATCAGTTCGGTTTCGCTTTCGACGCTGATGACTTCGTAGTACCCATCTACACCCTGATCCGCGTTTCTGAGATGGATGACGTGCCCGGCACGGACTTTGCTGGTGATGAACAGTCCACCGGCGGCGACGACGGAAAGTGTCTCGCTTGAGGCGCCGTTGCCCTGAGTCAGGCACTGGTGGTCGAGGACGATTTCCCGCATGAGGGCGGGTTCCCATTTGAGCAGGTCAGCATCGGTCGAGAAGTTGGTCATCGGACATCTCCTTGTTGCCGAGACTTGAGCTCGGCCGTGCTCTTCGTCGGGGACCGTGCTCGCTGCCTCTCGGTGGCGGCTCGTTCCCTCCCGCTTCACCCTCGGAGCGTGGCGTGCACACGTAGCCGACCCCGCGGGGGAGGCGGGAGGGGTCGGTCGCCGGAGCGACCGACCGGCCTCCCGACAGCGGTCAGGCCGTGTCCAGCCCACGGATCACGCCGTGGGCCGCCTCGTTCCTGAGTTCCAGCGTGTACTCGCCCAGGACTTGGCCCTTCTCGAAGTCGCCCGTGACTGCCAGCGGCCGGTAGTGGAAACTGCGCCCGGCTAGGGGCAGGATTTGGATGCGGCTCGAGTCAAGCAGGACGACGGCATCGCGCGGCACCCACCGCGAGAGCACGACGCGCTGGACGCCGAAGTCGCTTTCATAGATGGCCACCTGGCTGGTGAACCGCGGGTCGTCGGGCGCGTAGGCTCGCGAGCCCGCGCCGAACTGGCTGATGATCCGCTTCTGGTACCCGTTGACGGCGATCAGGTCCACTTGGCCGCTCGATTGCTCCCAGATCAGCCGCAGGGCCGTGTTGAGTTTGGTCTCGTCGAGGTCGTTGCCGCTGGGGAACCCGCCCGCGCCGGGGACGAAGCGGTTGGTCGCGAGTTGCGGCAGGATGCCGTTCATGGTGCGGCGGATGGTCTCGGAGCCGATCTGGTCGGCCTCCGGTGAGATGCCCCCGAGGATGGTATTCTCGAGATCCCTGAGCAGTTCCCGCAGCGCCTTGGCCTTCTGGAAGTCCACCTCGTCGGCCAGGCCCAAATGCCGCACGGCCAGTTCGCTGCCAGACACCAGGACGGTCTTCGAGAAGATCTGGGTCCAGTTGCTCCGCCGCGTGCGGGCGGTGAACCGGGCGGCGTCGGCGTCCTGGCCTTCAAGCGACGCGTTGCCAAGGATGTGCATCGTGTCGCCGGCGGCAATGTCTTCGGCCGTCGTTCCGCCGTAGCCGCGGGTCACCGTGACGGTACTGGAGCCGACTGCAGTGACGAGGAGGAGTTCCTCTGAGTCGCCGCAGGGGACCTGGTCGCCCACGCGGAACCGGTCCGGGTGGTCCACCTCGATCTCGGTGTCGGTCTGGGGGTTGGTGGGCGTGGTAGTGACGGTGTCGGTGTTCGGCAGGAGCGTATCCTCGAGCCACTCGTGATGCGTGGATCGAGCTTCCACCTGCGGGTCACCGATGGCGTCGAGCAGGGGTGTCTCGAACGGGCTGACGATGCCCACGAGGTCCGAGACATCTTCGGCGATCTCGGGCAGGCTGGCGCCTGCGGAGTACGTCGCTTTTCCGGTAAACGGCATGGTTGTCTCCTTTTCGTGTTTGGGGTTGACGCTTGCTTCTGCGTGCTCTCAACCTTCCCGGTACGGGTGCCGCAAGGCATCCGTCCGAAAAGGATCCTGACTTCGGACCGGTCGCGGCGCGGTTCGCGACGGTCCCTACGGTCCGACGGTGCGGCGGGCCCTCATGTAGGCCATGATGTCTCCGGTGCTGCCGGTCTGGCTGGCCCGTTCGGCGAGACGCTGTGCCGCGCGACGAGGTGCCTGAACACCGGCCGGTTTGGCGCTGGCCGTTGGCGGTGGCAGGGGCGACGGCGCGGGCGACGGGTCTGCCGAGGAGGCGACGCGAAGGTGTGGCTTCTCGTCAAGCAGGGTCTTCGCAAAGGCCGACAGATCCTCGGGCGGCTCACCGTTGATCAGGCGCTGCCGAGCCAGTGCGAGGACAGTCTCCGCGTCGGCACAGCCAGCCTTGACGAGTTCACGCTCCAAGTTGCGGTCCCGCTCGAGATCGGCCAGCCGTGCGTCGAGCGCGTCGGCCTCTGCCCTGGCTTGGCTGAGTTCGGTCTGAAGGCCAACCTCTCGATCCTGTTGGGCCTGACGGAGGCCGTCGATTTCGGCCTCGAGGGCCTCGGCCCGGCGCTCCGCTTCCTGTGCGCGGCGTCGGTACTTGATGCTCTCGCGAATGAGTGTCTGCGGCTCCTGCCGCCCCCCCGTTGCGACCGCAAGGTCGGGCTGGGGCTGCCCCTTCTGGGTTTCTGCTTCCGTGGACATCGTGTCCTCCTTCCAAGCAAACTTTGGTGCAGGTGTCCCGCCGCTCCCGCGGCGGGCTCGTTGGTTCAGGTCGCGTCGGGGTCGTAGCCGAGCTCGCGGAGGACCGTCTCGGCAGGGATGCCGAGTTCCCGCTTGGTCTGGGCTTGCTGGAGTCTTTCGGTGACGTTTTCGGGAAGCGGGTCCGGCCAGTGGAGGCGTGTGGCCCGGTCCTCGGGGGCCGTCTTCAGGATGCCGAACCGGTCAAGCGCGTCGAGGACGAGGCGGTTCGCCTCGGCCAAGCCGGCCCCGTACGTGACGCGCTTCCGCTCGAGCCGCGCCAGCGTTCCCATCAGGACGACCTTCAGGGCAGTAGCGCTGGTGAGGTTGCCGAGCCGGTCGCGCAGCAGTCCTGCCGCCAGCGGGGTCACGCCGCTTGTCTTGTCCATGGCCTGGCGGAGTTGGTCGATGTGGGCGTCTTCACTGGGGCTTGCGGCGTCACCACCGAACTCCTCGACCTCGGCATCGGGATTATCGGTAGCCCACATGCGGCCGGGGGCGATCGGGCGGTCCTCAAACCCCTCAAGACCCTTGCCGAGGTACATCTTGAAACTCTGGAACGTTACACGGTTGGCTCGGTCGGAGAGCCGCGTGTTGAGTTCGTCCTGAAGGGAGATGAGGGGTTCGACCTCACCGGTACCCTCATAGTGCATGGGGTTGGCGAAGTTCTGGATGTGGACGACCGGCACGCGCCCGAGCGGGTTGGGTCCCTCGGCCACGATGGCGCCGTCCTCATACCGCTGCCACCAGGCGGGGCCGAGGACCTCGACGACCTCGACTTCCTCGGTCCGCTGTCCGCCGCGCCCGAGCAAGCGTGCGAGGACGCCCCCCGCTGCCAGACGGTTGGCCTGGCGGTGGAACGCCTGTATCCAGTACCGAAGATGCCGGTAGTTGTGCTCGTCGAGGACGGGCAGCACGCGCGGCGCCTCGATGGCCTCGATCGAGACGACCCGGCCGGCGCGGAGAGCGGCGCGCGGGTCCGAATTGGACGTGGAGGGGGGGGTGCCGCTCTCGCTGCCGGGGCGGATCTCGGCTGCGTCGCCGCTGTCCGGGCGCACGCGGATCACGAGGTCCACAAAACCATAGACGCCTCCCATGAGGGCTATTTCCTGAACGAGTGATACACCGCCGCTCGATTCCCAGACGGCCCCAAGCGCCTCCTCGATGCGTCGGGCGTCCTGCGGCCGGCGGGCCAGACTCTCGATCGTGACAGGCTTCCCCGCCAGGAAGTGGACGGCGGTGTCAACCCGCCAGCCGATGTCGTTCTCGATGACGACTTCTTTGCGCGTCAGGGCCGGCTGGGGCACGCCGGCACCGCCGTAACCGAGGTGTGACCGGCCGGTGATCCGGGCCGGCAGGCCGAATTCCTGGGCTTGGTAGTACGGCCGCGAGGAGGCCAGCCAGTCCAAGTCGGACGTGGCTTGCGGGAGGCCCGCACCGAGGGGTGTCAGGTCGTTCTTGTAGTAGGCCCACAGTCGGCTGAAGTGGAGTGCCCGATCCGGCACCTCTTCCCGGATGAGGTGCTCGATAAACTCCTCATCGAGGTCGGAGTCGGCGAAGTTCGTGAAGTCCAGTTTCATCATGGGGCTCCCATTGGGATTCGGTGATATCGGTTCGAGCGGCCCGACGGTCGTTTTCGCATTTGCATCGTCCCTCCACAAAAGGATGGCGTGCTCCGTTTCGCGCCAAAGTTCGCCTGTTTCTCGTCCAGAGGAAAGTGCACAAGTCCTGGGGCTGCAAGAAGTTACGATTTTCAGAATTCTTGGTTTTCGCTCGGAAGGGGGGGACAGGTTTGGGCCACTTTGCTTGGCGCGCCGAACACTTGGGCGGCGGTCCGCCGTGGCACGCCGGTACCGACGGGGTAGAGTCGAGGTCTGGCGCGGTGGGGTAGGTCGGGCATAACCGTTGGCCGCCCCTTTCGGTTGGCGGTGCCTCACTGGCTCGACCGTGCTCCGTTTCCAGACCCCGCTCAAAAGAACCGGACGTGCGGATTTCCCGCATCCGGCTCTCGGAGAAGGCGTCACGCCTTCGCCCACGGGAAGCCGCGCGGCCGCCCCTGAAGGCGGACCAACCCCAGCACCTCGTGCAGGTAGGCGTCCGGGTACCGTTTCCGCCCGGACCCCTGGTGCGGGTACTTCGCACGCAGCCACTGGCGCAGCCGTCGCCGGGCCTGCTCGTCCATCGCCCGGTAGGCGCGGCTGACCGACCCCAGGCAGAAGTAGTTCGCCCAACCGCTGAGCAGGCGGTTGAGTTCCGCGACCTTCTCCTGCACGGTCGGCCGGGCACTCCTTCGTCCGGTCAGCCCCCGCAGGGCCGTCACCAGGCGCGCCAGCCGCTTCTTCGACGGCCGCGTCCCGATATACGACCGCCCTGGCCCGGGCGACCAGTTCCGCCCGAAGGTGTACCCCAGGAAGTCGAACGGTTCGTCCGGCGCCCGCCGCAGACGCGTCTTGGCCTCGTTGACCGTCAACTTCAGCCGCACCATCATCTTTCGCATGGCGGCCAGCGCCTGGGCGCCGGTCCCGCGACAGCAGATGACGAAGTCGTCGGCGTAGTTGACGCTTTCGCGCCTTCAGACGCGCTTCGTGCCCCAGCACCTTCCAGCCCACCACGAAGCGTCGGATGTAGAGGTTCGCCAGCAACGGGGAGATCGGCGCGCCCTGCGGCGCGGGCTCGCCCCGTGTCCTTGGCGCGGGTCGTCCGCTGCTTCCGTCCGCGGGCGTCCTCTTCTTCCACCGCCATGACCAGCCACATCAGTCTTTGATTAGCCCCCGATTGCCATCGGGGGTTAGTCGTTCGCATCATCGCCCCATCCACGACGCGACGGGCCACCGACTTCAGGAGTTCCGCGTGCGGGATGCTGTCGACATACCCGCTCAGGTCCGCGTCCACCACCTCGGTGTGGCCGCTCATCAGGAGCCGGTGGACGTGCTGCACCGCATCCAACGCGCCCCGGCCGGGCCGGTAGGCGTACTGCTCGGCGGCCAGGTCCGCCTCGAAAATCGGAGCCAGGACCAACACCGCCGCCCTCTGGGCCACCCGGTCCCGAATTGTCGGGATACCGAGCGGACGCTTCGTGCCGTCCGGCTTCGGAATCCATACCCGCCGCACGGCCTCCGGACGATACGTCTTCCTCCTCAGAGCCTCCGCCAGTTCCCCCAACCACCGCTCCCGCCCGTACGCCTCGATGGCCT
>CAZIJC010000105.1:3270-16408 GCA_964539385.1 uncultured Anaerolineales bacterium | reverse complement strand
ACGCGGAGATGGAAGGTGATTCGGCATGGCCGAACGCGTGAGACTCGCCCTTGTCGGCGCCGGGCACATGGGGGCGTACCACGCCCAGGCGATCGCCGAGCGCGACGATGCAGACCTTGTGGCCGTGTGTGACATAGACGGCGAGCGGGCCGCCGCCGTGGCCGAGGCGCACGGCGCGCGGGCCGTCGGCGACGTGACCGAACTGGCCGGCGCGGTCGATGCCGCCGTCGTCGCGGCCTCGACGCCGGCTCACCGAAACGTGGCGCTGCCGCTGCTGGAGAGCGGCATAGCGGTCCTCATCGAGAAGCCCCTGGCCGCCACCGCCGAGGAGGCGCGCCGGATCGCCGACGCCGCACGCCGCACGGGCGTTGTGGCGCAGGTCGGGCACATCCTTCGGTTCGACCCCGTGACGCGGGCCATCGCCGGCCGCCGGATCAAGCCGGCCTACGTCGAGGTCTCGTGGGTCAGTCGCTTCAGTTTCCGCAGTATGGACGTGGGCGTGGTGATGGACGTCATGATCCACGGCCTGGACGTCGTGCTTTTTCTGGCGGGCGAGATGCCCGAGCGGGTGGATGCCGTGGGCGGCGTGGTTGTCGGGCCGCACGAGGATTTTGTCAACGTGCGCCTGGCGTTTCCCAGCGGGTGCGTCGCGACGCTCTCGGCCAGCCGCATGAGCCGGACGCGCCAGCGGCTGGTTCGCGTCTTCGCCGAAGGCGCGTACGTGAAGATGGACTATGCGGCCCGAACGATCGAGTGGCTGACGCCGAAGCCGGGCCTCTCGGACCTGGTCCGCAGCGGGGCGCCGCCGGCCGAGATCGGGATGGACGACCTCGTGACGGTCGAGCACGTGCCTGTCGAGACGGAGCCCGACGCCCTTCGAGCGCAGTTGGCGAGTTTTCTGGCGGCCGTCCGCGGGGAAGGGGACGTGGCGGTTACCGCCGAGGACGGCGTGCGTGCCGTCGAAGTGGCCGAGCGGGTCATCGCGGCCGCCCGCGGCGGGTAAGTTGATAAGCCGGTCTCGGATCGTTAGAATGGAGCATCGGTTGGGAGGAGAGGGTCTCGAAGCAGGGGAAGCGCGTGAGTCGGTTGACCGAACGGATCAGCGAGAGCGTGCTGAAACGGATGCACGTGGCGAGCACCGAGGCGGCCGACGGCGTCGTCCATACGGACGTCACCGGCCCGCTCGGGATGCGGCTGCTTCAGATCCGGACGTGGCGTGACGGTGACAAGCGAATCCGCTGCGAACTCAGCGGGCCGCTGCGGGGCGTCTTCGCCGACAAGGTGGACGCCTTCCTGGCGATCGTCAATCGGCTGAAGATTATCGCCGAAACCGACGGCAAGAACGTCTACAACCTCTACAACCCGCCGATGCCGAGCCCGGCGGCGATGAGGCCGTTCGAGCGGAAACTTCGGACGATGGCCGAAGGAATCGTCTTCCCGGCCACCAGCACCCTGTCCGTCACGCCGCGGTGTCCGTGCAAGTGCGTCCATTGCTCGGCCGACCGCTTCGTAACGCCCCAGCGGCGGGAACTGACAACCGACGAACTCAAACGGGTCATCGACCAGACCCTCGACCTGGGCGTCTGCACCATGATCTTCACGGGCGGCGAACCGCTCGCGCGGGCCGACCTGCCCGAACTCATCGCTCACACCGACACCAACCGTGCCCACACGATGATCTTTACAAGCGGCGTGCTGCTTACACAGAAGAACATTGAAAAACTGGCCGGGGCGGGACTCGGCAGCATGAACGTCTCCATCGACGCCGACACCCCCGAGGTCCACGACGGCCTGCGGTGCGTGCCGGGTGCGTTCCGCAAGGCCATGGAAGGTGCACGGCGGGCACGCGAGGCGGGTATCCTGACGGGCATCTCGACCTACGGCTGCCACGAGTCGGTCACCTCGGGGGCGCTTGAGCACCTTCTGGAGATCGCACGCGACGAGGGGTTCCACGAGGTTACCATCTTCGACTGCGTCCCGACGGGCAAGTTCCTCTCACGGCCCGACGTCATCATGGGCCGCAAAGACATCAAACGCATCCGCGCGCTGGCCGACAAATACAACGCCGCCGACCATCCGATGGGCATCACGGCCCAGGCGAAGGCCAACGCGTACGACGGCGGCGGGTGTTTCGGCGGGTTCGCCCAGTTTTACATGACGTGTTACGGTGACATCAATCCGTGCGATTTCAACCCCGTTTCTTTCGGGAACGTGCGCGAGGAGCCGCTCGAGACGATCTGGCGCCGACTGGTGGCCCACCCCGAGTTCGCTCCGCACCGTCACTCGTGCCGCATGCAGTCCGGGCGATACCGCGCCAAGTACATCGAGCCGATCCGCGACGAGGAGACGCTGCCGGTTCGCATCGAGCGCCTTCCGGGCGACGGCACGATCCTGCCCGAATCAGCCGTCTCCCGGCCGCGACACGCCGTGAAGGTCGAAGCCGGCAAGCCGCCCCGGTGAGGCCGCCACGCACCGTGCGTTTTGCCCTTGACCGCTGCCGGAACCAGAAGTAAGTTGTCTCTCTCAGGGCCATTCCAAGCGGTGTTACTGGACGGGAGAAAGAGCGAGAGATGGCGTACAACCTCGTCGTCCTGGTCAAGCACGTGCCGGACACGAAGCGCGTCACGGGCGACGCCATGCGCGACGACGGCACCGTCAACCGCAGCGTCCTGCCGATGGTCTTCAACCCGGATGACCTGCACGCCCTCGAAGTGGCCCTGCAGTTGCGCGAGCGTTACGGTGGCCGGGTGACGGTCCTGACGATGGGTCCGCCGGGGGCGGCCGAGCGGCTCCGCGAGAGCCTCGAGCGCGGCGCCGACGACGCCGTCCTGCTCACCGACCGCCGCGCCGCTGCCAGCGATACGATGGCCACCAGTTACATTCTCTCGTGCGCGGTCCGCAAAATCGCCGCCGCCGAACCCGTGGACATGGTGCTCTGCGGTCGGCAGGCGATCGACGGCGACACCGCCCAGGTGCCGCCGCAGACGGCCGAAAAACTCGGATGGCCCCAGGTCACCTACGTCGATTCGGTCGAGGAGGTGGCCGGCGGCAAGGTGCGGGCCCGCCGCAACACGGGCACCGGCTGGGAACGGGTGGAGACGTCGCTTCCCTGCCTCCTCACCGTGACGGATCAGGCTCCCGAGCCGCGGCCCGCCTCGGCGAAGCGGATCATGGCCGTTAAGAAATGCCGTGCGCCGGTTGAACTGGAGCGTGAAGTGAGCCGCCGGATGCCCGACGCCTCCGCCGAGGAGCAGGCCGCGCAGGTTGACCGCCGGGCCGAGACGCTTGAGGCACGCGGCTTCCTGATCAAACAATGGGGCCTCGACGACCTCGACGTGGACTTGGCGTGGTGCGGCCGCGACGGCAGCCCCACCAAGGTCAAACGCATCCAGTCGGTGGTCCTGGCGGGCAGCGGGTTCAAGAGGGTTGAACCCGACGAATCGGGCATCAGCGGCATGATCCACGAACTCATCGCCGATCACGCCATCGGCTGACAGTTAGCCCCCCGTGAGGCACACGGGGGTGGCGCCGCGGAGATTCACACGCTAATGATCGAACCCAACCGCCGGGGCGACGTGTGGGTCGTCGCCGAACAGAACGACGGCGCGCTGCACGACGTCGGCCTGGAACTTCTCTCGAAAGGCCGCGAACTCGCCGACAGCCTCGGCGTCCGCCTGACGGCGGTCCTGCTCGGGGCCAAGGTGGCAGGGATCGCCGGGCGGCTCGTCCACTGCGGGGCCGACCGGGTCCTGGTCGGCGAGCACCCGCTCCTGGGCCACTACCAGGCCAAACCGTACGCGAAGACGGTCGCGCGGCTGATTGAGGAGCACCGTCCGCAGATCGTCGTCTTCGGGGCGACGCCCGTGGGGCGCGACCTTGCGCCGCGCGTCGCCAGCACCGTCTGGGCGGGCCTGACCGCCGACTGCACGGACCTCGACATCGGCGACCACACGGAGCCCGGCACGAAGAAGCGGTACAAGAATCTCCTTTACCAGATCCGCCCGGCGTTCGGCGGCAACATCATCGCCACCATCGTCAACCCCGAGCGCTGGCCGCAGATGGCCACCGTCCGCGAAGGCGTCATGCGGATGCCCGAGGCCGACGCGACGCGGCGCGGCGAAATCGTCATGGTCTCGCCCGAACTGGACGACGAGGACGTTGTCCTGACGATACTCGAACATCAGCGGACCGAGCGAAAGGTCAACCTCAAGGCGGCCCGGATCATCGTCGCGGGCGGCGCCGGCGTGGGCGGCAAAGAGAGTTTCCGCCTCGTGTGGGACCTGGCGAACGCCCTCGGCGCCGCCGTCGGCGCCAGCCGCGCCGCCGTCGACAGCGGGTGGATCGACAAGGACCACCAGGTCGGCCAGACGGGCACGACGGTCCGTCCCGCCTTGTACGTTGCAGTCGGAATCAGCGGGGCGGTGCAGCATCGGGCCGGCATGGGCGAGGCCAAAAAGATCATTGCCGTCAATGCCGACCCGAACGCGCCCATTTTCGAGGTTGCGCATTACGGTATCGTCGGCGACCTGAACCGCGTGGTCCCCATGATGGTCGACGCCGTCAAGAAGCGGGTGTAAGACGTGGCCAATTTCTGCACCGATAACGCGGACATACAGTTCCACCTCGGTTCCCTGGACCTGGAGCGTCTGGTCCGCATCCGGGAACGCGACTTCGCGGAGGCCGAGCAGTACGACTACGCGCCTGCGGACCTGGCCGACGCGCTCGACAACTACCGGCGCACGCTCGACCTGGTGGGCGAGATCTCGGGTGACGTCATCGCGCCGCTCTCGGCGGACATCGACACCGACGGCTCGCACCTGTGCCCCGAAGAAGGGCGCGTCCGCTACGCGCCGGGCATCGCGAAAGCGCTCAAGGTGCTCTCGCAGGCCGACCTGATGGGCGCCACGCTGCCGCGATGCTTCGGCGGCCTCAATCTGCCGGGCATCATCTATACCATGGCCACCGAGATCGTCAGCCGGGCCGACGCCGGCCTCATGAACATCTTCGGTCTCCAGGGCATCGCCGAGACGATCAACCTGTTCGCCTCCGACGACCAGAAGCAGGCCTACCTGCCGCGATTCGCCTCCGGCGAGGTGACCGGCGCCATGGTTCTCACGGAACCCGACGCCGGCAGCGACCTCCAGAACGTGCAACTGCGGGCCTACCAGGACGACGGGGGCCGGTGGCGCCTGAGCGGCGTCAAGCGGTTCATCACGAACGGCTGCGGCGAGGTGCTCCTGGTGCTGGCGCGCAGCGAGCCCGACGAGACGGGCGGCATGGGCCTCAGCCTCTTTCTGGCCGAAGCCGGCGACCGCATCCGCATCCGCCGCACCGAAGACAAGATGGGCATCCACGGCTCGCCGACGTGCGAGATGCAGTTCAACGACGCCCCCGCCGAACTGGTGGGCGAGCGCCGACGCGGCCTTGTGACCTACGTCATGGCGCTGATGAACGGCGCCCGGATCGGCATTGCCGCCCAGAGCCTGGGAATTGCGGAAGCGGCGTTTCGCGCGGCCCGCAACTACGCGGCGTCGCGCGTCCAGTTCGGGCGGTCCATCGACCGGTTCCCCGCCGTGGCGGACCTGTTGGCCGAGATGAAACTCGCCATCGAGTCCGGACGCTCGCTGCTCTACGACGCGACCCTGGCCGCCGATTACGAGTACGTCCTCGACCAGGCGAAGCAGCGAGAGGACGATCCCGAGAAGCGCTCTGCCGTCAACAAGGAGCAGAAAAAGTACAAACGCCTGGCCGCACTCATGACACCCATCGCCAAGTACTGGCTCAGCGAAATGTGCAACCGCGTGACCTACAAGGCCATCAGCGTCCTCGGCGGCTCCGGGTACATGAAAGATTATCCGCTGGAGCAGTTGTACCGCGACGCCCGCATCACGACGATCTACGAGGGGACGAGCCAACTCCAGATTCTGGCGGCGGTGCGCGGCGTGACGAGCGGCACGGCCGAGAAACGATTCGCCGAGTTCGCCTCGGCCGACCCGCCGCGAGGGTTCAAGGGCATGGCCGGGTATCTGAAACGCATCCGTGAAAAACTGGCCGCTGCCGTCAACTACCTCAAGAACGACCAGTCGGCCGATTACCTCGACCTGATGGCGCGGCCGCTGGTCGACGTGGCGATTGACGTGTACCTCGCGTACCTGTGGTTGGAGATGGCACGGCATGCGAAGACGAAGGCCGTCTCGGCGAAGCGGTTCATCCGGCGGGCGATCCCCAGGTGCGAGCACACGCTTCGCCTTATCACCAGCGGCGATCGTTCGACGCTCGATGCCTTTGGTGTTCTCGTCGGCCCGACGTTCGAGGAGGATTAGCAGCGCCGGTCGGCACGCGACCGCCCGTACGGGGTCCTTCGGTGGGGAGGAAGCCTGATGGCACAGTGGCAGCGCGATCCGAAAGCGAGACGGAACATAGCCTACCTGTTGGCCGCGGTTGAGGTGGTGGCCGTGACGGTGAACTTCTACCCGATCTTCTCCGCCTACCTGCTCCGAGCCTCTCTCTTTGTGACCGCCGGCAGTGCTGAGACGAGAGCGGCCGTCTATTACGCGGCGGTTGCAGCCACGGTGGTGTGTTTCGTCGCGGCGGTTTTCGTGGGCATGATGTACGCCCGAAACCGATCCTGGGCTCGCTGGGTCTTCATCATCGCCAACGCGGTCCTGTTGGCCCTGGGGGTGGTATGGTTCGTTAAGAACCAGATGTCGAGTTCCCGGCCCGAGATAAAGGTGGCGGCGGCGGCGCTGCTTCTGCCGATCGTGACGCTGTTTCCGCTGCTTTGGCCGCTCGTTGTGTTCCGGCCGGCGCCTGCGCGCACCGTCAGATGACCCCGACGCCGCGTGAGCCGGTCGGCGGAATCGGCGCAGTTTCTTGGTGACACGCGGCGGTCGGCGTAAGTAGAATACCGGCCGAGGGTGTTCCAGCGGGTGAAGACGGCGGAGTCGAAACTCGAGGCATGACCTTCCTAGTGGCTACCGGCGCCCGGCATCCTGCCATCGCAAAGAGGCTGGCCGCCGGAGCGCTCATTTTGCTGCTGGCGGCCGGTCTGGTCGGCGGACTTGTGGCCGGTGAGGCCGAAACGTCCGGCGAGCGGATCGTCCGCGTGGTGCTCCGCGGCAACGTCCGTGCCACCGCCCACCGTATCCTCGGTCAGATGCGACTGCGCGAGGGCAGCCTCTACAGCCCGGCCGCCGTCGATGAAGACCTCAAACGCATCTACGACCTCGGCGAGTTCGACAACGTGGTCATCCGTCCCCAGCGGGAAGCCGATGGCCTCGTTCTGGTGGTCGAAGTGACCGAGCGGCCGGTGCTCGAACGCCTCGAGTTCGACGGGAACCGCAAGTTCGACGACAAGGACCTTGCCGAGACCGTCGGCGTGGAGGCCGGGAACCTTCTCGACCGGCACAAGGTCTTCGCCGGCGCGCGGGCCATCGAGCGCAAATACCGCGACAAGGGATACTATTTCGTCTCCGTCACGCTCGACGAGCCACTGCTGGCGAAGAGCCGCGTTGCCCGGTACACCATCGCCGAAGGGCCGCGCGTCCGCGTCCGCAAGATCAGGTTTGTCGGCAACCATTCCATTGGGGCGGGCGAACTGGCGAAGCGCATGGAGACCCGCACGTGGTTCCCGCTGCTCGTCGCCGGCACGTATGATGATGAGCAACTCCAGCGGGACGTCGTCAGCATTCGCAACTACTACGTCGAGCAGGGGTTCCTCGACGTGCGGGTGGGGCGCGAACTTCAGTTCACCCCCGACAAGACGAAACTTTCGATCCGGGTCATCGTGGAGGAAGGCCCGCGGTACCAGGCGCGGTCGGTGGCTCTTGAAGGCGTCGATCGCTTCAGTCGCCCCCTCCTGCAGAAGCAGATGCGACTGGCGCCGGGTGAGCCGTACGCTGCCGACGCCGTCCGCGCCGACGTGGAACTCATCCGCGAGACGTACGGCGAGGTCGGGTACATCGACGCCTTCATCCGCCCCGTCATCGACTTTACCGACGAGCCCGGCCAGGTGGACGTCACGTTCAAGGTCGAGGAAGGCAACCCCATCCAGATTGGCGAGATCCGTGTCGAAGGCAACCGCCTGACCCAAGACAAGGTCATCCGGCGCGAACTGCGGTTCTATCCGGAAGAGCCGGTCAATACGAAACTGATCGACCGTGCCCGCCGCCGCCTCGAAGGCACCGGCCTGTACCGGCCGGGGTCGGTCCAGATTACCACGATCCCGACTGCCGATCCGGGCGTGACCGATATCCTGGTACGCGTCGAAGAGGCCGAGACCGCCAACCTCATCCTGGGCGCCGGCATCTCGAGCAACAGCGGCGTCCTGGGCAACATCTCGCTCGTCCAGCGCAACTTCGATATCACCGACTGGCCGCAGTCCAACGAGGAGTTCTGGCGCGGCGAGGCGTTTCGCGGCGCCGGCCAGACCGCACAGATCGTGCTGGAGCCCGGTACCCGGCTTCAGCGGTACCGGGTTGATTTCCGCGACCCGCACGTGTTCGACACGGACTTCAGTTTCTCGACGAGCCTGTTCTACTTCGACCGCGCCCGCGACTCGTACGACGAGCGGCGCGTCGGCGGCCACTTCGGCTTCGGGAGGGAACTCCGCGAGGACCTCCGTGCGTTCGTGAACCTGCGCCTCGAAAACATCAACATCCGCAACGCGGACCGCGGCGTGCCTCAGGACGTCCTCGACGTCGAAGGCTCCTCGACCCTCACGAGCGTCGAGGTGGGGCTCGTCAAGGACACCACCGACTCGTTCCTCTTCCCGACGGAGGGGTATCGCCTCACCGGGTCGGTGGAACAGGCCGGCGCCCTGGGAGGCAGTTACACCTTCACCAAGTTCCTGGTGGACGGGCGGCGGTACTGGACGGTGACCCGCGACGTGCTCGACCGCAAGAGCGTCCTGGCGATTCGCGGGCGGATGGGCTTCATCGGCGGCGACGCGCCGATCTTCGAGCGATTCTTCGCGGGCGGTCACGGCAGCATCCGCGGCTTCGAGTTCCGCGGCGTCGGACCGAAAACCGGGGGCACCTTCGTCGGCGGCGACTTCCTCGCCCTGGCATCCACCGAGTACTCCTTCCCGATCTTCGAAAAAACGCTCACCGGCGTCCTCTTCCTCGACACGGGTACCGTGGAGGAGCGGATCACGCTTTCGACGTGGCGTGCGGCCGTGGGGTTCGGCGTCCGCTTCACGGTTCCGTTCTTCGGCCCGGTTCCGTTTGCGCTGGATTTCGGCTTCCCGATCGCCAAGGACGGGGATGACGATGAGGAGTTCTTCTCGTTTTCGATCGGAACATCTTTCTAGGGCGCGGGGGTCGGTGCCGCCCTCATCTCTCGCCACAGCGGTTTTCTGTGGCGAGACGCCGGTGATTATCCGATAATGGGGGAAACCACTCGAACGACGTGTCTTTTTGAAAAAGGAGTCATCCATGCGCAGGTTAACTTTCTTGGCGGCCGCCATGGCCGTCGCTCTGGTCGCGTCGGCTGCCGCCGATGCCGCCATCAAGGTCGGCGTGGTCGACCTCGTTGCGGTCACCAACGGCTATGACCGTACCAAGGACGCCAACGCCGACATTCAGGTGGAGCAGGCGAACTTCAAGGCTTCGGCGGAACCCAAAGTCAAGGCGCTCGAAGACATGCGCCTGAAACGCGATGGGTTCAACAAGGGAACCAAGGAGTGGCAGCAACTCGACGACCAGCTGCTCAAGGCCCGGGCGGAACTCAACACCTGGATGCAGATCGAAAGAATCAAGATCGAACGCCGACACCAGGAAGTCCTCCTCGACATGTATCGCCAGATGACCGACGCCGTTGGACGCATGGTCAAAAAGAACAGCCTCGACCTGGTCTTCACGAAGGCCTTCCTGGAGCCCCCGCAGATCGACGTCGACAAGGCCGTTGGTCTCCAGGACCTTCAGAAGCGCATCGTGGGCCAGCGCGTCCTCTATCCGACGGAGGTGACGGACATCACCCAGGACGTTCTCAAGATCCTCAACGACGCGTACAAGGCGAAGAAAAAAGCCGCCGCCGGCGGGTAACGCCAACCGCGCATGCCGCGACGGGGCCAGAATGGGTGCCGACTCCGGCCCGACGGCCGATACTTTCGGCTGTCGGGCTGGTTTATTCCAGCGGCAGGTGAGGCCTTGCCGGGAGGACCGTTCCCGTGCGCTGCCTGAAAACGCTCTGGCTTGCTGCCGTCGTGGGGGTGGCGGCGACCGCGCCCGTCGTGGCCGATCAGGCCACTTGGCTGGACCACGAATGGACCGTCCGGCGGGTTGTCGGCGCCGTCGTGGAGGATACCGGCAAAGCGGGCGGCGAGGTGGCGGTCGGCGCCTTCTACACCGGCGGCTTGGCCAAGCCCGACGCCTCCGACGTCCGGGTTGCCGTAAGCGGCCGCAGACTGACTCCCCATCGCGTCCTCCAGGTCGGGCCGGGCGATCTCGTGCGCGTCGCCTTTGAGGCGGTGCCGAACGTCGCGCGGTATTACGTCTATTACGGCAACCCCAAGGCGCCCGCGCCGAAGCCCTGGGAGATCAAACGCGGCGTGCTGCTGGAGGCTCGCCGGTGGGTGGCCGGCAGGCGCCTGGCCGCACTCCCCATGGTCGAAGCCGCCTGGGCGAAGGCCCCACCGATCGGGGCGGATTTCGTTAGCCACATCTCGTTCGGCCACCATCCCTTTGCCCCCGACGGCACGCCCACCATTTTCCATTACAGCGGCTGGTTTATCCCGCCGACGGCGGGCACGTATTCGATTGCCACCTCCAGCGACGGTGGCTCCTGGGTGCTGATCGACGGGCGTCCGGTGGTCGTCTGGCCCGGCCCGCACGGCGCCGTCCGCGATGCGCGGCACGCCAAAAACGTGGCTTTGACGCAGGCCGTCCATCGAATCGATTACTGGAACGTGAGCCAGGCCGGCCGGACCATGTCGGTGGTGGCGTGGAGAGCACCGGGCGAGAAGCAGTACCGGGCCATTCCGCCGAACGTCTTTCTGCCCGTCGCCGAGGCCAAACTGGTTGAGATGGACCTGAGGAGCGAAAAACTGGTGGCCGACTTCTTTGCCCAACAGGCCGACGAGGTCTGGTGGCCGAAACAGTACGCCGTCCGGATGCGCTTCACGAATCTGTCGAAGGCCGTCAGCGTCGCGCACGGCGGCCGGTTCGAATGGAACTTCGGCGACGGCCAGACGAGTTCGGAGTCCAGGCCCACCCACGTCTACCTGGCGCCCGGCGACTACACGGTTTCGCTGACGGCGAGCCGCGGCATGGTGTCCAACACGTTTCGCACGAAGGTCGGCGTCCAGCGCGATTGGTTCAACCAGGCGTCCCGCAAGATCACGCCCATCGCGCAGTACGCGGAGGCGGTTGCCAAGTACGACTTTGCGAAACTCGACCTGCCCAATCTCATCCTGGCCGTGGACCTTTTCAAGCACGAGAAGATGTGCCAGCCGCTCATCGCTGCTGCGACCGAAGTGACGCGCCGGCGCGAGGGCGTTTCGGAGAAGGGTCTCATCCCCGCCGGGCTTGTCCTCGGCGAGAACCTTCGCGCTGCCGGACGGGCCGAGGAGGCGCTGCGCGCGTACCGCACCGTCGAGGGCCGCATCAAGAGCGGCCGCAGAAAGGCCGAGATCGCCGTCCAGATCGGCGAGACGCTCTTAAAGGACCTCCGCCGCTACGACGAGGCCGAGAAAGAGTATCAGCGGGTCCTGAAAACCTACGCCACCGCCGGGGCCGATCGCGAGATCCGACGGGCATATATCGGCGTCGGCGACATCTGGCGGCATCGCGGCGACGGCGAGAAGGCGAGGGCGGCCTATACGGCGGCGGCGGCCATCCGCTTGACTTTCGAGCCGCCCAACGTGGCTGCCGTCCGCGTCGGCACCCTCGCACGGAACGTCGAGGAATACACACGCGAACGCCAGTGGGAATGGGCGTTCAAGTTCATCGACGACTGGGCGTGGGAGTTTCCGCTCGATAAACTCAAAGGCCATTGGTCCTTGCTGCGTGCCGAGGCCCTGCTGGCCAGACGCGACCGCCCGGCTGCCCTGCGAGAGGCCATGGACCTCCTGGGCGCCAGCCCCGACAGCGCCTACGCCGTTCGGCTGCTCATGTTCGCGGCCCAGTGCCACGTGGCCGAGGCCCAAACCGACAAGGCCCGGCTGCTCTTGCAGACGGCCGTGGAGGATTACCCCGAAGATCCCCAACAGAGCGCCGCCCGTCTGCGGCTGCAGGCGCTGGGCGGCCCCCTCAAGACCGAGTAGCGGATCCATCTCCAGCAGCACGCCCGCCATTCCCACCCGAAACCGCAGATCGCGCGGTGGGCAATCCTGCCCACCGCGAAGCCCGCCAGCAGACGCGCGCCGTGGACGCCGTGCGCGGCCCGTACGGGCCGCGCTGACTGTGGCACACTACGGTTTGCGTTTCCGGTTCAGGAGGACGGCCGCCGCGCCGCCGCACAGCAACAGAAGCGTTGCCGGTTCGGGTGTGAAGACGTAGGCCGAGCCGGCACAGTTGTCATCCGCGCGCGCGCCGACGAGCCCCGTGCCGCCGCTGATCGAGACCGAGAAGCCGAAGTGGTCGCTCTCGTAAACTGCGTCTGCGGCCAGGAGTTTGGCCTCCTGTGTCCAGCCCGTGCCGGTGTCCTGGAAGATGTACGCCGAACCGGACCACGGACCTTTGTCATCGTCGCCGTCTGCGCCCACGATGGCCGTGCCGCCGCTGATCGAGACCGAGTAGCCGAAGTGGTCAGCCGCTGCTCCGTCTGCGGCCACGAGTTTGGCGACTTGGTCCCAGCCCGAGCCGGTGTCCTGGAAGATGTACGCCGAACCGGAGTCCGAGCCCTTGTCAGCGTCCCCATATGCCCCGACGATGGCCTTGCCGCCGCTGATCGAGACCGAGTAGCCGAAGTAGTCGCTTTGCACTCCGTCGTCGGCCACGAGTTTGGCAGCCTGTGTCCAGCCCGAGCCGGTGTCCTTGAAGATGTACGCCGAACCGGACGCCGAGCCGTTGTCATCGTCACAGTGTGCCCCGACGATGGCCGTGCCGCCGCTGATCGAGACCGACTGGCCGAAGGAGTCGGAGGCGGCTCCGTCCCCGGCCAGGAGTTTGGCGGTCTGTGTCCAGCCCGAGCCGGTGTC
>CAZIJC010000105.1:0-3170 GCA_964539385.1 uncultured Anaerolineales bacterium | reverse complement strand
TGTCCTTGAAGATGTACGCCGAACCGGAATTCGAGCCGTTGTCATCGTTCCACACTGCCCCTACGATGGCCGTGCCGCCGCTGATCGAGACCGACTCGCCGAACAAGTCGTTGGCCGCGCGGTCGTTGGCCAGGAGTCTGGCTTCCTGAGACCAGCCCGCCACCGCCGGCATCGCCCAGATCGTCAGTATTGCCGAGATGCCAAGAACCAGCCACTGCCTTTTCATCTTCATCCCCCTTCCGTAGTGTGCGGCCGCGCGCAAAAAGGGCAACTCCGGTATAGCCACTCCCCCGGAAGTCGCCCTAAGACCAGCGAATTCAGCTTGTGACTCAGCAAAACGGGCCAAGTATGCTCGGTCCCTCCAAACGTGCGTGGCCGTCGATTCCCCGCTCGCCTACTATACCTCAGAATTTCGGAAAGTCAAGGCGCACAGACGGTTCTCGGGCGCGTGGCCGCGGATGGCACCGGGTGCTGGGGCGGGTGCTGGAAATAGTGGCCACACCGGCGTCGTCTCGCAGCGCAATCTCCTTGTTTCGACGCCCCTATCGCATTAACGTGGACACCCCGGCGCGGAGTGTGTTCGGACGGTGTGCGGAACGTCAGGCAAGGAGACCCTCATGGCGAGCCTGTCCCGAAGGCAGTTTCTGAGAGCCGTCGGCCTCGGCGCCGCGGCGGCCGCAAGCGGGTGTGTGGGGGCGGCGCAGTCCGCGACCGGCACAAACGCGACGGCCGGCGAACCCCGAAACCCTGCGGCCAAACCCAACTTCGTTTTCATCCTCGCCGACGATCTCGGCTACAACGAACTCGGATGCTACGGACAGAAGAAAATCCGCACGCCCAACCTCGACCGCCTGGCCGCCGAGGGCATGCGCTTCACCGATCACTATTCCGGCAGCCCTGTCTGTGCCCCGTCGCGGTGCACGCTGATGACCGGCTACCACACCGGTCACGCGCACGTGCGCGGCAACCTGGGAAGGCCGCGCGTCGGACAACTGCCGATCCCCGACGAGACCGTCACCCTGGCGGAACTCCTGAAGCGCGAAGGCTACCGCACGGGCGCCGCCGGCAAGTGGGGGCTCGGCGGACCCGGCTCCAGCGGCCTGCCGAACAAGCAGGGAGTCGACTTCTGGTTCGGCTACCTCGACCAGTGGAACGCCCATAGCCATTATCCTGAGTACATGTGGCGGAACCAGAAGAAGATCATCCTCGAGGAGAACCTCGGGGGCAAACGGGTCCGGTATTCCCACGATATGTTCACCGAGGAGGCCCTGAAGTTCCTGCGCGAATCGGCCGGACGCGGGCCGTTCTTCCTCTACGTCCCCTACGCCGTGCCGCACGTCTCGCTACACGTGCCCGAGGATTCCCTCGCCGAGTACAAGGGCAAGTGGCCCGAGAAGCCGTACAAGGGTGGCCACTACTCCGGCCACGCCACGCCGCTCGCCGCCTACGCCGCCATGATCACGCGGATGGACCGCGACGTGGGACGCATCGTCGCGCTGCTGAAGGCATTGGGCGTCGAGCGCGACACGCTCGTGGTCTTCACGAGCGACAACGGCCCGACGTACACCGGCGGCGTTGACGCGGCGTTCTTCGAGAGCGCAAAGCCCTTGCGCGGCCTCAAGGGCAGCGTGTACGAGGGCGGTATCCGTGTCCCGATGATCGCCCGCTGGCCCGGCCGCATCAAACCCGGCGCCACCTCACGCCTGCCGTGCGCCTTCTGGGACTGGCTGCCGACCTTCATGGACCTGGCCGGGGCGGCCGACCGCACGCCCAAGGGGATCGACGGCGTCAGTATCGCCCCGACGCTCCTCGGGCGCGGTGTGCAGAAACCCCGCGAGTACCTTTACTGGGAACATCACTCCGGCCGCGGGATGCAGGCCGTCCGAATGGGCAACTGGAAAGGCGTCCGCCTGAACGCCCGCGCGGGCGCCGCCGCGCCCGTCCAACTCTATAACCTCGACTCGGACATCGGCGAGCGAAAAGACGTTGCGGCCGAGCAGCCTGAGGTGGTCAAGAAGATTGCGGCCATTATGCAGGAGGGGCGTGCCGAGTCGCCGTACTTCACCTTCGGCGCGCCGTCGAAGACCCGCGACGAGTGGCTCGCAAAGGCCAAGGCCGAATCCGCCCGGATGCTCAAGCCCGAATGGCTCCGCGAAGGCGTCGAGCGGTAGGGTTGACCCCCCGATAGCCGGGTGGCCATGGCGGGTTTTCCGGTTATGGATGCTCATGGGTACGCAAGCGTGGCTATGACCCCCGCGAAGTGGCCCGCGGCGCGTTAAGATGGGAAAGATGGGAGGCGCAGGTCGGCAATTCCGCGCATTCGGAAAAAAAGGTTTGGGGAATTCCGCCCAACCAATTTGCTTTTGCGCGTTTTTGAGTTACACTGTAAGCGGGTCTGGAGGGAGCCATCGCCAGACCGTTTGTTATTTGGCAGTACATGGAGTTCTGGGTTTCCCCCGCTTCGGGCGGGGAAAGGAACAGAAGGGGATTTCAAATGCGTACGTCAACTCTCGCAGTAGCCGTTCTGGTTGCCGCACTCGCGGCAGGGCAGGCGCAGGCCTCGATCATCACGTGGGATCCGGTCGTCACGATCAGCCAGACGCTCGGCGACGATGACCTGGTCAGCGGCGGGGCCATCCTGCTGGCACTGAACATCGGAGAAAAGACCACCGGCGAGGGCGGTCTCGGGGACGTTAGCGTCACCAATTTAACGGAGACGATCACCTTCAGCCCGGACCGGACGGTCATGCCCGACAACCACAACAGTAGCTGCTACAGCAAACCCACCGGGGACGCCGACATGGACAAGATTCTGGACAGCCATGGATGGAAGGGCGGCAAGACTGGCACGACCCATGACATCACGATTTCGGGATTGACGGTCGACACAGAGTACTACGTCCAGTTCATCTGCGCTGCCGACGACCGCAGTGGCAGCAAGGATCGAACGCAGACGGTGCAGGACGACCAGGCAACACCCAACGTGAGCGGCGCGATGGTCCGTGGCGGCGTCGATTCCGTCATCGGCACGTTTACGGCTACGGCCACGTCGGAGACGATCACGCTGGCGGGCGACTATGATCCGGGGTTGAGTATGGTGCTCGTTCGTGTGGTTCCCGAGCCGGCGACGCTGGCCCTGCTGGGCCTGGGCGGCCTGGGGCTGTTCCTTC
>CAZIJC010000104.1:0-16503 GCA_964539385.1 uncultured Anaerolineales bacterium | reverse complement strand
ACACTCCATCGCGTGACGAGGCCACCGGGAGCTTCCGCTCCCGGCTCGAACGGCATTGCTCGAATGCCGTTATGCGTTCAAGTCGCACTTCCGGGGCCGGGCGATGTGGATGAACGCTTCGACGGCCAGCGCGAGCGATAGAAGCAGCGTGCCGGCGTTGAGGATGATGAGAATGTACTTCTGGTAGGCGGGAAACGTCTCGCTGACGGGCTTGGCGAAGAACTCGACTTCTTTCATCACCATGGCCCACACCGTCAGCACCAGCATGAACAGGCACGGTCCGAGCGTCAGCAGGTATCCCCACCCGCCGCGACGACGAAGGTAGATCGTGATCAGCAGCAGTGCCAGCGCCGCGAGCAGTTGGTTGACGGCCCCGAACATCGGCCAGAGCGTCAGGGCGCCTTTGCCGGAGGCGCCCGTTCCGAAGGCCAAAGCGCCCGCGCCGACGACGGCGATAGCCGTCGCGACCCAGCGGTTCGCCAGTGCCCCCAGTTTGAAACTTGTCGCGAGTTCCGAGATGACGTACCGTTGGATTCGCGTGGCCGTGTCGAGCGTCGTCCCGGCGAAGGACGCAATGAAAACCCCCATGATGATGACGCCGACGGCTTTCGGAATGCCGATCGAGCCGAGCATGTTGGCGGCGCCGCGGACCACGGCCTCCACCTTCGAATCCAGCCCGCCGGCGGCACCCCACGACGCATAGTGCGCGTTCCATGCGGCGACGCCGGTCAGGACCTGGCCGCCCTCAACCTGGTAGGCCATCCCGATGCCGGCTGCGACGGTCACGATTACCAGGATCGCCAAGGCGCTTTCCATCAGCATCGAGCCGTAGCCGACGAACCGGGCGTCGGCCTCGCAGCGGACCTGCTTGGCGGTCGTGCCCGAAGAGACCAGGCAGTGGAACCCCGAGATGGCGCCACAGGCGATCGTCACGCCAAGAAACGGCCACAGCGGCGGCGCACCGGCCGGCGACGCGTTGTAGGCCGGGGCCACGATCTGGAGCGCACCGGTAAACGCAGACGCCGCCACCCCAAGAACCAGCAGCCCCATCGCGATGAACAGTTGCCACGCATTGATGTAGTCGCGCGGCTGCAAAAGCACCGTCACGGGCAGCGTCGAGGCGACGTAGGCGTAGAGGAGCAGGATCACGATCCACACGCCCGTGGCCGGCAGCAGGTCGGAGCCGCCGACCGCCAGCGCAGGCATCGTGAGTGCCAGCCCCTCGAGCACGTGACTCAAGACGACCGTGCCGTACATCGCAAGCACCGCCACGGCCGTCGCCGCGGCGACGTTCGCTTTCCACCGATAGACCCACGCGCCAAGGGCGACCGCGATGGGTATCTGGAACCAGATCGGGAACACCGACCGGGGGAACTTGGCGAAGATCGCCGCGATGACCACCCCGAAGATCGCAATGACGATCAACAGTTCCAGAAACACGACCAGAAAGAAGATCGTCCGGGCCCGCCGGCCGATGTACCGCTCGGCCACTTCCGAGAGGCTCTTGCCGTCGTTTCGCATCGAGACGACCAGTGCCCCGAAGTCGTGGACCGCCCCCATGACGATGGCGCCGACGAACACCCAGATGACGGCCGGCACCCAGCCCCAGATGATGCCGATGGCCGGTCCGACGATGGGGCCCGTCCCCGCGATACTCGTGTAATGGTGCCCGAAGATGATGCCCTTCTTCGTCGGCACGTAGTCGACGCCGTCCTCCAGCCGCACCGACGGCGCCTGTGTCGAGTTGTCCAACCGGAAGATCTTGCGAGCCAGAAATCGCCCGTACGTGTGGTAGGCGATCAGGTACCCCACAAACGTCACCACGACCAGGATGAGTGCGCCCACGCGACGTTCCCCTTACACAGCCCCCGCAAACGGGTGAGTTGGCGGCGTGACACGGCGCCCGCGAGACGGCCGTACTATCGCGCGCACGGCGGCGCTTCGCAAGGTTTTGACGGCGGCGCGCCCCGCGGGTATAATCGGCGCGCCTTGGCGCGTGGAGGCCGGCCGTACCGAGCCGGCCGCGGGAGCGGCCGGGGGCGCTATTCGGCCTCGACACGTTCCATCGCGTGACGAGGCCACCGGGAGCTTCCGCTCCCGGCTCGAACAGCGACGGCGCTCCGTCTGAACAGGGCTTTCAGCGAAAGGGCTCCCGTGACGAAGAAGCAGGCCCTCTGGTTTCTCAGCATCGGCGTCGTAGCGGTCGCCCTGCTCGTCGCAGCCCACGTGGCCTTGCCGATCCGCCGGTCCTGGACCGTCAACCGCATCCTCCACTACGTCTGGGAAGGCGCGGCGGGCGCGGCGACCGTCGGGGGCATCGTGTGGCTCATGTGGCCGAGGCCCAAGGCCCGCCGTCGCGACCACCAGCGCGAGCAGGCCCGGCGCCGGTTCATCGCCCTCGCGGGCGTCGTCCTGGCAGTGGCGATTCTCGTTGTCTTTGCCGAGATGCACCGCGACATGGCCAGCCGCTGGCGACTGGACGGGCCGGCTGTCGAGGACCTCCAGGCAATCGGTCAGGCGCTTGATGATTACGCCTCCGACCACGACGGGAAGCGGCCCGAATCGCCGGCCGATCTCGTCCCGAAATACCTTGCGGCCCGGCGGCTGTATTACGCCTACCGATGCGGCCCTGACGTGGCGGACCCGCCTGCGGAGACAACCGGCGAAGGCGCTGAGGAGCCGTCCTACGCACTCGTCAAGCAGCAGCCGCCCCGTCCCCACGCCAAGAAGACACAACGCCCTGAACCCCGCCTGCTTGCCTACCTCCGTCCCGGCCACGCCTGGGCGCCGCTTACGGCGGTCCTGGAGACAGACGGCCGCGCGCACGTCGCCGGCGAGGATGAGGTCCGGGCCTTCGAAAAGAACGACGAACAGGACGGGTAAGACACCTCTGCGCCGGGCTCACCCGTCCGAGCCCGAACACCCCAAGCCCGCCGCCGTAACGAGCCGGCCGCGGGAGCGGCCGGGGGCATTGTTCGGCCGTGGCACGTTCCGGCGCGTGACGAGGCCGCCCGGAGCTCCCGCTCCGGGCTCGAACAGCATTACCCGAACGGCGCTGCTCGAACGGCGCTGCTCGAACGGCATTGCTCGAACGACGCTGCTCGAATGGCGCTGCTCGAACGGCGCTGCTCGAACGGCGCTGCTCGAACGGCGCTGCTCGAACGGCCCGAGCCGGCCGCGGGAGCGGCCGGGGGCATTGTTCGGCCGTGGCACGTTCCGGCGCGTGACGAGGCCGCCCGGAGCTCCCGCTCCGGGCTCGAACGGCATTACCCGAACGATGCTGCTCGAGGAGCGCTGGGCGCAAAAAAAGCGCCGGGGCCGAATCCCTCCCGGACGGCCCCGGGCGCCGCAATCTCCCCCGAGTTTTTACTCGTGCCGCTACCTCCCCGTCGCGGCACTATCTCAGACGCTACTCACCCCTTCCCGCGTTCCGCGCGGGTCTCCCGCTACAACGAAGCATTGTTATGACGAAGGGCGTCAGAAGTGAAAAGTCAGAAATGAGAGTTCTGGCGCCAATCGTTCCCACACACGCTTATACTATACGCGAAAAACCGTATTTGTCAACCCAAGGCGGGCGCTATTTTTTTATGATTTTGGGTATTTTCGGCTCACGCACCGCCGCTCTCCCACGCCAGAACCACGATTTGCGGCCCGTCCGGGGGCGTTTCAACCGGCCCCACAGGCAGCCGCAACTCGTTCGTTTGGAGCCTGGTGGCTATCGGCAGGCCTTTCAGCATGGCCTCAACCGGCTCCAGGTGAATGGTCAGCACCTCGGTCTGAAAGTGTATCGGGATGACCGCCCGGCGTGGCCTGATCTGTCGAATGACCGTCCGGGCCTCATTCGGCGCGAGCGTATACACCCCGCCCGCCGGGACCAGCAGAACGTCCACCTCGCCGACCGCCTCGACCTGCTCGTCCGTCAGGACGTGTCCCAGGTCGCCGCAGTGCACGATCCGCATGCCGCCCGTATCGATCAGGACCAGGTTGTTGAGGCCGCGTTTGCCGCCGCGGATCTCATCGTGCCACGTGCCGACGCTCCGGATTCGGACATCGCCGACCGTCTCGTCGATGGTGGCCCACCGGCCGTCGGCCGACAGCCCGCGGAGCACGGTGGGGTTGCCCGGCACGCCATCGACGTTCGCGTGGTCGTAGTGGTTGTGCGTGGTGACCACCACGTCGGGCTGGATGTCCGGCAGGTGGTGCCCGATGGACTCATCGAACGGGTCCACCATGACCGTGACGCCTGCGGGGGAGGTAATCGTGACACACGCCTGGCCGTGCCACCGGATCGTGACGGAGTCGCTGGGCATGATTGACCGCCTCTTCTGTTGGGTCCGAGTTGCTTACGGTCGTGCTATGCTATACACTTATACGGTTGATACCGACAGAGTGCGACAGATTTCGAAAAAACCGGCCGTCTTTAGCGGGGTGGCGCGGCCACGCGCAGCGTGACCGTGTGCTCCTCGGCGCGGCGGTGCGTCATGTGCAGTTCCGCGCCGCTCAGTCGTCGCCGGCGCTATCCTCCACGAGCGTCCGTCGCAGGCTGCGGATGGCGACGAGCACCAGCCCGATCACCGCCAGGCCGAGCGCCACGTACAACACCCACTGGTTCCGTACGATCCAGGGATGAGGCGGGAGGGCTTCGCGCGTGGCGATGAACCGCGGGTTGTGCTCCACGCCGCCCAGGCGGGCTTCGATCGCTCCGGCGCGGGTGATGTGGGCAAAGGTCTTGGCGTAGTCGTACTGCGGGGCGCGGGCCGCCGGGTTGCCGTAGAAGAGGCGGTAGCGGCGGCCGCTCGCGAACGGGAAGAACACGTACCGCGGCCGCCCGTAGACCGTGATTCGCGTGATGGCCAGGGGCGGGTCGTCGCCGCTGTGGATGCGGACCCGGACGTATCGCCCGAACGTCTCGCCGAACTCTATCTCCAGCCGCTCCTCGTTGTACCGCTTCGTCCGGTAGCGGAAGACGACGCCGCTGCCCGCGCGCTTCGGCATCTTCGATTTGTTGCCGACGTCGATCCGCACCGGCCTTGAGAAGTTCTCGTCGGCCGTCTCGATCCGGACCTGGCTGACCGGCAGGTGCTTCGCGCCGAGATCCAGCCTGTACCACGTTTCGGCCGCGTGCATGATTTCATTCCGGCCGGCGACGGGCCGCTCGACCAGCAGGGGCAGGTCGCCCGTCTCGGCCGCCGTCTCCTGGAACACGGTCGCGCCCGTCAGGTCGATGGGCTCGGCGCCCGCCGGCGCGCCGACCACGACCCGCAGGTGCCGCATCCGCGCGTCGGGAAACGAGACCTTGGTGAACCGCTTGGCCACGTCGCCGGTGAAGGCGAAGATGGCCCCGTCGGACCGCAGCGTCTTCCAGGTCTTGGCGTCGTCGGAGCCCTCGATCGTGACGGGGCAGCGGAAGTTCTCGGCGGGCGTCTTGATCTTGACGCGGTTCGTAACGGGGGGATTCTCGCCGAGGTCGAGCGTCAGTTCCGACGCCTCCACCCCGCGCTTCGCCACGTTCAGGACGCGCGCCGGGCGCTCCTCGATGCGGACCGGCGGCTTCGTGGGAACGTGCACCGCGTAGCCGATGTCGTCGGCTTCGCCGCGCAGCAGTCGAAGGTCCTGCAAGCCCGGCCCTGCTGCCCGGTCCCAGACTTCCTTGTCGAGCGCGACCCGCGCGTGGTCGCCGGCGGCGTCCTCGGCCACCCTGATCTCGCGGCAGGTGTGCCACGCCTCCGGGTCGAAGTCGGCGCGCGCCGCTGCGGCCGCCAAGGCCATCAGCCCAACCAGGCACGCCGCCGTCGCGTTATGCCGTTTCATCGGAGGTCTCCTTCTCATCCGTCTCGGCCTCGTCCGTCTCGGCGGGGAAGATGATGTGGCGGTACTTGTGGTACAAGAGCGACGCCGCCAGCAGCAACATCCCGAGGCCGACGAACGAGAGGATCCGCCACATGGCTTCCAGCCGCGACAGGTCCAGCAGCATGACCTTGGCGAGCGTCCCGCCCAGGATCACCAGTGCGAGGATGCGCAGCAGTTTGCTTCGCCGCCGTATCCCCGCACCAAGCAGCGCCAGCGCGTACAGCGCGTAGCCCACCGACAGCGTCGCGTGCCGAGCGTACCATGCGTGCAGTTCCTGCCGGGGGAACCACGTCTCGGCATGGGCGTCCCAGAAGTCCTGGGCCTCCAGCGTGAAGCACACCAGGACCACCAGGTGCACGAGAACCGCAACGACCGGCCCGACGGTCCTCCGCTCCGGTGCGATCTGCGGCGACTGCCGCAGGTATCCGATGACGGTCAGTGCCATGGCGGCAATCAGGAGCAGAAACGCCACGCCGCGCGGCTGCCAGAGGATCGTGTCGTAGGCGCGATCGTCCGCAAAGGCGGCTGCAAGCAGCAGGATGATCGCGACGCCCATCGCCGCCAGGCCGACGATGCGATGGGCGAGGCTCCGGAGCCAAAAGCCCCGCATCATCACCAGGCCCGCCATGACGGCAAAGCCCGATGCCATCAGCGAGCGGAAAGACACGTCGGCAAGGTGCAGGTTCAACGCCTCGGCCATGTAATCGCGCGCGCGGGAGAGTTCCGTCACGTAGAGGCTCAGCACGATGCCCAGGGCGAGCAGTTCGTACGTGATGGCCATGCCGCGCGCACCCAGGGCGGGGCGCGTCGCGTACCGCGAAACGGCGGCCGCAAGCGCCAGGCACACCGCCACGGCGGCGAACGCCGCGCCGACCTGGTTCCACCCGGCCACGAACTTCAGTTGAGGCAGATGTTCCTGGGCGATGCTGATCGCGTTGAACGATACGGCAAAGGCCACCAGCGCCATCGCGTGGTGGAAGGCCCGCCGAAGCACGGCAACGAGTCCGACGGCCAGCAGGCCGTAGGCCCCGAGGATGGCCGCGCTCACGGCATCGCGAATCCATCGCAGGTGGGCCAACCGGGCCGACAGGTCTACCGCATGCTGGCGGATCACATGGGCCTCGGCCTCGCACTCCCAGACGCCCGCCTCGAGCAGGACCAGGGCAATCAGGACGACGTGCGCCAGGCCCGCCGCGGCCGTCACGGCCACGCCCTCGGCCGGTTTCTTGTCCTCGGCCCGCCGGTAGAACCATGCCGACAGGGCCATCGCCAGGCCGACCGCCGCGAAGGTCGCCGTCCGGGCGTTGAAGACCAGGGGGCCGGCGGCTTCTTCGACCTCCTCGGCGAAGTACCCGAGCGCCACCACGGAGGCGAGATGGACCAGCAGGCCTACCGACCGCAGGCGCCAGTCTTTCAGGCGCACGCCGAGCCAGAACAGGACGGTCGCCTCGGCCCCCCAGGCCATGGGAATCCAGATGCCTTCCAACTGGATGGGGATCGCCAGCGTCACCAGACCCAGCGCCTGGGCCAACTGGAGCAGAACGAACCGCGCCTGGACGGGCGCCCACTTGCGGATCGCCAAGCCTTCGAGCAGGTAGATCGCGCCCAGCACCGCCGCCGCCGGCCCCAGCCAGTGGTGATAGTCCGCGCGCAGCAAAATGTACAGGCCGGTGTAATACGCCACAACGTTGATGATCGTGAGCGGCAGGTCCAGCCGCGACGGGTCGCGCCTGCCCAGCAGGTGATACACGAGCGACAGGACGAAGTACATCGCCCACAGAACCGTCATGTACGTGACGATGAAGGCGAGTTTCTCGGTCGCAACGCCGCCGTGATAGTAGTGGGAATACAGCCAGACGCAGACGTTGAGGATCGTCCCGCCGAGCGCCAGCAGGTTCAGCGCGCGCCACTTCTTGAAGTACGCCACCGCCAGAACGCCCGCGTTCACTGCCACCAGGTAGAGGAACAGGATGTGCCCCGGGTCGCGGTCGGGCCGGATGATCAGCGGCCCCGCCAGGCCGCCCACCAGCGACAGGATCGCCACGGCCAGACTCGCGTAGCGGACCGACAGCAGGATCGCCACCGCCGTCGCGACGATCATGAGTGTCCACGCGGCGGGATCCGGAATGATGTGGAACCGGGCCCACGCCGCATACACGGCGAAGTACTCCAGCGCCAGGCCGCCGCCCGTCAGCACCCGCGAGAGGATCTGGAACGTCTTGCGCTGGCACACCTCTCCCGCAATGAGGAACGCCAGCCCGCCCAGCGCCAGCAGGCTGACCTGGAAGTACCCCCGCCGCCCGAACCAGCCTTGGGCGTGCGCGTGGGCCGCGAACAGGGCCGCGCCGATCAGGAACACCACGATGCCCGCCACCGCCAAGCCCTTCAGGCCGATCCACTCTTCCCAGCGGATGGGCGCTCGCGCGGGCTTGGGCGGCTGCGGAGGCGCCGCGATCCCGGCACGGGCATCGTCCCCGAGCCGGCCGCGGGAGCGGCCGGGGGCGTTCCACGGCTGTGGCACGTTCCGGCGCGTGACGAGACCACCGGGAGCTTCCGCTCCCGGCTCGGGCGGCGCGGCGGCGGGCGGCGCTGCGGCGGCCGGCGCGGCACGGGCCTGGTCGGTCAGACGCCGGGCGAGGTCTTTGGTCTCCCGGTGGGCGCGGAGCGCAATAATCAGGGCGATGATGGCAAGGGGCAGGGCGGCTATCAGACACAGCAGAGCCGCAACGCCGAAACAGATGAAGAAGCCTTCGTCCATCGGGCCGCCCCCGAATGACCCTGCGCTCGACCCGACCACTGTAAGGGCGCAGCGCGAGCGCCGCCAGAAAAAACCGCGGCGAGAGCGGTTCGAGCCCGACGCCGTTCGAGCCGGCCGCGGGAGCGGCGCCGTTCGAGCTGGCGGCGTCGCGCCGCCGTTCGAGCCGGCCGCGGGAGCGGCCGGGGGGCACGCTTCGGCCGTGGCATATTCCATCGCGTGACGAGGCCGCCGGGAGCTCCCGCTCCCGGCTCGAACAGCGGCGAGGTCGAACGGCGCTCCCGGCTCGAACGGCGGCGAGGTCGAACGGTGCCAAAAACAAGCCCCGGGCCCGTCAGCCCGGGGCTTCTCAGCGTTGCTGGGGGGTCGCTGAGGAGGAGAGGGAGCAGCCAAGCGGCTTGATGCTTCGCCGCGTTATTTTTTCTTTCGCGGTCTCCGGGAATTCGGCCGCGGGCGAGGGCCGTCCCGCACCCAACGGTGCGCCCGACGCGCCCTCTCGCCCGCCCGCGATGCACGCCCCGACCGACCGGCGTCCCGCAACCGCCTGCGCCCAACGCCGGCCGCGGAAGCACATCGCGCCGCCACCACGGTCAACCATGCGCACGATAGGGCCTTTGTCAAGTCACAGGCGCAGACCCGCCTGCAAGGAGCGGCCGGGCGCGCTGTAACTGCCTTTGCGAGAAAGGCTTAGGGCCGCCCTGCCACGCCAGGCGCTCCCGCCGCAAGACCCACCTCTCTGCACGACACGCTCGAAAACCGGCGGAAAAAACTTGTCGCCGGGACCGTTTTCGGAGAAACCGGGAACCAGAGCCAACCCCCAGGCGTCCAAAGCGGTGTATTCGTTCCGAAATGAACGGACCTGGTAAGGAGACGGTCAATGCGCAGGCTACCAATCATGATGGTGACGGCGGTCGTGGCAATGGCGGCGCTTGCGGCCCCGGCGGCAGGGCGGATCAAACTGGCCACGCTGCCGGTACGCGAACGCGTCGAGATCCAACTCGAAAACCCGAAGGCCACACTGGTCGAGGAGGAGCGCGTGGTGACGCTTCTTAAGGGGACCAACCACATCGACTTCTCGTGGACCAACACGCGGATCGACAAGTGGACGATCCTGTTTCGCCCCCTCGTGCCCGGCGACGCCGTCCGGGTCATCCACCAGTCGTACCCGCCGGGCGAGAACGCCCTGGTCTGGGAGGTCTTCGCCGAGAACGCCGGCCCCGTGCGGGTGCGGATCTCCTACATCCTGGGGAACCTGCGGCGGACGTTCAGTTACCGCGCCACGGCCGAGCACGACGAGAAGAGCCTGACGCTGCGCAAGTACATGCGGGTCTGGAACTTCTCGGGCGAGGAGTTCGGCGTCTCGAGCGTCTACGCCGGCTTCGGCGACGTCTTCCAAAAGGAGATGGGCCTTCAGGAGTCGAAGGAGATGCTCATCGGCAAGTTCCTCCAGGTGCCCATCACCAAAAAGTTCGTCTTCAACTGGCGCAAGGGCCAACCCGTGCCCGACGAGCCGAACCAGCGATACGTCACCATGCAGTACGTCCTCGTGAACGACGAGGCGCACAAGTTGGGCACGTTCCCGCTGCAGTACGGCAAGGTCCGCATCTTCCAGAAGGACGGCCGCGGCGGCGAGGCCTTCACCGGCGAGGATTGGGGCAAGTTCACACCCATCGACGATGAGATGAAACTGTACCTGGGACTGGCACGCGACGTCAAAGTCGAGCGGACCGTGAAGTCGAACAAGCGGCACATGGTCCACGGCAACCGGTATCACCAGGAGGTGGTGCTGCAGTACAAGATGCAGAACTTCAAGAAAGACGCCTGTGTGCTGGACATCGAAGAGGACCTGAACGCCCTGCGCAACGAGTTCTGCGGCAACAAGAGCCGCGACGCCCAGTGGGAACTGGCCGAGCAGACCACCGACAAGGGCAAGGTCGAACGCAAGAGCGCCCGGAACGTGGAACTGCACATCCCGCTGCCCGCCGCCCCGAAGGAGGCCGACAAGAAGCCCGACGAGGTCATCTTCCTGGTGCACCTCTGGTTCCGGAACGAGTGGTAGGCCGGCGCAGCCAGGGAGGAGCATGCCATGAAACGGGCACTTGTGATGGCGGCGGCGCTTACGATCGTTGCCGGAGGGAGCGTGCTGGCGCGCGACATCGATCTGGTGACGCTGCCGCCGCGCGACTCGGTCCAACTGACGATCTATAACAGTGAAGACCTGACGCTGGTGAAGGAAATCCGCAGCATCACCTTCAAGCGGGGCGTCAACCGCCTGCAGTTCTCGTGGGCGAACACGCTCATCGACCCGACGAGCGTGTACCTCAGGCCCCTGGAGCAGGAGGATCAGATCGAGGTGCTCGACACGACCTTCCCCGGCGACCGGCCGCAGGTCCTCATCTGGAACATCGAGTCGGCCTTCGAAGGGCAGGTCAAGGTCGAGGTCTCCTACTTCACGTCCGGCATCTCGTGGTCGGCCGACTACGTCATGATCACCGACGCCGCCGAGACGCAAGCCACGTTCGACGGGTACGTGACGGTCGTCAACCGCTCGGGCGAAGACTACGAGGGGGCGCAGGTGCGGCTGGTGGTGGGCGTCATCAACCTGGTTGAGAAGATCGCCCAACTGGCCCAACGGCCTCCCGCGGACAGGGCAAAACGGCCGAGCGTTCGGCAGGATGTCTTGAAGAGGGCCCTTGCGGTAGCCGAACACGCCACCATCCTTGCCGCCGTGCCGGCTCCAAAACCGGCCGCACCGCCCAAGATCGTCAAGGAAGGACTCAGCGAATACTTCATCTTCACGGTCGAGGGCGCCCAGACCGTCAAGAACGGCTGGTCGCAGCGGATGGTCTCGTTCCGGGCGCGCGAGGTGCCGTTCGAGATCCTGTACCGTTACCGCCGCCACCAGTACGGCAACCGGCCCGTGCGGTTCTTCATCCTGGCCAATGACGAGGAGCACAAACTGGGCGAATCGCCGCTGCCCGACGGCATCATCCGCGTCTTTCGCGACAACGGCCGCAACGGCCTCAACTACTTCACCGCCCAGAAGACCAAGTACATCCCCATCAAGGAAAAGATCGAACTGAACGTCGGCACCGACGACCAGATCGTGTACGAGCGGCTGGTGCTGGACGTGGCCCGGTCGAACTTCGTCTACGACAACCGGCACCGGCCGCCGAGGGTCAACGGTTGGGACGAGGCCCGCACGTGGCAGGAAGAGGTCCGCAACTACCGCGCGAAGCCCATCAAGATCGAGATCCGCCATATTCTCCAGGGCGACGTCGAGTTCTCGGCCGAGGCCGTCGGCGGCCTCAAACTCTACGACTACCGGACGCCCGAGTACACCATGACGATCCCCTCGCGCAAGCCCACCAAGTGGGTCACCGAAGGGACGTTCCACCTCGGCGTCAACGCCAAGCAGAGCCGTGTCCGCCTGATCGACAAGTGAGTTAGCCGCCCGTACGGGTGCGTGCATGAGGACGCAGCCATGAAACACGTGTTTGGCCTGGCCCTGATACTCACGGTGGCGACCGCCGCCCACGCCCGCGATATCGACCTGGTGACGCTGCCGCCGCGAGCTGCCGTGCAACTGACGATCTACAACTCCGAGGACCTGACGCTGGTGAAGGAAATCCGCAGCATCACCTTCAAGCGCGGCGTCAATCGCCTGCAGTTCTCGTGGGCGGGCACGCTCATCGACCCGACGAGCGTCTACTTCCGCCCGCTGGAGCAGGAAGACCAGATTGAGGTGCTCGACACGACCTTCCCCGGCGACCGGCCGCAGGTCCTCATCTGGAACATCGAATCGGCCTTCGAGGGGCAGGTCAAGGTCGAGGTCTCCTACTTTACCTCCGGTATCTCGTGGTCCGCCGATTACGTCATGATCACCGACGCCGCCGAGACCCAGGCGACGTTCGACGGGTACGTCACGGTGGTGAACCGTTCGGGCGAAGACTACGAGGGGGCGCAGGTGCGTCTGGTGGTGGGCGTCATCAACCTTGTCGAGAAGATTGCCCAACTGGCCCGCCCGCAGGCCGGCCAGCCCAAGGCGCCGGTAGCGACGACCTCGCGGGGAAAGGGCCTTGCCCTGCGAAAAGCCCTCGCAGAGACCGAAGGGACCGGCGATCTCTTCTTCGGCGTGGCGGCGGCCGGTGGCGCGGCCGGGCGAGCGCCCAAGGTCGTCAAAGAAGGACTCTCGGAGTATTTCATCTTCACGGTCGAGGGCGCCCAGACGGTCAAGAACGGCTGGTCGCAGCGGATGGTCTCGTTCCGGGCGCGCGAGGTGCCGTTCGAGATCCTCTACCGCTATCGCGCGCATCAGTACGGTGCGCGTCCCGTGCGGTTCTTTATCCTGGCCAACGACGAGGAGCACAAACTGGGCGAGTCGCCGCTGCCCGACGGCATCATCCGGGTCTTCCGCGACAACGGCCGCAACGGCCTCAACTACTTCACCGCCCAGAAGACCAAGTACATCCCCCTCAAGGAAAAGATCGAACTGAACGTCGGCACCGATGACCAGATCGTCTACGAGCGGCTGGTGCTGGACGTGGCGCGGGATGAGTTCCGGTACGATCACACGCCGCCGCGGGTGGTCGGCTGGGACGAAAGCCGCACGTGGCAGGAGGAGGTCCGCAACTACCGCGCGAAGCCCATCCGCGTCGAGATTCGCCACGTGCTGCAAGGCGACGTCGAGTTCTCGGCCGAGGCCGTCGAGAACCTCAAACTCTACGACTACCGCACGCCCGAATACACCATGACCATCCCCTCGCGCAAGCCCACCAAGTGGGTGACGGAAGGGACGTTCCACCTGGGCAAGAATCAGAAACAGAACCGCGTCCGCCTGATCGACAAGTGACTTAGCCGCGGGGCTTGCCCCGCGCGTATGCCGAGGATTTGACCATGAAGCACGTGATTGGCTCAATCGTGGCGCTCGTGCTGCTGGCCACCGGCTCCGCCCACGCCCGCGACATCGACCTGGTGACGCTGCCGCCGCGCGACGCGGTCCAACTGACGATCTATAACTCCGAGGACCTGACGCTGGTGAAGGAAATCCGCAGCATCACCTTCAAGCGGGGCGTCAACCGCCTGCAGTTCTCGTGGGCGAACACGCTCATCGACCCGACGAGCGTGTACCTCAGGCCCCTGGAGCAGGAGGATCAGATCGAGGTGCTCGACACGACCTTCCCCGGCGACCGGCCGCAGGTCCTCATCTGGAACATCGAGTCGGCCTTCGAAGGGCAGGTCAAGGTCGAGGTCTCCTACTTCACGTCCGGCATCTCGTGGTCGGCCGACTACGTCATGATCACCGACGCCGCCGAGAGGCAAGCCACGTTCGACGGGTACGTGACGGTGGTGAACCGTTCCGGCGAAGATTACGAAGGGGCGCAGGTGCGGCTGGTGGTGGGGGTGGTGAACCTCGTTGAGAAGATCGCCCGACTCGCGCAGCAGGGGAGGCCCGTGCCGGAGGAAAAGGCCAAAGCAACCCGCTTGCGCGCCTTCCGGGGTGCCGTGGACAAGGCCGAGATGCTGGCCGAGCAGGCCCCGGGCGAGGCTGACGCCATACGCGCCCCGAAGGTCGTCAAGGAAGGACTCTCGGAGTACTTCATCTTCACGGTCGAGGGCGCCCAGACGGTCAAGAACGGCTGGTCGCAGCGGATGGTCTCGTTCCGGGCGCGCGAGGTGCCGTTCGAGATCCTCTACCGCTATCGCGCGCATCAGTACGGACCGCGTCCCGTGCGGTTCTTTATCCTGGCCAATGACGAGGAGCACAAACTGGGCGAGTCGCCGCTGCCCGACGGCATCATCCGCGTCTTTCGCGACAACGGACGCAACGGCCTCAACTACTTCAGCAGCCAGAAGACCAAGTACATCCCCATCAAGGAGAAGATCGAACTGAACGTGGGGACCGATGACCAGATCGTCTACGAACGGCTGGTGCTGGACCTCGCGCGCGACGAGTTCCAATACGATCACACGCCGCCGCGGGTGGTCGGTTGGGACGAAAGCCGCACGTGGCAGGAGGAGGTCCGCAACTACCGCGCGAAGCCCATCCGCGTCGAGATCCGCCACGTGCTCCCGGGCGACGTCGAGTTCTCGGCCGAGGCCGTCGGCGGCCTCAAACTCTACGACTACCGCACGCCCGAGTACACCATGACGATCCCCTCGCGCAAACCCACCAAGTGGGTGACCGAAGGCACGTTCCACCTGGGCAAGAATCAGAAACAGAACCGCGTCCGCCTGATCGACAAGTGACTTAGCCGCGGGGCTTGCCCCGCGCGTATGCCGAGGATTTGACCATGAAGCACGTGATTGGCTCAATCGTGGCGCTCGTGCTGCTGGCCACCGGCTCCGCCCAGGCCCGCGACATCGACCTCGTCACACTGCCGCCGCGCGACTCGGTCCAACTGACGATCTACAACTCCGAGGACCTGACGCTCGTCAAGGAAATCCGCAGCATCACCTTCAAGCGCGGCGTTAACCGCCTCCAGTTCTCGTGGGCGAACACGCTCATCGACCCGACGAGCGTGTACCTCAGGCCCCTGGAGCAGGAGGATCAGATCGAGGTGCTCGACACGACCTTCCCCGGCGACCGGCCGCAGGTCCTCATCTGGAACATCGAATCGGCCTTCGAGGGGCAGGTCAAGGTCGAGGTCTCGTACTTCACCTCCGGCATCTCGTGGTCGGCCGACTACGTCATGATCACCGACGCCGCCGAGACGCAAGCCACGTTCGACGGGTACGTGACGGTCGTCAACCGCTCGGGCGAGGACTACGAGGGGGCGCAGGTGCGCCTGGTCGTGGGCATCATCAACCTTGTCGAGAAGATCGCTCAACTGGCTCAGAGGCCCCCCGCGGACACTGGCAGACGGTCGGGGGCTCGGAATGAAGTCTTGAAGATGGCCTTTGCGGCGGCCGAAGTCACCAACGGCGCTGCCGCCGCGCCGGCCCTAAAACCAGCCGCACCGCCGAAGATCGTCAAGGAAGGACTCAGCGAGTACTTCATCTTCACGGTCGAGGGCGCCCAGACGGTCAAGAACGGCTGGTCGCAGCGGATGGTCTCGTTCCGGGCGCGCGAGGTGCCGTTCGAGATCCTGTACCGTTACCGCCGCCACCAGTACGGCAACCGGCCCGTGCGGTTCTTCATCCTGGCCAATGACGAGGAGCACAAACTGGGCGAATCGCCGCTGCCCGACGGCATCATCCGCGTCTTCCGCGACAACGGACGCAACGGCCTCAACTACTTCACCGCCCAGAAGACCAAGTACATCCCCATCAGGGAGAAGATCGAACTGAACGTCGGCACCGATGACCAGATCGTCTACGAACGGCTGGTGCTGGACGTGGCGCGCAGCGAGTTCCAATACGATCACACGCCGCCGCGGGTGGTCGGTTGGGACGAGGCCCGGAAGTGGCAGGAAGAGGTCCGCAATTACCGGGCCAAGCCCATCACGATCGAGATCCGCCATATTCTCCAGGGCGACGTCGAGTTCTCGGCCGAGGCCGTCGGCGGCCTCAAACTCTACGACTACCGGACGCCCGAGTACACCATGACGATCCCCTCGCGCAAGCCCACCAAGTGGGTCACCGAAGGGACGTTCCACCTCGGCAGGAATCAGAAGCAAAACCGCGTCCGCCTGGTCGGCAACTGATCGTTAGGGGCGGGACTTGTCCCGCGCGTGTCGCGCCCCGGGAGTCTGTCGAAGAAACCCCCTTCCATTTCTCGCCCGCCAGGTTATACTCTCGCGATTACCGCGCCGACGATCGTCGGCCTGCGGCAGGTAAACGCCACCACTAACCAAGAGGGGGAAGGAGACGCAAGATGCCGCTGTGTCCGTTGCGACAGATCCTCGATGAGGCCCGAAAGGGCGCCTACGGCGTAGGCGCCTACAACGTCAACAACA
>CAZIJC010000103.1:0-16568 GCA_964539385.1 uncultured Anaerolineales bacterium | reverse complement strand
CGACGCCGTCCAGTCGGACATCATCAGCCACCTGAGCGACATCGCCATCCGCACCGGCCGCAAGATTAAGTGGGACCCGAAGAGCGAAACGATCGTCGCGGACAAGCAGGCCTCGCGGCTGCTTTCGCGCGAGATGCGGAGCCCGTGGCGACTGTGAGCCGCCTCCAGGCGGGGTAAATGAACCGGGAAAGGCGAGGTGACGCATGAGCCGCCATGACCACACGAGACGAGCGTTTCTGAAGAAGATCGGCCTGGGCGCGGCCGCCCTGGGGGCGGCGCCTCGGACCCTGGCCGCGACGAAGCCACCGGAGCGGCCGAACATCCTGTTCATCATGTCGGACGATCACTGCGCCCAGGCCATCAGCGCGTACGGCGGCCGCCTGGCCGACGTGGCGCCGACGCCGAACATCGACCGCCTTGCCCGGGAAGGGATGCTCCTGCGGAACTGCTTCGTCACGAACTCGATATGCACGCCCAGCCGGGCGGCCATCTTCACCGGAAAGTACTCTCACGCCAGCGGGGTATATAAGTTCACGGCCCTGGACCAGAGCCAGGTGACGCTGCCGAAACTGATGCAGAAGGCCGGGTACCACACCGCCATCGTGGGCAAGTACCACCTGCACTCCAACCCGCGCGGGTTCGATTACTGGTCGATCCTGCCCGGCCAGGGACGGTACCACAATCCGCAGTTCATCGAGATGGGCGGCGAGCACGCCAGCGGGTGGGTCCAGAAAGGCAAACGGACCGCCTACGAGGGCCACTCCTCCGACGTCATCGGCGACAAGGCGCTCGCCTACCTCAAAGACATCCGCCCGAAGGACAAGCCTTTCCTGTTCATGCTGCACTTCAAGGCGCCCCACGACACGTGGCAGTGCGCCAAACGGTACGAATCGCTCTACGCCGACGTCGAGATTCCGGAGCCGCCCAACCTGTTCGACGACTACGCCACCCGCTGCGACGCCCTCAAGAAGACCCTCCAGAAGATCGGCAGCAGTTGGGGCAACCACACCAACTACAAGAAAGAGACCGGGCACCTGGAGGGCGAGGCCCGCAAGAAGGCACAGTACCAACTCTACATGAAGCGCTACCTGCGGTGCGTGGCGGGCGTGGACCACAACGTCGGCCGCGTGCTGGACTACCTGGAGAAATCGGGCCTGGCCGCGGGCACCATCGTCCTCTACACCGGCGACCAGGGGTTCTTCCTGGGCGAACACGGACTCTACGACAAGCGGTTCATGTACGAGGAGGCGCTGCGGATGCCGCTGCTGGCGCGGTGGCCGGGCACGATCACGCCAGGGTCGGCCGGCGAGGACATCGTCCTGAACGTCGACTTCGCGCCCACGATGCTGGAGGCGGCGGGGGCGGCGGTCCCGCCGGACATGCAGGGCCGCAGCGCCGTCGGCGTCCTCAAGGGCAAGACGCCCGACGACTGGCGCACGTCGATGTACTACCGCTACTACTTCTCGCACTTCCAGACCGAGCCGCATTACGGCGTCCGGAGCCAGCGGCACAAACTCATCTGCTTCAACCGCATCGGCCAGTGGGAACTGTTTGACCTGGCGAAAGACCCGCTGGAGATGAAGAACGTGTACGAGGACCCCGCCTACGCCGCGACTGTCAAAGACCTCAAGGCGGAACTGGCACGCCTTCAGACCGAACTGAAAGACGACCCGGCCGACGCCGGCGACCACCCCCGCACCGGCATGAATTGAGCCGCCCGAGTGTGTCGTGCTCACGAAAGGAAAAGACAAATGATCCGCGAGAGAATCCGAATCCATCGCCTCGCTACGGCGCTTGGCGCTTCGGTGGCCCTGCTATCGGCTTACGCAGCCGCACAGGCCGATCCGGCCGAGCAGGCAAGGCAGATCCTGGCGGCCACCGGCGTCAAGGGCGGACTCGTGGTGCACCTGGGCTGCGGCGACGGCACGTTGACGGCCGCACTGCACGCCAGTGACAGTTACACCGTACACGGTCTGGACGCCGATGCGGCCGACGTCGCGACCGCACGCAAGCACATCCAGTCGGTCGGCGCGTATGGTGCGGTGTCGGTCCGGCTGTGGGACGGCCCTGCGCTGCCGCAGGCCGAGGATCTCGCGAACCTCGTCGTCTCGGAAGACCCGGGCAACGTGCCGATGGACGAACTTCTGCGCGTCCTGGCCCCCAACGGCGTGGCGTACATCAAGAAGGGTGGAAAGTGGGAGAAGACGGTCAAGCCCAGGCCGAACCAGATCGACGAGTGGACCCACTTTCTGCACGGGCCGGACAACAACGCGGTCGCGAAAGACTCGCGGGTCGGGCCGCCGCGGCGGCTGCACTGGACGGCCGGACCGCCGTGGTGCCGAAGCCACGAGTTCATTTCCAGTTTCGTCGCCATGATCTCGGCGGGGGGGCGGGTCTTCTACGTCTTTGACGAGGGACAGCCGGGCGTTACAGACGAGCGTCTGCCGGAACGCTGGATGCTTATCGCACGCGACGCCTTCAACGGCGTGCTGCTCTGGAAGCGACCGCTTCCCAAATGGCGGGCCGACGAATGGAAGAGCCGCGCCATGCGCGGGCGCCCGCCGAGCCTGCCCCGGCGGATCGTCGCCGACGGCGGGCAACTGTACGCAACCCTGAGCCATCGGGCACCGCTTTCCGTGCTCGACCCGGCCACGGGCAAGACGCTCCGAACGATCCGCGGCACTGAGGGTACGCAGGAGATCGCGCTGACCGGACGCACCCTCGTGCTCCGCGTGGCCAGACTCCAAGAGGCAGACAGGCAGATAAACGGAGCGATCGTCGCCGTCGACGCCGACACCGGAGAAGTTCGATGGCGGGCCCGGGCGGATCAGTTCCTCCAACAATCCATGGCCGCATCGGGCGGCAGGGTAATCTACAACAACCAGAAGGAGACCGTCTGCCTGAACTTGGCCGACGGCAAGGAACTGTGGCGCGCAGCCGGCTCCGACGCGAAGGAACAGGAGAAACAGCCGAAAGGCAAGCAGAAGACCACGCGCAAGGCCAAGCCGAGGCGACGCGGAGACAGAACCTTCATCCTCCACGGCGACCTCGTGTTGGAGGGCGACGGGGGCAGCATCGTCGCACGTGATGCCAAGACAGGCAAGGCCCGCTGGACCACCCGCACAGGCGGCGGGGCCATGCGCGGGCACGACTTCTTCATCGCTCGCGGCCTGGCCTGGCACGCGGCCTCGGGCGGCATCGCCGGGTATGACCTGAAAACCGGAAAGGTCGTCAAGACCATCGACCCGTCGAGTGCCCAAAGCCGGGGGCACCACCTCCGCTGTTACCGCAGCAAAGCGACCGAGCGGTACCTCATCACGCAGTTCCGCGGCGCGGAGTTCGTCAGCCTGACCGGCGAGGGCCATTCGCAGAACGACTGGGTCCGCGGGGCCTGCCGATACGGCGTCATGCCCTCGGACGGCATGCTCTACACCCCGCCGCATCAGTGCTTCTGCTACACCGGGGCGATGGTCAACGGCCTCAACGCCTTCACGACGGCGGCGGACGAGCAACTCCAGGCCATCGGCCAGCGCCCGGCCGCCGGCCGACTCCGGCGCGGCCCGGCGTTCGGTTCTCAGATGTCAGATCCCAAATCTCAAATCTCAAATCCCAGGCTTCAGATGGCAGATGACGCCGACTGGTGCATGTATCGCCACGATGCCCGACGAACCGGCGCCACCGCCTGCGAGGTCCCCGCCCAACTCGCCGCCCGGTGGCAGGTGGAGTTGGGCGGCCGGCTGACGCCCCCCGTTGCGGCCGCCGGCCGGCTCTACGTCGCCGCCAGAGACCGACACACGCTCTACGCGCTGAGCGCCGAGGACGGGCATCGGTTGTGGCAGTACACGGCCGACGGGCGCATCGATTCGCCGCCGACCGTCTATCAGGGCTGTGTCCTGTTCGGTTGCGCCGACGGCTGGGTGTACTGCCTTCGGGCGTCGGACGGCGCGCCCGCGTGGCGTTTCCGGGCCGCGCCGGCCGAGCGGCTCATCATGGCCGAGAGTCAGTTGGAGTCTGCCTGGCGCGTGCACGGCAGCGTGCTGGTTCGCGACGGCATCGCCTACTCGACGGCGGGGCGGTCGAGTTTCCTCGACGGCGGCCTGTTCCTGTACGGGCTCAATCCGACCACGGGCGAAGTCGTCCACGAAGGCCGTCTCCACACGCTCATGGCCACCCGCGAAGACGCCGTCGGCAAGCCGTTCCTGACGTCGTTCCACATCCAGGGGACGCGCTCCGATCTGCTCGTTGCCGAGGGCGGCCGTATCTATCTGAACCAGTTTCAATTCTCCCCAGACCTTAAACTGCAAGAGACGCGGTACGTGCCTCACGAGCCCGACGACAAGACCGCCGGCCTCGACGTGACGGGCAAGCTATACGTGGCGGAGAATCCCTATCTCAAGAAGGGCTTCGACGCGGCGGCCGCACTGGGGGTGAGGCGCGGCCACATGGGCGACCAGCAGGTCGGGCTGCACCTGTTCTCGACCGGCGGGTTCCTGGAGGACTCGTGGTGGAACCGCACGTTCTGGATGTACGCCAAGACCTGGCCGGGGTACCAGATGGCACACATCGCGCCGAAGGCCGGGCAACTCCTCGTCATCGGTGAGGAGACAACCTACGCCGCCCAGGCGTATCCGACCCGGAACGTCCACAGCCCGATGTTTACGCCCGCCGGCAAGGGCTACCTGCTCGTCGCCGACTCGAACGCCAACGAGCCGATGCTCGACTACCGCTCGTGGGCCCGCGACAAGGGCATGGGCTTCACGCGCAAGGCCCCGCCGAAGTGGCACCAGTGGATCCCGATTCGCATGCGGTCCATGGTCCTTGCCGGCAAGCACCTCTTCGTTGCCGGCCCGCCGGACGTGGTTCCATCGGATGACCCCTACGCCGCATTCGACGGCCGCAAGGGTGGCCGCCTCTGGGCCCTTTCGGTGGAAAGCGGCGGCAAACTGGCTGAGTATGAACTCCCCGGCGAGCCCGTCTTCGACGGCCTGATCGCCGCCGGCGGGCACCTGTATCTTTCGACCCGCGACGGCCGCCTGCTGTGCATGGGCGGGAAACAGTGACGAGAGGAGGAAGCAATACGATGGCTGGAAGAATCCGCGATGGTTCAATTCGGGCAGCGGCGGGCCTGGGGCTCGCGCTGGCCCTGACGGCACTCCTCTGCACGGCCGGCCTTCAGGCCGCCACCGAAAAGGAAGGGGCAAAGAGCATCCTCGACGCCACAGGCGTCAAAGGCGGGCTGATCGTTGTGGTCGGCTGCGACGACGCGAAGTTGATCGGCCAACTCGCTCGAAGCGACAAGTTCCTCGTCCAGGCGCTCGATACGGACCTGGCGAAAGTCGAGAAACTGCGCGGGACGCTTGGAAAGCTCGACAGCTACGGACGCGTAAGCGTCGCGGTGTTCGGCGGCAAGACGCTTCCGTATGCGGACAATCTCGTTAACCTGTTGATCGACACGAGCGGCGGGAGCCAGGTCCCCGCCGAAGAAGTCACGCGAGTCCTGACGCCTCGCGGCGTGTCGATTATCGGCGACGAGAAAACCGTTAAACCCGTCCCCGCCGACATCGCCGAATGGTCGCACTACCTCTACGACTCGAAGAACAACGCCGTATCGCCCGACAAAAAGGTCAGCACGCCCACGAGCATGCAGTGGGTCTGCGGGCCACGCTGGTCGCGACATCACGATCACATGAGCAGCGTCAGCGCCGTGGTAACCACCCATGGCAGGATATTCTCCATTCTCGACGAAGGCCCCAAGGCGTCGATCCAGTATCCGCCCGAATGGCGCTTGGTGGCGCGGGATGCGTTCAACGGGAAACTGCTGTGGAAGCGTTCCATTGACGAGTGGCACACGGACATCTGGCCGGCCAAGGCGGGACCCGCACAGTTGCCCCGGAGACTGGTGGCGATGGGCGACAAGGTTTTCGCAACGCTCGGCCTCCACGCTCCGGTCACCATGCTCGACGCGGCCACCGGCGAGACGCTCAAAACCTTCGCGGGCACCGAACACACCGAAGAGATCATCGTCTCAGACGGTCAGCTCTTCGTAACCGCCCACGCCAAAGCGCCGCCCGAAGGGAAGTGGCAATTAAAAACCGTCCGCTGCTGGACTGAAACCGGTCGCTCCAACAGCGCCCGTCCCTGGAAATGGGAGATGAACGACCCCAAGAAGATCATCGCCATCGACACCGCATCGGGCAATGTGTTGTGGACGAAGGAAACCACCGTCGCCCCGATCACGCTGGCGGTCGACAAGCAACGCGTCATCTATCACAACGGTATGAACGTGGTCTGCCTGGATCGCAAATCCGGGAAGCAGTCCTGGATCGCCGAACGTCAAACGAGCGTCAGGACCCATGTCAAATCGGCCCCGAACCTGGTGATTTATCACGATGTGGTCCTGTTCTCCGCCGGTCCGGGGGTGGTCTCGTCGATCTCGATAAAAGACGGCAAGACGCTCTGGTCGGATTTCCACGGCCCGACCGGGCACCAGTCCTCGTATGACCTGCTGGTTGCCGACGGCCTGGTCTGGTCGACCTCCGCCAGGATGCCCAGGAAGCCGAAGAAGAATAGCGCGAAAGCCCCCAAAGTGGTGAGAAAACCGCCATGGACATACTTCGGGCGGGATCCGCTCAGCGGTGAAACCAAACGAGAATTCCCCCCCGGAAAGAGCGACTGGTTCCATCATCGCTGCCATCGAGGCCGGGCCACCGACCAGTACCTTATCATGTCGCGAACGGGCCTCGAATACATTGACGTGAAGACCGGCAAGTGGCAGCCCAACCCCTGGGTGCGGGGAGCCTGCCTCTACGGGATGATGCCAGCCAACGGGCTCACATACGCCCCACCGCATCCGTGCGCGTGCTATATCGAGTCCAAACTGAACGGGTTTAACGCACTCGTCGGAACCCTCGCCCGGCCGAAACCACCCGCCGCGAAACCCCGACCGAGATTGGAAACGGGACCGGCGTACAAAAAGGTTACCGTGTTGTCGCCCAAGGCGTCCGGCAGCGACGGATGGCGCACCTACCGATCCGACAATATGCGAAGCGGGTCGAATAAGACCGCGGTTCCGGCGAATCTGAAGGCGGCCTGGAAAAAGAAACTCGGCGGAAAACTCTCACCGGTTACCGTTGCTGATGGCAAGGTTTTCGTGGCCGCCGTCGACAACCACACGGTCTACGCATTGGATTCGAAAACGGGCGATGTGGCGTGGAAATACGTCGCTGGCGGGCGCGTAGACACCCCGCCCACCATCGCCGGAGGGCTTTGCCTCTTCGGAAGCAGAGACGGTTGGATATACTGCCTGGCCGCGGCGGATGGTCGGCTTGCCTGGCGATATCGCGCGGTGGCGCAAGAACGCACCATCGTTTCGTACGATCAACTGGAGTCGACCTGGCCGGTAAGCGGAGCCGTTTTAGTCCAGGGCGGATCGGTGTATGGTGTGGCCGGGCGGTCCATGTTCCTGGACGGCGGGTTGCATCTCCTGAAACTCGACGCGACGACAGGCGAAAAGCAGTTTGAAGAGATCATGGGCGACACCCTGCCCGGAAGCGACACGCCCTTGCACACAACCGCTCGCGCTTTGGACATGCCCGTCGCCCTGCCGGATATTCTGTCCAGCGACGGAAAACGGCTCTATATGCGGTCGCAGAGTATCGGCCTCGACGGAAAACGCACCAGCGTCCAGGCCTCGGGAGCCACGGATCAGGCTGGCGAAGAAGCACACCTGGTTTGTTCGAGCGGATATCTCGACGATACGTGGTTCCACCGCGCCTATTGGGTGTTCGGGCACGGGTATGGTACGGGGCACAACGGATGGTTCCGCGCCGGGCGTTTTGCACCGGCGGGGCGAATGCTCGTCTTCGACAAGGATTCGGTCTTCGGATATGGGCGGAAGCCCAACCTGTACGTGTGGTCCAGCGCGTTGGAGTATCAGCTTTACTCTGCCCGGCGGAATGTCAAACCCGAGTCGATCAAACGCGTCTCCGCCGCCAACAGGCAACAGGAAAGCAAGCAGGGACATGCTATTACCTTCGACCGCAAGTTGTACGGGACCTATCCCCTCGCCGAAATATCGGCCATTGATTTCAACTGGCGAAAAGAGAATCCGCCGATTCAGACACGAGCGATGGCGCTGGCGGGCAAGACGCTGTTCATCGCCGGGCCGCTCGATGTGGTGGACGAAGAACAAATCTTCGCCAAACCGTTCGACAAACAAATCGCTGCGAAAGCGGCCAGCCAAGTCGCCTCGCTGCGAGGAAAAGGCGGCGCCCTGCTCGTGAGCGTTTCGACCGCAGACGGCAACAAACTCGGCGAATTGAAACTGGACGCGGCCCCGATATTCGACGGTCTCGCCGCCGCCGACGGCAAACTGTTTGTCGTCATGATGGACGGCAGCGTCGTCTGCTGCCAATAGGAAACCACGAACAGAGCAGCGATATGTCCGTCTGCAGTGCCGGCGGCGGTCACGATGGCGGCGGACGCCTCTGCCTCTCAACCACCGACGGCAAGGTGCTGTGCATGGGCAAGGCCGATTGAGGGAAACGTTCGGCCAGGGCACGGGTTTCGCCGTTGGCTTACATAGCGCTGGCTCCATAAGACTTACGTCAATTCTGACCTTGCCGAAACCCCGAAATGCGCGCTTTTTTTGGCTCGGATCGTTGATTCTGGGCCGTGAGGGGGGTTTTTGGCTCCCGATGTTAAGATAGGTAAGGCAAAACGCGCTGGTTTTTGATCGGTTTTTGCGATTCTGGTGTCCGTTTTGGTCCGTTTTTGTTCCGTTTTTGTTCGGTTTTTGAGTGGTTTTTCAGGGGGCAAAATCGACGTAAGTCACTATGCCAAAATGGCAGCCGGCGCGCGCGGCCGCGCAGAGGCCAAAAAGTTGTTAGAGTTCTAACAAAATCGAGGGAGGCGCAGGATTTTGTTAGAGTTCTAACAAAACGGCTGGATGACAACGGCCCGCTGCCGAGCCGCGACCGCAAGGGAGCGGAACGCAGAGAACGGCGTCAATCAGGCGAAAGGCGAACGGCAACCTGCCTTCGCCAAGGCTTCGGCGGGCAGGCTGGCGGGAGCCGTTCGTCCTCAACGGTTTGGCGTCGCTATGGGTGGTCTTGGGATGTGAATTCGCCCCCTTGACACGAGGGCGGTTATGGGTGTCGCCGGAACTGCCGGAACTGCCCCAAGGCGATGGACTTCGACCACTTGACAGACCGGCAGTTGGCGTCGTATGTACGGGAGATGAACCAGCGTCCGCGCAAGTGCCTCACCTACCGGACTCCGGCGGAGGTCTTCTGGCGCCGACCTGTTGCACTTACGATGTGAATTCGCACATTGGAGCGGCGTGTTAACGCGCTCCTTCTACATGTTAACCTACCCGTGAAAGGTCTGAAGTGTCGGAACGACCCGTGAGTGGCATTGCAATGAGACAGCCCGCGCCCTACAATTGGCACTGACAGGGTGGCCATGCCGGCCAAGGGTTGCCAATCGCCACGCGCAGATCGTAAAAGCCCGTGAGGGGGTTGGCGATTCGCACGAGGGAGACAAGGGCAATGAGAAAGACGCCACTACTCGTCTTATGCCTTCTGCTGCTTTCCCCGCCGGTGGCCGCTTGTGCCCAGGTACGGAACGCTCATGACACGGTGCAAGCGCTCATCCAGGAATTGAAATCTCCGGATGCCTACGTCCGCGCCAGCGCGGCTTGGGCGTTGGAGGACGTGGGGCTGGCTGCCGGAGAAGCGGTTCCTGCGCTCCTCGATGCGCTCCGCGACAAAGCCGATGAGGTCCGCTGGCGGGCCGCCGGGGCGTTAGGCAAGATGGGCAGAGTGCCCGTGCCAGGCCTCATTTTGCTCCTGAGAGACACCGACCCCAAGGTGCGCAAGTCGGCCGTCGGGGCGCTGACCAACATCGGCCCGGATGCCAAGGACGCCGCCGGCAACCTCGTCAGCCTTCTTGAGTCGGCGGACGAGCCAGTGGAAACGCGCACGAGGGCCGCCTACGCCCTCGGCAAAATCGGCTTGGCGCCGGATGCGGTATTTCCGGCCTTCGCGCGGGCCCTGGAGGACAAAGACCCCAAGGTCCGGTCAGCGGCGGTGTATGCGTTGGGGACCCTGGGGCCGGCCGGTAAGGATGCCGTGCCGATCCTTATCAAACTCCTGAAGCATCCCGACGGGGAGATGCGGGTCGCCGCCGCCGTGTCGCTGAAGAAGTTCGGGTCTGCCGCGAGGGACGCCGTCCCTATGCTCGTCGAGTTGCTCGCCGGGGGGGACCGCCAGATGAGACTTTGGGCCGGGGAGGCGCTCTGGGAGATTCAACCACCCTGCAATGGTCAGGCAGACGGTCTTCAGGCGGCGCTGAAGGCCGGCACGGGTACAGACCGCTGGCTGGCGGCCTGGGCGCTGGGGCGCGTTAAGCCTTCACTCACCGAGGCGATCCCGGCGCTTGTGGAGGCCCTAAAGGATGCGGATCCCCGCGTGCGGGCGTTTGCGGCCCAGTCGCTGGGCCGCATCCGCATGAAACAGCGACCGCAGTTCGATGCCGCGCCGGCCCTCGCCCAGGCTGTTAAGGATCCGGACCCGCAGGTGCGCCGGGCCGCGGTCGGTGCGCTGGACTCAGGCAAAGACCCGCACGGGAAGTCGGTGGTCCCCCTGTTTGTGGAGGCACTCCGAGACGGGGACCGCGAGGTTCGCCTCGTGGCCCTCGCGCACCTGGGCAGAGCCCTCGGACCGGAGCCGCGTCTGCAGCCCGGCCGTTATCGAGAAGACCCGAGGCGCCGGATGCGGGCTGAGCAAGGCGGGCGGATGGCCGTCGAGGCCCTGTTTCCGCTGCTGAAAGACCCGGATGCGGAGATTCGCAAGGCCGCAGCAGACGCGTTGAGCCGGGCCGGGCCGCTCGCCTCCGACACCGTCACAGACCTCGCCCGGATGGTCGGCGAGGACCCGGACGCTTCCGTCCGCTACAAGGCCGCGCGGGCCTTGGGAAGCATCGGTCCCACAGCCAAGGCAGCCGTTCCCGTGCTTATTCAGGCGCTCCAAGACAAGGACGAATCGGTTCCTTGCGGTGCCGTCTGGGCACTCGGACGGATGGAAGCCGAGGCCAAGGAGGCTGTGCCACACATGGTTCAGGCCCTGCGGACGGGGTCGTACAGCCTGCGGTCCTGGACGCCCTGGGCGCTCGGCTGGATGGGCCCCGTCACCCCCGAGGTGGTTCCGGCGCTCATCGAGGCGCTTCATGCGGACACGATCTTTGTGCGCGTTCATGCCGCCAACGCCCTGGAACATTTCGGTCCCGAAGGCAAGGAGGCGGTGGCCGCCCTTCGCGAGAACCTCAAGGGGCGCTGCGGCCGCGTCCGGATCGCGGCAGCCGACGCCTTGCGAGCCATGGGGGAACCCACCGAGGAGGCCGTTCAGGCCCTCATCGAGGTGCTCAGGGACGGCGCGCCTCTCGTCCGGCGGGATGCCGCCCAAGCGCTCACACGTTTCGGCCCGGCGGCGCGAAGTGCCCAAGGTATCCTCCTGGAAATCGTCGGGGCCGAAAAGGTCAGCGACGTGCTGCGCATCTGGGCCCTCATGGCTTTGGTTGAGATCAGGCCGGACGCCCCGCAGGCCGTTCCCGTGCTCATCGAAGCCCTGGGCGACAAGGACCGGCTGGTCCGCATGTGGGCCGCGAATGTCCTGGCGCGGATCGGCCCCGAGGCCAAGGCGGCCATCCCCGCGCTGCTGCCGCTTTTGAAAGAGGAGAATAGCATGAACCGCGGAGCGGCCGACGCTGCCTTGAGGAGCATTGGCCTGCCGCCGGAGCAGATACATCGGCCTTGGGGCGAACACTGACCGAGGTTCGCAGGCGGATGCCGCTGCTGGCACGGTGGCCGGGCCGCGCACACTTTCTTGGGCGGCGACACCGAAAACGGTTATGCAGCCCGCTGCTGTGCGGTTGTTGCGTCGGGCGGGGAAACGTGTTATAGACGTGGCGCAACACGGGAAACACCGGTTCGGAGCCCCACAGCGTGGACGAAAGAATCGCGGAACTCGAAGCGCGGCTCGATGCCTTCGACCGGGCCGAGCGCGACCAGGCGCTGGACGACCTCGTCGGACTCGTCAAGAGCGGCCGCATCCGGTTCCCCGAGCCCGGGCCGAAGGTGAACCTGCACGCCCACTCGTTCTACTCGTACAACGCGATGGGCTACTCCCCGACGCACGTCGTGTGGCGTGCCCGCCGCGAGGGCCTAAGTGCGGTCGGCCTCGTGGACTTCGACGTCTTCGACGGCATCGATGAGTTCTTCCGGGCGGGCCAACTGCTGGGCATTCCGACCGTGGCCGGCATGGAGACGCGGGCCACCATCCCGGAGTTCTCGACCCGCGAGATCAACTCCCCCGGCGAGCCGGGCATCACGTACCACATGGTGACCGGCCTGGTGAAGTCGGCCATCGACGATGCCGGCGCGCGTGAGTTCGCAACGATGCTCCGCGCCGGCGCTCGCCGCCGCAACGAATCGGTCGTCGAGCGAGTGAACGCTTACCTGGACCCCGTCGCGCTGGACTACGAGGCCGACGTGCTGCCGCTCTCGCCGTCCGCGACGCCGATCGAGCGGCACCTCTGCGTCGCTTACGAGAAGAAGGCCGAGACCGTTTACCCCGACCGCGCCGACCGCGTCCGGTTCTGGGCCGACCGCCTCGGCACGCCGCAGGATGAACTGTCGGACCTGCTGGACGACAGCCGCAAACTCCAGGCCCTCATCCGCGCAAAGACGATGAAGCGCGGCGGCGTGGGGTATCAGAAACCCACGCCCGACACCTTCCCGCTGATGACCGACGTGAACCGGTTCGCCCTGGCCGTCGGCGGCATCCCAACCGCCACCTGGCTCGACGGAACCAGCCAGGGCGAGCAGGACATCGAGGAACTGCTCGACCTGCACGCGGCAGCCGGGACGGCGGCGCTCAACATCATCCCCGACCGCAACTGGAACATCAGCGACCCCGCGGTCAAGGACCTGAAGGTCAGGAACCTTTACCGGATCGTTGAGTTGGCGGGCGCGCGAGACTTGCCGCTCGTCATCGGCACCGAGATGAACGCCCCGGGACAGAAGTTCGTGGACGACTTCGACGCCCCCGAACTCGCACCCGTGGTGGCCCCGTTCCTGCGGGGTGCGGCGGTCCTGGTGGGTCACACGGCGGCGGTGCTCGACGGCGAGGGCGGGTATCTCAGCCCCCGGACGAAGGACCGGTTCAAGACGATTGCCGAGAAGAATGACTTTTTCGCCCGCCGCGGCACGTCGTGGCGGCGGTAGCCCCCACCCGGGCGCGGCCCGTACGGGCAGCGCTGGAGTGGCGATCTTCACGCTGCTACGGGCGCGGCGGGTCGGGAGACCCGCCGCGCAGTGTGCGGCGCAAACCGTGCGGCGGCCGGCGCCGAAAGGCCCCTGGCAACGCGAGGCCCGCACGTGTATACTCCTCGGCCATCGACGTTGCCGAATCCGACGCCGACACGGACCATGGGTACGCGAGTCTTGCGAACGTGCACGGAGGAAGGAGAAGCACAATGAGAAATCCTGGAGCGCTTGTGGTAATGTCCCTGCTCGGCGCGCTGATGGTAACGGGCTGCGAGGAGAAACCGTCGATCCAGTTCGACAACTCGTATTTCTACGGCCCGGACGGCACGTTCGACGTAGAGAAGGCCAAGGACGCCTACATCGCCCTGATGAAGTTCCACGGCTATCCGGTTTACAAGGACATGCGCGAGAAGATATGGGCATCGGACTACGGCACCGGGCAGTTCGCCAAACTCGGGCTGGGCGCCAGGATGTGGGTGAACAACGAAACGGACCGGTACATGCTCATGGACATCTACCTTCTGCCCAACCAGATGCTGCCGGAACACTGGCACCTGGAGACCGAGAAGAACCCGGCCAAAATGGAGGGCTGGCTCATCCGCTACGGCCTGTCGCACGTGGTCGGCGAGGGCGAACCGAACCTCAGCAAAGAGGTGGTCGTCCCCAAATGCCACATGGACGGAACGGTCACAACGAAGCACGCCGTCATCTGCGGCCCCGGCGACTTCGCCCCCCTGAACCGAGTGGGCGCCAGGCACTGGCAGTTCGCCGGCCCCCAAGGGGCGATCATCAGCGAAGTGGCCAGCGTCCACGACGACAGCGGCGTCCGCCATTCCGACCAGGCCATCAACGACAACTTCCTCGGCAAGTAGACGCCTGAGGCGCACCCGTAGGCAAGTGCGTTTTAGGGTTGCGCGTTCATGCCATCACCTGGGCGCGGTGGGTCTCCGGACCCACCGCGCCGGGGTGAGCCAGCCTGTGGTCGCGGCGGGTCAGGAGACCCGCCGCGCGGAAGTCGAATAGCACGCCGCGCAGAATCCGGGGTGGACCCGAATCCGAACCGCCAGATAGGAGAATCGAAGATGAAGACCCGCAGCCACATCCTCCGGTGTGCCCTTCTGCCGGCGCTCGCGCTCTGCCTGGCGGCCGCCGCCTTCGGCGCCCAGGCGAAAGCAAAGAAGGGACGAGCGCTGCTGGCGATACCCGAGGTCTCCAGGGACAAGGTTATCTGTTTCGCCCTCTACACGGTCAACAACAACGTCCTGAAACTCACGGCCCAACTGTATCCGCTCGTCGAGTCGGACCCGCGCACGGTACGCCTCGAGATCCGCCAGGGCGACAAGTGGAAACAAGTGGCCCAGGCGAAGGTCATCGAGAAGGGCTGGACCGCCACCTTCCGCGTCGAAAACTGGGACACGTCGCGCGACATCGAGTATCGCGTGGCCCACGGCAAGGCGGCCACCTACACCGGCACCGTCCTGAAAGACCCCGTCGAGAAGGAGACGATCACGGTGGCCGTGTTCACCGGCAACTCCATCTACCCGGGCCACGGCGGCGACATCCCGAAGACCGACATCGTCGAGAACATCAAACGCATCAAGCCCGACCTCCTGTTCTTCTCCGGCGACCAGGTGTACGACCACAACCAGCACTACGCCTATTGGCTGAAGTTCGGACGCGACTTCGGCGACATCATCCGCAACATCCCCACCGTCACCATCCCCGACGACCACGACGTGGGACACGCCAACCTGTGGGGCGCCGGCGGCAAGAAGTCCAACACCGGCGCCGGACACGACGGCGGGTACTTCAGGCCCGTCGAATACGTCAAGGAGGTCGAGCGGGCACAGACCAGCCACCTGCCCGACCCGTACGACCCCACGCCGATCCTGCGCGGCATCGGCGTCTACTACACCGCCATGACGCTGGGGCACATCAGTTTCGCCATCATCGAGGACCGCAAGTTCAAGTCCGGCCCCCAGGGCCTCGTCCCGAAAATGGGGCCCAGGCCCGACCACATCCGCGACCCCAACTACGACCCCAAAACCGTTGACGTGCCGGGGGCCAAACTGCTGGGCGAGAGGCAACTGAAGTTCCTCCGCCACTGGGCCGCCGACTGGCGAGGCGCCGACATGAAGGCCGTCCTCTCCCAGACCGTCTTCGCGGGCGCCGCCACAACCCACGGCGGCAGCAACAACCGTCTGCACGCCGACATGGACTCCAACGGATGGCCGCAGACCGGGCGAAACAAGGCCCTTGCCGAGATCCGCAAGGCCTTCGCCGTCATGCTGTGCGGCGACCAGCACCTCGGGACGGTCATCCACCACGGCATCGACGATTGGAACGACGCCGGCTACTCGCTGTGCGTGCCGTCCATCGCCAACCTGTACCTGCGATGGTGGACGCCGCTCGCGCCGGGCAAGAACCGCGCGCCGGGCATGCCCGAATACTGCGGCGAGTTCCACGACGGTTTCGGCAACAAGATTACCATGCTGGCCTGCGCCAACCCCGGCCAGCGCGAGAACCACGACCGGCTGACGACCCGCGCCGCCGGCTTCGGCGTGGCTAAATTCAACCGCAAGACCCGCAAGATCACCCTCGAGTGCTGGCCCAGGAACGCCGACGTCACCGACCCCAAGACCAAACAGTACGCCGGGTGGCCGGTTACCTTCGACCAGCAGGACAACTACGACCGCAAGGCCGCCGCCTACCTGCCGACCATCGAGGTCGCCGGCATGACCGACCCCGTCGTGCAGGTCATCGACGAATCCGACAGCCAGATCGTGTACACCCTGCGCATACACGGCAGCACGTACCGCCCGAAGGTCTTCAAGAAGGGGGTATACACGGTGAAGGTGGGCGAGCAGGCGACCGACAAATGGAAGACCCTGACGGGCATCGAAGCCCTCGACGCCGGTGCCGACAAGAAGATCAAGGTGGACTTCTGATCCACGCCGAGAACCATGCCCCACCCAGGACGCCCTGTGGAGACAACCGGTGCGGCACGATAAGAGGCACGCCGGCCGAACGGTCGCGGCACTCGTTGTGTGTTTTCTCCTGTTCTCAACGCCCGCGGCGGCCCAGGAAACGGATGCTGAAAAGATCCTGGACGCCGCAGGCATCTCCGGCGGCCTGATCGTCCACCTCGGCTGCGGCGACGGCAAACTGACCGCCGCACTGCACGCCGGCGACCGCTACCTCGTCCACGGCCTCGACACCGAGGCCGAGAACGTGGCGAAAGCGC
>CAZIJC010000102.1:0-16597 GCA_964539385.1 uncultured Anaerolineales bacterium | reverse complement strand
GCGTCATCCACAAGGTAGGGGTATTTCTTCTTGGCCTTGACCGCGTGCTCCAGCGCCCCTTCTTTCTCGCCGACGACCCTGCCGGCGCCCAGCATATTGGACTGGCCCAGCAGAATGTAAACCTGTACGGGTTTGCTCATGTCGGCCGGCTTGCCGTCCGGGTCCGGCAATTGCTGCTTCGGATCCGTATTGATCTTCTCTGCCGCCGCTACGCAGGAGGCTGCGATTAACATCGCCCCCGTCAGGCACAATACACCTAATACTCTCTGGCTCTTCATCGTGCTATCTCCTTTGCTTGTGTTCTGTCCGGCGGCAACACCGATGCCGGAACTGCGAGATATCGTCGCTAATGTTGTCTTCACCGGGAATCCAGGTCACGCCGGGGATTTGTGCAACAGGCTCTCCTGCCCATTCATATACTCTTTGTACCATCGCAGGATCTGCTGTTCGGTCGGCGATTCGGCGATAACCAGTCGACAACGGGCGGCCGCCGTTTGGCCCGCCTTGACGTGGCGGCCGAACAATGACAGATAAAGCGAGAAATGACCCTCTCCCTCATAGGGTGTGGACAGTGCAAAGCAGTCTTCGCCGGGAGCCATCAGGATGGCGGCGAGGCCGCTCTTATTGCCGCGCCTTATCCCGATCGGTGCGGCCAGGTCGTCCCTGATTGACCAAGTCACCGGGTTCGGAGGCTGCCGCCACCGTCCGTCTTGAATGAGCGGCACCACCTTCCTGCTGCGCGGAAACATCTGCCAGATTCCGAACGACTTCTCCGTCGTCTGAAAGGTCGGCCTTGCCTTGGTGTTCGAGCGGCTCTGTACATAGACCAATGACGCCGGGAAGTCCTTGTGAAAATAGGATGCGAGGAACGCCTCGAATCGTGGCAGATCCTTCCGGGCCGTGACCGTCGTCGTGAGATCGAGCACGTTTGCTGCGCTCCAGCGGTAGAGCGCCGTCAGTTCGAAGGGGTGGTCCTTTCCCGCCGGCCAGCGGACCTGCACGCTCCCGTCGCCCAGGCGTTTCGACGTGCTGGGCCAATCCCACGCCGCGTGTCCGTAGCGCTTGTTTGTGGTGAAGACACGGTAGTGGCTGAGAATGCCGGACGAAGACCCATCCACCCTGGTCCCGGAAGGCACGTGTGTCAGTGAAGACAGGCCTCTTGATCTGCCGCCGCGTCTGAGCGTCCCGCGAAGCATCCCCGTGTTGAACCGGTATTCTTCCTTTGCCGACGACGTGAAAGCCAGCGGGTCCGGCAGGCCGTAAGCCTCAATCTCGACGTAGTGGTTCATGTCGCCGGCGGTGCTGCCGTTGCTGTACAGGCGGAGGTATCGCCCCTTGGCGCCCTTGGGATCGATGAGGCGGCCCTCGTAGGTCTCGATGTATTCCTTGTCCTTTCCCGCGCCGATCCCCGCCGAGTTGTCGTAGTCGTTGTTGAAAAGCGTTCGAACGTTCTCTTTGAAATCCGGGTCGTGGGAGCACTGCACGATGACGTCGCGGTAGACGCGGGGCTGGTTGTGAAAGTGCCACACGACCACGGCATACAGCGCGTAGGTGGCGCCCAGGTCGATCTGCACGTACTGCCTGCCGGGCGCCAGTTCCACGTAGGAACCTTCCTCGCCGGCTTTGTCGCCGTCGGTCAGCATCTTCAGTTCGCCGATAATCGCTTCCGCATCGCTGCCGGTGACCTTCTTGCCGCGGGCCACGTTCGTAACACCCGCCGGCACGTAGAACGGCGGTCGGAATTGCGCCTTGCGGGGCGCTTCGAGATTGGCGCTCTTTAGATTCTTCGGCGTGCCGACGAACATGGGCTTGGGAAGCTGCAACTCCAACTTCACTTTGCCCTGCTGCGTTTGCACCTTTTCCTTGCGCGGTTCCTGGCGCGCCCTCGCCTGCGGCAACACCAGTATCGTCGCCGCCAGGAGACAGCCCACGATCCAGACCTTTGTCATGTCGCCGGTTCTTCCTACGCGTTCAGATTCCAGGGAGGGCGCATCGGACACGAGACGAGCGTGTTCGCCTCGTCGTCTTTCTCGAAGACGTCTTTGGCCGGGTCCCACTTCAGTTTGCGGCCGAGGCGGCAGGCGATCTCGCCCAGGTACCCGATGGCCGCGGAATGATGCGCGGCCTCTGCGGGCGAGCAGGTCTGCTTGCGGGACTTGACGCATTCGACAAAGTTGAAGTTGTCGTCGCCTTTGCCCGCGTCGTACAGGTGGACCTCGTTCGGGCCGATCTTCGAGGCCAGAATCTTCGGGTCGCTGGCCTTGGCAGCCCCGCCGTAATGCGTCGTGATCCAGCCTTCGGTGCCCTCGAAGCGGACGCCGTTGCCCTGCCCGTGCGGCCACTGCCCGCCGTCCACGAGCTCCATCTTCAATCCGTCCGCGTAGGTGTACTGGACCTTCCACGTCAGCGGAGAGTCGCACAGGTCGCCCTTGGGCGGATACTTGGCCTTGCCTTCGATCTCGACCGGACCGGTATGGTCCAGGCCCATGGCCCAGTGGGCGATGTCGTGCACGTGCACGCCCCAGCCGGCCATGAACCCGCTGCTGCAGTAGTCGTTGATATGGAACCAGTACTGGGTGCTGATTCGCCTGGGGTCGTACGGCCGCTTGGGCGCCGGTCCCGTGTACGCGTCGAAATCCAGGAAGTCGGGCACGGGCGCGGCCTTCGGCGGCCCCGACGTCACGCCGCCCGGACACGCGGTGATGATCTTCGTGACCTTTCCGATTCGGCCGTTGCGAACAAGTTCGCAGATGCGCCGCGTGCTTGCCGTGGCTCGCGACTCGGTTCCGCCCGCGAAGATGCGGTCGCTCTTCTTGACCGCCTCCATCAGCACGCGGCCTTCCCTGATGTTCTTGCCGACGGGCTTCTCAACGTAGATGTCCTTGCCGGCCTTCAATGCCGCCAGGGCGATCAGCACGTGCCAATGGTCGTTCGTGGTCACCGTGACCGCGTCCACGTCCTTGCGTGTGACGATGTCGCGGAAATCCGAAGCGGCGGCCGACGCGGCAACCTTGTATCTTTTCATGGCACGGGCCAGGTTGTTCTTGTTGACGTCACAGACGGCCACGGCCTGCCCCCCGTAGTGGACAAGGCGGTCCAGGTCGTACGAGCCCCGGCCGCCGCAGCCGACAGCCGCGATGGCGACCCGGTCACTGGGAGCCGGCTTGCCGGGCTCTTTTCCCAGAGCCGAGGCCGGGACAATACAGGGCGCGGCGATCGCAACACCAGCCGCGGCCCCGGCACCAAGAAACTGCCTGCGGGAGATTCGCTCGTTTTGCATCAGACCACTCCTTCCTCGGCCCTGTGCGTTCGGCGGCACGCTCGTGTGCCACAGGATACATCGGCAGAATACGGTCTACTTGCGATAGGCTCTATCCGGGCTTGTCCTTGGGCAGATAGGGTCTCAGTTGCGCGATCACGTCGGCGCAGTTCGGATCGCCAGCCAGGTTGGTCCACTCCCAGGGGTCTTTGTCGTGATCGTAAAGTTCCTCCGAGCCGTCCTGATAGCGGATGTACCGCCAGCGCCGGGTCCGGACGGCGTGGTTGCCCCGGCCCATGGTCATGATCGCGGGGCGATCCCATCCGGCGTTGGGGTTCTTCAGCAGCGGCACGAGGCTCTTGCCGTCCAGGTCGGCCTTGGCGGGCAGGCCGGCCAGTTCCAACAGCGTCGGGTAGATGTCCACCAGCCCCACCGGGCGGTCGCACCGCGCGGCGGGCCTGGTTACGCCGGGCGCGACGATAATGAACGGCACGTGGTTGGCCTTTTCCCACAGGGTGAACTTCACGCAACTTTCCTTGTCGCCCAGGTGGTAGCCGTGGTCGGCCCAGAGCACGATGATGGTGTCTGCGGCCCTGCCGGTGGCGTCGAGTTTGTCGAGAAGTCGTCCGACCATCGAGTCGGCGAAGTCGGCCGAGGCCTGGTAGCACTGGACCATTCGCTTCAAACTGCCCGGCGAGCCGGGCGCCTGCCTGGTCGTATTGCTGTAAATGAAGAACTCCCGGTGGGCCATCCGCTTGGCCACGTCGGAGACGTCGTCGAGGTCGCCCGCCGGCATGGGCGGCAGGCTGGCCGCGTCGATCGGGTAGCGCTGGAACACGTCGGGCGGGGCGTAGAACGGCAGGTGCGGCTTGAAGATGCCTGCTGCCAGGAACATGGGCTTGTCCCAGTCGGCCTCCATGACGTTCTCGAGCCACTCGACGGTGTCGATGTCGATCATCTTCTGGGTGTGCTCGCCCCAGTCCCAGGCCACGCTGGCGAGGTGGCGTTCCTGCTTCTTCGTGTAGCCGTTGTAGTTCGGCTTCGGTGCGCGGGTGCGCATGAGTTTGAAGAACTCATCGAAACTTTTCCCGCTGGGGTCGTCGCCGCGCGGCGCGCCGCCGTGGTGGAAGATCTTGCCCGCCCCCTTGGCCGTGTAGCCGTGGCGGCGGAAGTATTGGGGCATGGTGACGGCGTCGGGCATGATCTTGCGAAACGGGTTCCCGTTGGTGTAGACGCCGGAGGTCGTCGGGCGATAGCCCGTCATGATCGACGCGCGCGACGGGTTGCACGCCGGGGCCGGACAATAAGCCCGGGTGAAGAGCATGCCCCGCCGCGCCAGGCGCTGGAGGTTCGGCGTGCGGATGGGATTGCCGGGGTCGAACAGCGTTGTCCAGTCGTTCATGTCGTCGATGGCGATAAACAGGATGTTGGGGTGTCTGCGCTTGCCGCCGTCCGTTCCGGCCGCCGGCAGATTCCCCCCGCCCAGGCCGTGCAAGCACGCGCCTGCCACACCCGCCCCCAACCGTTTGAGAAACCGCCTTCTGTTCATGACGTCCCTCCCTCAGCCGGTGACCCGCATGGTTCTTCCGTCCCCGGATGGTTGATGACTCGTCCGAGACGTTCAGCGTGAGCATCCGCCCGCGACCACCGCAGGCCGTCAGGCAGCATTATCCCCTAATCCTACAACGCTACAAAGGCATTTCGCGCGGTGGGTCTGGAGTACCCACCGCGCGGCGGCCTTCCCAGGCCGCCGCGAGACGCCTGCATTCAGCGTGGTGGTCTGGGAAGGCCGCCACGCGGAAGCGGAGACGAATTCGTGCAACAGGCTCTGAGGCGGGTTTTTTCTCTCTTAGCGGGCTCGCTTTCGCAGGCCATTGATTTGACTTCGTTCGATTCTTGAGGTATACTTAACCTCGACGGGGGGAAGTACGAGCACTCGGGGCTGTGCCTGCGCGTGAGCGGGTGCGGCCTTTTTGCTGCACTGAGAGGCCCGGCTTCGGGGCCGGGCGTAGGGATAGACGGGTCAGGCACGTTCGGAGGGACCGAGCGGCTTGGCCCGTTTTGCGTAGATACTATCTGAAGGACTGCTTATGGGCGATTTCCGGGGGAGTGAGTCCTTGGAGGTTGCCCTTTTCTTCGGGACCGCATGGCGGAGCCAATGGTGCCGAAGGCTGGATAGCCGTCATTCCCGAACCCGCCACGCTGTCGTTGCTGGCTGTGGGGAGTCTGGTACTGATTCGCCGCCGCCCGAGGCGGCAGAGGAGGTGAGATACGACCGGCGGGCCTGCACGCCTGCCGTAGGAACGGATAACAGGCGCCGCGCTTGGCGCGTGGCACAGGCGTGAACTCGTCGCGGGCGAGGGAGACTGGCCCACTTCCGGGCCGGTTTCCGCTTTCGCCGTCTTCGGCCGCACGCCGAAGCGAGAGCCGACGCTTTGGAAAGGACAAGACCATGGAGCGTTTATGCGTTGTCCTGACGGTACTGACCTTGCTCTCCCTCTTGGCTGCCCGTCCAACCCGGGCCGACTGGAACATCGAGACGGTCGATGACGATGACCCTTACGTCGGGTCGGCGTCGATTGCCCTGGACGCCACGGGACAGCCGGCCATCGCCTATTGCCACTTCATCGTCAACAACGAGAGTTCGCTCCGATACGCGACCCGAAGCGGCGGCAGTTGGAACGTCCAGACGCTCGACAGCGACGACGACACGGACCACCTTCCCAGCCTGGCCTTCGACGACGCCGGCCGCCCCCACATCGCCTACTACACCTACTGGACCGGTCCGCTGAAGTACGCCACGTCGGACGGCGCGTCGTGGAGCACCTCCGTCGTGCAGGCTCAGGGCGTAATGCCCTCGATGGCCCTCGACGCGAGCGGCCGGCCGCGCATCGCCTACCGCGATGCCGATGAGCGCCTCATGTATACCGCCTGGAACGGCTCGGCCTGGAACACCCAAACGGTGGACGACACGGGCCGGTTCGGCCACATTTCCCTCGCCCTGGACGGGCTCGGCACGCCGCGCATCGCCTATTACGATGATCGCTGGAAGAACCTCAAGTATGCCGCCTGGACCGGCTCGATCTGGGATATCCAGGTGGTGGACGATGACAACTGCGCGGGCCAAGACAACTGCCTGGCCCTGGACAAGACCGGCCGGCCGCACATCTCCTACTACGACCACAGCAGATGGCATTTGAAGTACGCCTCGTGGAACGGCTCATCCTGGACGATCGAAAGGGTGACTTCGGACTGGGGGTTCTTGGGGCCGGGCGCGCACGATACGTCCCTCGCACTTGACGGCGAGGACAACCCTCATATCTGCTATTCCGACTGGTACGATACCGACAGTTTGATGTACGCCTCGTGGGACGGCGCCGCTTGGACGTTCGAGACGGCCGACAGCACTGCCACCAGCATCACGGCGACCTCCCTGGTGCTCGACGCCAAGGGGAATGCGTACATCGGCTATCAGGATCTTCAAACTGGCACCCTGAAGGTCGCGTGGGTTCCCGAACCCGCCACGCTCGCGCTGCTGACCGTGGGCGGCCTGCTGCTGATCCGCCGCCGCGCGGCGGTGGCCTAGTGCTACAACGCCAGGTTCCGCGCGGTGGCCTTCCCAGGCCGCCGCGAAAGGCCCTCGGACGCTGTTCCTGGCGGCTTGGTCCAGTACGGAGGCGTATGCCGAAGGCCGCCAGGCGGGCGCAAAGAGTCAAGTAGCGTTGTAGTATTAGTCCTACAGCGCCACTTACCGCGCGGCGGGTGGGGACACCCGCCGCGCGGTTTGCGGACGCCCGCCGCGCACACTCGGCATCCTGTTGAGGACGGCGGCCTTTTCAATGCTTCGCGTTGGCGGTTTGTCGCGAGGCACCTGGCAACGGTGGGCCGGGCGGTGTATACTCCGCTGGTCGTCGCGGCACTCCGGCGGCCCGCACTTTCCGGGAAAGCCCTGGGCCGTAGGGTTGTTGAAACGTCCCCGGAATACCCCGGCGAAGCGCGGGGGGCGACCCCGCGGGTGCGGCGTCCGGCTGCGCAGCAGGCTCGGCGGGTGGGTGGTGGGGCTCGGTGATCCGGGGGGCGGCGGGCCACGGCAATCTGCTGCCCTCGTCCTCCCACCACTTCAGCCACTCCTCAAGGGGGTACATGCGCTTGCCGGTTAGCGCCCGCAACACGTTGCGGACTTCGGGCAGTTCGGCGGGCCTCTCCTTGATCGCCTGGATCAGGAGCGGCACCGCTCGCGTGTCCTTGAGCATCGTCAGGCACGAGTAAACCCACGGGCGGCAGTCCTGCCTTGCGAACGCCATGTACAGGAGCATTGACAATTCGTCCGTCAGTGGCCGCTTGCCGTAGGCATACTCGTAAGCGATCAGCTCGCAGAACCAGTCCCTGATGTAGTGGAGGTGGTCCGGCGAGCGCCGCAGGGCCGCGACCGCGGCTTTCGGGTTCCTGTCGAAGAGCCCCCTGTAGTAGCCCTGGCGGCCGCCATAGAACTCGGCCTCGATGTCTACGATGGCATTGTGCCAGGTGGCGTCGGGGGAAGTGCCCGGCATGAAGGCCAGCAGGAGGCCCGTGTTGTCGCGACCGTCCCAGAAGTTGCGGCGGAAGTCCTCGAGGGCTTGCCTCTGGTCCTCAGGGCCGGAACGACGCCCCTTGTTCACGATCTCGAGGAATATGAAGTAGAACAGCGCGTCGTCGGCCACCGCGCACCCGGGGCACTTCTCAAGATGGGACGCGACGGCCCTCGGCCCGCACCGCTCGTATGAGAAGGCGCCGTAACCCGACGGTGGCGGGTAGGTGCGCGCGCCGAAGGCCATGTAGCAAGCCTCCGCGCTCCCTTCGGCGAGCAGTTCGATGCAGCCGGCGTTAACCTTCGGGTCATCCTTCGACGGCAGGCGGCTCGGGGGGAAAGCGTCCACCCCCACGGTGACGATGCGGGAATCGAACCCCTTGTGGCGGACGTAGAGGATGAGTGTGGGCGGCTTCGCAGCTGTCGTGGCATAGCAGGTGCTGGCGAGCCGGGCGCTGCGCCTGGGCGCCGCCTGCCACGCCTTCAGGTCCAGAAGCGAGAGGTCGAAGCCCCCGGTGTTGTCGGTCCTGACGAAGAAGGGCGAAAGGATCACGCGATCGAGGTACCGCGGGTCATAGTCCACGACAGCGGCGATCTCGGTGCCGGAGTGATCGGCTTGACCCTTCAGCGTCACGGCGCCGCAGATGGGGAGCGTGGCAGGCAGCCTGGTCCCTGGGCGGCGCATCGCTTCCGCCACCAACGGGGGCCTCGCCTGCTCGCAGAAGGTTTCCGCGGAGACCACGTGGCTCAGGAACTCCCGGCAATCCTTGGCGAACTCCTTGTGGTCCTCCTCACGGGGTGACGGCGCGGGGGAAGGGCCTCTGTCACCGGGCGGTAGGGCGATCAGCAGGCCGACGGCGCCTGCCACGAGCAGCGCGGCAGCGATTTTCCAGACCCATCGGTTGCGTTCCCCACTCATGGTTGCCTCCGCGGGGCCCTAAGGGCACTGACACGTTCCCGTCTCATCAGGTGCCTTCCAGGTCCGACCTGACCAGCCATTTAGACGACGATTGCGGGCGGACAGTTCCAGCCGAATCAGGGCGTTTCGAAGCCGCGGCAGGCCTCATCCCAGAGCACCACACTACATGACATGGCAACACGGAGGGATTCGGTCGTAGTGCCTGGCTCCCCCGAGGGGTTTCTGGTGAATTCACATCGTAAGTGCAACGGGGGGGAAGAACAGAAGGCCATCCGCCGCGCGGTTTGGGGACGCCCGCCGCGCACGCTCGGCATCCTGACGAGGACGGTCGCCTTTTCAATGCTTCGCGTTGGCGGTTTGTCGCGAGACACTTGGCAAAGGTGGGCCGGGCGGTGTATACTCCGCCGGTCGTCGCGGCACTCCGGCGGCCCGCACTTTGCGCAAAACCGGGGGGCGGCAGCAGGGTTGAAGCAGCGGCGGCGGATGGGTGGCGGACCGCGCAGGCAGGAATAACGGATCATGGGGCGGAAACGCACACTTCCTCTTGCTTTCGTGTTGGCGGGTCTGACGGCCGCAAGTTGGCTGCCGCCTGCGGCCGAGGGCGCCCAGGAGGCTGAAGCCGCACCGCGCAGCGCCGTGCTCCACGATTGGATGCTCCAGGATCATGGCAAAGACCCGAAGGAATGCTTTACAAGCAAGAGCGGTGCTCAGGTCGAAGCCGAAATGGTCACCCGCGCGCTCGAGGAACTCGGCCCCGCCGCCAAACCGTACCGCGAGACCCTCGACCGGCTGGTGAAGGCCGCCGCCCCGGGCAGCGACCCGCGATGGAAAGACCTGTACGTCAGCGCCAGCGAACGTCGCCGCAGCAGTCGCCTTCAACGTCTCGTCCGGAAGTTTCCGCAGATCGTCTTCACCAAGCACTACAACCTCGGCGCCAGCCACTACGCCTACACCGAGGGGCAGTCCGACGCCCAGGCCGAGCGGCACTTCAAGGCCGGCGCCGCCCTGTGCCTGCTGACGCTCGAGGGCAGCGGGGCAGCCGTTCAAACGCTCATCGAGGACCCCAAGGGCGTTATCCGCGATCCGGACGTGTCCTACGACGGTAAACGCATCCTGTTTGCCTGGAAGAAGTCCGACCGCCAGGACGATTACCACCTCTACGAGATGAACGTGGCGAGCGGGAGAGTCCGCCAATTGACCTCCGGCCTGGGCTACGCCGATTACGAGGCGGCCTATCTGCCCGACGGCGACATCGTTTTCAACTCCACCCGCTGCGTGCAGATCGTCGATTGCTGGTGGACCGAGGTGTCGAACCTCTATGCCTGCGACAAGGACGGCAAGTACCTTCGACGCCTGACGTTCGACCAGGTCCACACCAACTTTCCCCAGGTCATCGACGACGGGCGCGTCGTTTACACGCGGTGGGACTACAACGACCGCGGCCAGATCTATCCCCAGCCGCTCTTCCAGATGAACCCCGACGGCACCGCGCAGACCGAGTACTACGGCAACAACTCGTGGTTCCCCACGACGATCCTGCACGCGCGCGGCATCCCCGGAACCGAAAAAGTGGTGGCGGTGCTCTCGGGGCATCACTGCCACCAGCGCGGCAAACTGGCGATCATCGATCCCTCCCAAGGCCAGCAGGAGGCCGATGGCGTGCAACTTATCGCACCGGTGCGCGAAACCAAGGCCGTACGCGTCGACGCCTACGGACAGGGCGGCGAGCAGTTCCAGTACCCCTACCCGATAAGCGAGACCGAGTTCCTGGTGACCTACCACCCGGACCCGGGCGGCAACCGCAAGTACAAGGGGACGTTTGGCATCTACTGGATGGATATCGACGGCCGACGCGAACTGCTCGCCTGGGACGAGAAGATCTCCTGCAACCAGCCCGTGCCGCTCGCCCCCCGAAAGCGGCCGCATCTCAGGCCGTCGCAGGTGGACTGGCGCCGCCAGACCGGCGTCTATTACGTCAAAGACGTCTATGTGGGCCCCGGGCTCCAGGGTATCGAACGCGGAACGGTCAAGAGGCTGCGCGTCGTGGCGCTGGAGTTCCGCGCCGCGGGCGTCGGCAGCAACGGCAACGGCGGACCGGCCGGCGGTGCGCTGGTCAGCACGCCCGTCTCCGTCCGCAACGGCACGTGGGACGTGAAGCGAGTTCTCGGCACGACGCCGGTCTACGAGGACGGCTCCGCCATGTTCACCGTGCCCGCCCGTACACCCGTCTACTTCCAGTTGCTCGACGAGAAGAACCAGGTGGTCCAGACGATGCGGACCTGGTCCACCCTTCAGCCGGGCGAGACGTTCTCCTGTGTTGGATGCCATGAGCGAAAGAGCGATGTCTCGGCGCCGAAAAGCAAGGTTGCCATCGCGCTGGGCCGCGGCGCCCAGCCGCTGGACCCCTTTTACGGACCGCCCAGGGGGTTCAGTTTCCCCAAAGAGATTCAACCGATCCTCAACAAGCACTGCACGCGCTGCCATAACGACCGCTCCGCCGTGCCGACGGGCGACAGCAAGAAGAAGAAGGGGTCTATGCCCGTCAAGGACATGAAGCCCCTCCTGCCCATCGGGGGGCAGTGGCAGTACACCACGAGCAAGCCAACCGGCAAGTGGCAGACGCCCGATTTCGACAGCGCCAAGTGGAAGAGGGGCAGGGCGGGATTCGGCACCAGGGGGACGCCCGGAGGCAAGGCCAACACCGTCTGGAAGACCCCCGAGATCTGGCTCAGGCGGACCTTCACGCTCCCGGCCAACTACACGTGCGGCGACCAGACCATGGCGCTGGTCTACTGCCACGACGAGGACATGACCGTCTACGTCAACGGCGTCCGCGTGGCTTACAAGAAGGGGCACATCAGCAAGTACGAGGCGTCGCCGCTGGAGTGCGGCCTGTTGAGGCCGGGCGCGAACGTCATGGCCGTCCACTGTCGGCAGACCACAGGCGGCCAGTTCATCGACGTGGGCATCCTGGTGAAGCCCGTCAAGGCGGCGCCGAAGCCCCAGGTGGCCGCCCTGGCCAAGGGCGCCAAGAAGGCCTTCAGCATGCTCGACGAGCGGACCGAGGACAAACGCTCCAAGCGGATGTGGAGCGATTCCTACCTGGCCCTGACGCAGAACGGCAAGCCGAACCGCATCGTCAACTGGTTGAACGCCCAGTCCATTCCGCCGATGATTCCGCCGTACTTCGCGGGTGCGGCCAAGAGCGAACTGATGGCGATGCTCGAGAAGGGCCACAACGACGTTCGCCTCAGCCGCGAGGAGATGGACAAGATCGCCTGCTGGATCGACCTGCTCGTGCCGTTCTGCGGCGACTACCTCGAGGCCAACGCCTGGAACGACCGCGATAAAGAGAAGTACGCCCGCTACCAGGCCAAGCGGGACCGCATGGACGAACTCGATCGCGCCAACATCGAGGCCATGCTTAATCCGAAGGCCCGGCCGGTCTCCTCCGGCGTCGCCGACGCCGCCAAGACCGCTTATCGCAACGTCGCGCTGAACCCCGCCGACGTCCGGGGCACTGCCAAGGGTTATCCCCACGCCTCCAGCAACAGCGAGTGCCGCGGTGAGCCCTGCTTTGCCGCACGCTGCGCCATCGACGGGGCGACTGCCAACAAGGGCCACGGCAAGAGGTTCCCGTCCTGGGGACCCGACAAACGCAAGGACCTCTGGTGGAAAGTCGAGTTCGGCCGGCCGGTTGAGATCGACAAGGTGGTCCTCTACATCCGGGCCGATTTCCCGCACGACAAACACTGGCACACCGCCACGATCGAGTTCTCAGACGGCACACGCGAGAAGATCAAGATCGCCAAGACCGCCGACCCGCAGACCTTTACGTTCAAGAAGCGGACGGCCGTCTGGCTCAAGTTCACCGCCCTGGTCCAGGACGAGCCCCTTGGCTGGTGCGCCTTCACGGAGGTCCAGGTCTGGGGCCGCGACGCCAAGCCGGCGAAGGTCGCAAGCAGGCTCGGCGGTCCGACGTAAGTCATGCGCGGCCCGTACGGGCCGCGCTCGGCGAGAGTTGACGACGTGGCACCGGATGCAACCGAGACGAAAGGAGCAACCATGACGCATCGAGTGGATGGAACGGCGGCAGGCTGCCGCTCTCGCGGATGGCTCGTCGCGGCGGTCTGTGTCGCGGGGCTGGCGCTGGCTCAGGGGTGCGACTCCGCCGGTGAGCAGGCCGCCGGCACGGCGCTGGCGACCGCCAGGCTCCTCGTCACGCTGCCCGACTTCTGCCCCACGCCCGACGGCATGGCGATCGACGCCGACGGCAATATCGTCGTGGCCTGTCCGAACTACGGCAGTTACCCCGAGGGCGCCACCGTGCCCGCCAAGCCGGCCGTCTTCATCAAGATCGACAAGGCGAACACCGTCACCAAGTGGTTCGAGTGCCCCGTCATGGCCGAGACCGGCCGCGCCTGTCCGATGGGCATCGCATTCGGACCCGACGGCGACCTGTACGTCTCCGACAACCAGAACTGGCCCACGGGCAACGGCGACGACGGCCAGATCAACCAGGGACGCATCCTGCGCCTGCGCGTCAGGGACGGCGTGGTCGAGAAGACCACCGTCGTCGCCGGCGGCATCAGCCATCCCAACGGCGTCCGCGTCCACAAGGGACACGTCTACGCCACCGTCAGCATGCTGCCGAAGATCAAGCACCCCGACGGCAAACTCGCCAGTGCCGTCTATCGCTTCAAACTCGACGACCACGACGTCAAGGTCACCAACACCCGCGACGACAAGAACCTGCTGGTCCTCTTCAAGACGCTCAACCCCGACTGCCAGTACGGCGTCGACGGGCTGGTCTTCGACAGCAAGGGCAACCTGTTCGTCGGGAACTTCGGCGACGGCGCCATCCACAAGGTCACCTTCGACGCCGAGGGCAACGTGACGGGCGCCACCGTCTTCGCCAAGACCGACTTCAACACCCCCATGAAAGACCCCACGTTCAAACAGATGATGGTCAAGGCCGCCATGCGGACGACCGACGGCATCTGCATCGACGCCGACGACAACATCTACGTGGCCGACTTCTCGAACAACGCCGTCGCCAGGGTGGACCCGAGCGGCAAGATAACCGTGCTCGCCCAGAACGGCGATACCGACGGTGCCGACGGACTGCTCGACCAGCCGGGCGAGCCGATCGTCCGCGCTGGCCAACTCATCGTCACGTGCTTCGACATGGTCACCGGGCCGGACAAGGTCAACACGAAGCACGATTCCCCGCACACGATATGCGTGATTCCGCTTGCGGACTGAGCCGATACGATTGCTTCGCGCGGCGGGTGGTGAGCGCAGTTTCGACCGGCACATAGTGGAAAGGACACGAGCGCTATGGAAACAATCATCGGAATCGCTTGGACCATGTTGGGCGCGCTGTTTCTCGGCACCTTTGCCCTGCCGTCGAAGTACGTCAAGAACTACGCGTGGGAGAACACGTGGGGGGCGTTCTTCCTGTTCGCCATGCTCATCGTCCCGGTCGGCGTTGCCATGCTGGCGGTCAACGGCCTCTGGGACACCTACGCGGACGTCTCCTGGGCGGTCATCCTGGGCGTGCTGGGCCTCAGTTTCCTGTGGGGCTGCGGATTCTGCTGCTGGGGGTACGGCCTGTCGATGGTCGGCCTCTCGCTCGGGTACTCTCTGACGATGGGCACGATGGCGCTGGTGGGCTCGATGGTGCCGTTCTTCCTGGGCAGTTCCGACATGATCGCGACGGCCGGTGGCATGACCGTCATCGGGGGCATTCTCGTCTGCATCCTCGGCGTGGCCATCAACGGGTACGCCGGCATGCAGCGAGAGAAGTCTCAGGTCGGCGGCGCGGCGGAGGGCGAGCCGAAAAAAAAGACGTCAATGGCCCTGGGCCTCGTGGTCTGTGTCCTGGCCGGCGTCCTGTCGTCCGGCCTGAACATCGCCTTTCACGTCGGCAACAACGTGGGCAAGATCGCCGAGATTTCCGAAGGCTTGGGCAATCCCGCATGGGTGGCAAGCCTCTCGACCTGGACGCTGGTCTTCCTCGGCGGCATGATCTCCAGCGTCGCGTTCTCTATCATCATGCTCACGAAGAACCGGACGTGGAAGGGCTTCGCGGTCGTGGGGTCGGGCCGCAACCTCTTGCTCGCCTTCCTGATGGCGGCGGCCCACTTCGCCTGCATCTTCTTCTACGGCATCGGTGGATGGACGCTCGGGGTGCTCGGCACGTCGGTGGGCTTTGCCCTGTTCCAGTCCGGGTCGCTTCTGATCGGCAACGGCCTCGGATTCTTCACCGGCGAGTGGAAAGACGCCAGCGCCGCGAGCAAACGCTGGCTGTTTGCCGGTCTGGCGGTGCTGATCCTCGGTATCATCATCGTCTCGTACGGAAACGCCATCAGTTCGTAAGCAGCCCCCGCGCGGCGGCCGCGATTGGGTCCGCAGGAGGCAATCCGACAAGCCGGGTGGCACGGCTGGCTTGCCCAGCCGTGTTCCAACCCGCGCGCCCGGTGGCGACGCCGGCGCACAGCAAAGGAGCCGTGTCATGAGAGCAGTCGCCGTCATCGAGCCGGGCAAAGTGGAAGTGGTTGACCTCCCCGACCCGGCGCCCGGACCGTATCAGGCACGCGTCAAGACCGAGGCCGCCCTTCTGTGCAACGCCACCGACGGTAAACTGGTGGCCGGCCATTTCCCCGGCGTCGAGGATTACCCGCTCATCCTGGGGCACGAGGGGGCCGGCATCGTCGATGCCGTCGGCGAGAAGGTCCGCAACTTCAAGGTCGGCGACCGCGCTATCGGAGGACTCCTCTTCGAGTTCGGCGACCCCCAATACGCCAGCGGATGGGGCGGCTTCTGCGACTACACACTCGCCAACGACCACGACGCCATGGTCGCCGACGGTGTGGCCGACGAGGCGCACGGCTGGTTCGAGTGCTACGAGATCCAGCGAGCCGTCGCGCCCGACATCGGTGTCGAGGCGGCCGCGCTGCTGTGCACCTGGCGCGAGGTCTACGGCGGGTTCGGCGATTTCAATCTTCAGCAGGGCGACGACATCCTCGTCTTCGGCGCCGGCCCGGTGGGCCTGAGTTTTCTGGCGTTCGGCAAACTGCTCGGTCTCGGCTACATCGGCATGGTCGATCCGCTGGAGCACAAGCGCGAGAAGGCCCTGGCGATGGGGGCCGACGCTGTCTTCGCGCCCGACGACCCGCGACTTGAAAAACTCGCCGACGAGCGACCGCGGCCGCTCGACGCCGTCATCGACGCCGTCGGCCGACCCGCCATCGTAAACGCCGCCCTGCCGCTCATCAAGATGGGCGGCACCATCGGCGTCTACGGCGTCATTGCCGAATCGTCCATCACGGTCGAGAAGAGCAGGGGGCCGTACAACTTCAACCTCACCATGCACCAGTGGCCCACCCGCAGCCGCGAACGCGCCGCACAGGAACCCCTGTGCGAGTGGCTCCGCGAGGGCAAGATCAGCACCGACGATTTTCTCACCCACGAGTTCCCCGTCGAGCAGATAGGCGATGCCCTTGACGCGGTCGCGAGCGGCCAGGTCATCAAGGCCCTGCTGCGGTTCTGATTGGGCTGGTAGCCCAGGGGCTTGCGCCGCTTACTTACGTGCGCGGCTAGTTTTCTCACGTGGCTGGTCGGGCGCGAGCGTAACCAGCCGCGAGTCTAACTAGGCGCGAGCGTAACTAGCCGCGAGCGTAAGCGAGCGGATCCATGAGCACGAACACCATCGCCCTGGACATCGGCACGCAGAGCACCCGCGCCGCCGTCGTCACACACGAAGGCGCCGTCCTGGGCATCGCGCAGGTCACGCACGAGGTGGACAGCCCGCACCCCGGCTGGGCGCAGCAGCGTCCCGACGGGTGGT
>CAZIJC010000101.1:0-16970 GCA_964539385.1 uncultured Anaerolineales bacterium | reverse complement strand
CGAGTCCCTTGCGGCCGCCGGCCTCGCCGAGTTTCCACGCCTTCGGATCGGTGAAGACGAAATCCTTGATGGCGGAGGCGTCTTTGAAGTCCTGGGCGTACACGAGTTTGTAGTCGCCGGGCACGCCGGCCGGCGGTTTCTCGGCGGCGGCCCACGCAAGCGCGGCACAGAGCAGGACGGCGGCGATGGCGGTCAGTCGTTTCATCGGTCGGCTCTCCTTATGCGTGCGGCTCCAGTCGCAGCCGCGCGTCGCGAAACGCGCGGCGTATCATGAGTAGAGGGTAGCCACGGAGGCAGCGGGTTGCAAGCGTCGTTCGGTGAATGACGTTAGCGCGGCGGGTCAGGAGACCCGCCGCGCAGAAGTGCGGACTTGCGGCGCGACGCCCTCTTGAAAACACATTGGGTATTCTCACAATGGGCGCGAACCGCGGGTGGCCGCCCGCGTTAGCCTTTGCCCGTGCGAGGACCGTATGGCAGCGCCCCCGAACAACACGGTGACGAGCGAGACGATCGAGCGCGCGCTTCGCGGCCGCATCCGAGGCGACCTGCTGACCGACCGCTTCAGTTTGGCGGCGTACGCGACGGCGGCGTGCATCTACCGGATACGCCCGCTGGCGGTTGTTGTGCCGAAAGACGCCTCCGACGTTGTCACCGCCGTCAAGACGGCGGCCGCACTCGGCGTCTCCGTGACCGCGCGGGGTGCGGGGTCGGGCCTGTGCGGCCAGGCGCTGGGGCGGGGCATGGTGCTCGATTTCACGAAGTACATGACCGCCATTCTCGAGATCGACCCCGAGGGCAAGCGCGTCCGCGTCGAGCCGGGTGTTGTGACGGGGCACCTGAACGAGGCCCTGGCGCCGCACGGGCTGATGCTCGGCCCGGACCCATCGAGTGAACCGTTCTGCACGATCGGCGGCAACCTGGGGAACAACGCATCCGGGGCTCGCGGCATCCGGTACGGCTCGATGCGGGAACACGTGGCGTACCTGGACGTGGTCCTGGCCGACGGCTCGCAAGTGCGGCTGGAGCCGGTCGAGGCCGACGGCGAGGCGTACGGGCGGCCGGCTTCAGGCGACGACCTCTTCGGCCGCATCGTCTCGGGCATGCGCGGCGTGGTGACCGAAAACGCCGACCTGATCCGCCGCCACGAGCCGTACACGAGCAAGAACAGCGCGGGGTACAACCTGTTCGGCCTGCTTCGAGATGGGGTGCTGGACCTCACGCGGCTGGTGGTGGGCAGCGAGGGCACGCTGGCCGTCATCGTCGAGGCGGGTCTGCGCGTGGTGCCGAAGCCGAGCGAACGGGCCAGTTTGCTCCTGTGGTTCTCCGGCATCGAGAAGGCCGCCGAGGCCGTCCACCACATCCTGAAGCAGCGGCCGAGCGCGTGCGAGATTATGGAGCGGTGCTTCCTCGACATCGTCCGGGCCGACGGCTCCGTACCGGGGAAGTATCTGCCCGAGGAGGCCGATACCGTCCTGCTGGTGGAACAGATCTCCGACAGTTGCAGCGAAAACGAAACGTTCATCGCCGGCGTCCGCAGGCGCATCATCGACGACCTGGGCCTGGCGTTCGGAGGCATCGACGCATACGACCCGGACGAACAGGAGCACCTGTGGCAGGTGCGGAAGCGAGCCGTCCAGATTCTGCTTCGCCTGCCGGGGCCGAAGCGCGTTGTGCCGTTCATCGAAGACGTCTCGGTGCCGCCCGAACGGTTGGTCGAGTACATCCGCGGCATGCGCGAGATATTCGATCGCTTCGGCGTGGAGGCGGCCATCTACGGGCACGCGGGTGACTCGAACCTGCACGCACGACCGCTCCTTGACACGCGCCTGCCGGCCGACGTGGCCAAGATGAAGGGCATCGCCGCGGCGGTGGCGCACCTGGTGACCGACCTCGGCGGGACGGTCTCGTGCGAACACGGCGACGGCCTGACGCGCAGCGGCTACCTCGAACTCCAGTTCGGCAGCGAACTGTACGGCCTGATGCGCGAGGTCAAACGCCTCTGGGACCCCCGGAACATCCTGAACCCCGGCAAGGTTATCACCGAGCAGCGGGGCATGCACGTTGAGGACCTCCGGATGGGCCCGGACTTCGAGCCCCGGACGACCGGCGAGGACTTCGACCGCGACCCGTGGGCCGGCGAACTGGTCCGCTGTCACGGGTGCGGCACGTGCCGCGAGTTCTGCCCGGTGTACAAGGTGACGGGCGACGAGGTGGCGACGCCGCGCGGCAAGGCGAACCTGCTGCGCGAAATCATCAGCGGCGGCCTGGACCTGGCGGACTTGGGCGCCGCGAGGATGCGCGAGATCGCCGGCCTCTGCTACAACTGCAAGATGTGCCTCCTCGAGTGTCCGAGCGACGTGGACGTGCCGGCCCTCATCCTGAAGCACAAGCAGCACCTGGCCGCAAAGGGGGGCCTGGGACTCGCGGAGCGGATGATGCTCAACGTCCGCCCGATGGACCGCGTTGGCAGCATGGTGGCGCCGGTGGCGAATTGGTTCATGCGCTGGAGGCCGATGCGCCTTGTGATGGATAAGGTGGCCGGCCTCGGCCGCGACGCGGCGCTGCCGCGCTTCCGGCACGGGCGGCTGAAAGAGGGCGTCGAGATCGTGCCGGCGGGCGCCGTGCGGCGAATTGCCTATTTCGCCGGCTGTTTCGAACTGTTCAACGAGCCGCAAATCGGACGCGCTGCGCTGAAGGTGCTCGAAGCGATGGGCTGCGAGGTCGTCATCCCGGAGCAGAAGTGCTGCGGCATCCCGAAGATCTCGGCCGGCGACGCGAAAGGGGCCGCCGGCGACATGCGATACAACCTCGACGTGCTCGCGCCCCTGGTCGAGGCCGGCTACACGGTCGTCAGCGGGTGCCCGTCGTGCGTGCTGACGCTGACCGACGATTACCCCGGCATGGCGGTTGGCGACGAGCGGGCCCGCCTTGTGGCCGAACATACGCGCGACATCCACGACCTGCTCGAGGAAATCCTCGAGGGGCGCGGGCACGAGGCTTTCTGCGGTGGGTCGGCAGACCAACCGCGCACGGCGCTTTGGCAGCGGACGCGTCTGGCGTATCACTCGCCGTGCCATCTTCGGGCGGCGGGCAGGGGGGAGCAGCCGCGACGCCTCGTTGAGCGGCTGCTGGGCCTGGAGTTCGTTCTGTCCAACAACACGTGCTGCGGCATGGGCGGGATGTACGGTCTGAAATCGAAGAACGCCCGCATCTCGAGCCGCATCGCCCAGCCGGTCTTCGACAGGATCCTGAAGTCGGGCGCCGAAGCGATCGTCACGAGTTGCGGCATGTGCCGCACGCAACTTGCCCGCGGGACGGGCCTGCCGGTGTATCACCCGATGGAACTGCTGGCCGATGCGCTCGCGCCTGCGACCCCTCTCGCGCAGCCGTGAACACCGGTTTTGCGCGATGGTGTGAGGCGACCCCCAACGAAGCCTACGGCCTCTCGATCTGGAGGCGGAAGAGGATCTTCTTGGGCAGCGGCGGCTTCTGGTCCTGGACGACGAGCAGGCGGCCCTGCGGGTCCAGGGCGATGCACTCCGGCCGGGGGACGGCCTTGAATCCTTTCGCGCGGACGTTCTCGAGTTCATTGGTGTCGGGCCGCCAGCGCACGAGACGAAATCCGGGGCCCGGCACGTCGGTCTGGTCGCCCAGCAGGATGAGGATGCCGTCGTCGGTGGCTGTCATGTCGCGGATGCTTTCGCCCGGTTTGGTCGGCAGAACCAGGGGATTTCCGAAGTTCGGTGCGCGGCCCTCGGCCCCCGGCTCGAAGAGTTTGAGCGGTTCGCGGATGCCGATGACGACGGCGCCGCCTTTGGCCACGGGTGACCGGAGGCCCAGGAGCAGTTCGTCCTTCCACCAGGCCAAGCCTTCGACGTTCAGGCCGCCGCGGTTCGGTCCGTTCATGGCGATGGCGCCGAGGTTCTCGAACAGGTGGCGTCCCCGGCCCGCGAGGTGCATGATGAGATGGTGCCGCAGCCGCCCGTAGACGCGGATGCGGGTGATCCGCCGTGCGTCTTCGCTCAGCGTCACGAAGGCGAGGCGGTTGCGTTCGGGCTTGTCCTTTTCGAGATTCTTGGTCCGGCTCTGGGCACAGGCGACGAACAGACTGTGCTTGCCGCAGGGGGCCAGGGCCTCAATGTCGTCGAGCATCGGCGTGCCTTTCGGCAACCGGAGTTCCCACCGGACCGCGAAGTCGTCGAGCGATACGGCCCACAGGCGGTCGGTGGTTTCATCTCCGCCGATAACGGCCACGTTGCCCTTGCCGCGAACGGCGATGCCCGACGCTTCGACGAGATAGACCCGACGGCTTGACACGCCGGCCGGCTTAGCGGTACTGTCCTCTGCCTTTTCACAGGTAGCGATGCCGGGAAGGAGGAGACCCGCCGCCAGGGCCAGGGCGACCAGCGACGCCGCACTGAAGAGCGTGGGTTTTGCGATGACCATCGGCGCCTCGTGACGACCGATTCGGCGAATTACAGCGGGCCTAGTGTTCCGACGGTTCGCCGAGGATGCCGATCACCTTCTCGTACATCTCGTCCCTGGTCTCTCGGTCCTTGGCTTCGAGCGTCAGGCGCAGGAGCGGCTCGGTGTTGGACGGGCGGCAGTTGAGCCACCACTGGTCGTACTCGATTGTCACGCCATCGAGAAAATCGACGGTGCCGTCCGAGAAGGTCTGGGCCAGGCGCCGGACCATGGCGTCCTTGTCCTCGACCTCGAAGTTGACCTCGCCGGTTGTGGCGTACCGGCGCAGCGGTTCGATGAGCGTGCTGAACGGCTCTTGCGGATGCCGTGAGACGACGGTCAGGACCCTCAGCAGCGTGATGACGGCGGAGTCGCAGTAGTAATTGTCGCGGTAGTAACTGTGGCCCGAGAGTTCGCCGCCGAACGGGGCGCCCGTCTCGCGCATGGCGGCCTTCATGTTGCTGTGGCCGACCTTCTCGCGGCGCGGCACGCCGCCGTGAGCGAGAATCTCCTCTTTCAGGACCCAACTGGCACGCAGGTCGTACACGATCGAGGCGCCGCGCTCCTTCGCCAGGACATCGGGCACCAGGAGGGCCGTGATGAGATCGTTCGGGACGGTCTCGCCGTTTTCGTCCACGAAAGCGATGCGGTCGGCGTCGCCGTCGAAGCAGACGCCCAAGGCGGCTCCCGAGGCGCGGACCCGCCGTTTCAGGTCCTCCAGGGCCGCCTCATTCAGCGGGTTCGGCTCGTGGGCGAAGCGGCCGGCACGTTCGAGGTTCAGCGACTCTACGTCGATGCAGTACTCCCGCAGGAGGCTGGGCACCCACTTCGAGGCCATGCCGTTCGAGGCGTCCAGCACCATCTTGAGAGGCTTAATCTCGCCCGCGAACTTCTTGACGTGCAGCAGGTAGCCGCTGGAGATGTCCTGGTGACGCAGGGGGCCAACCGGCTGCCGGTCGGTGTCCTCGATACCCGCCACGATCTCCTTGATCTTCTCCAGGCCCGAGCCCATTGCGACGGGGACGGAGCCCGTGCCCGTGATCTTGAAGCCGTTGTACTCGGCGGGGTTGTGGCTGGCGGTGACCTGAACGCCGCCGAGCGTTTCCATACTGCCGACGGCGTAATAGATGGCGGGCGTCTCAATCTCGCCGATGAGCATGGCGCCGGCGCCGGCCGCGCGGATGCCTTCGCCCACCCGCTGAGCGAACTCGTCGCTGGTGGGGCGCATGTCGTGGCCCACCACGATCCACTGCGCTTCGGGCTTGGCGCGAACTTCCTTTGCCAGGAGCGACAGCAGGTGGCGGGCGGTGGCGTAACCTACCTTCCAGGCAACGGTCTTGGTGATCTGGGTGCCCACAAGGCCGCGGATGTCGTAGGCCTTGAAGATGGCATCGAGGTCGAGCGGCGGCTCGGGCGCCTCCGCGGTTTCGCCGGTCGTCGCCTCGCGCCACTTGCACGATTTGCACTTGGGATAATGGCGGGCGATGCGCCCGCGGCAGACGGCCTCGCTGATGGCGTATTTCTCGCCGGGGCACCGGCGCTCGCCCGAAATCTTGGCGGCCACGTGGTCCTCCATCACGACGCAGGGCTCACAACTGAAACTTCGGGCTTTGGCCGAGAAACGTGCCGGGGTTGGCGAACACGAGGGTCTCAATCAGGCTGTCGGGGAGGTCCATCTGACGCATCACGCCGATGGTAACCAGGACGGCCAGCGGGTCGCTGTCTTCCCAGTCGGCGGACGAGTTCACGAGCATGCGGTCCGTGCCGTAGTCGCGGACGATGCCTGCGGCCTCTTCAGGCGTGAGTTTCCCCGGGTAGACGGTCAAGCCGGTCCAGCAACCGGTTTCCCTGGCGATGTCGATGGTGTCGCGCGTGCAGTGGTCGATGACGCACCGCTGGCGCGGGGCGTCCATCTCGCGGATGATATCGATAATAATCTCGGTGCCGCGTTTCTTTTCGGCGGCGTGCGGCGTATGAATGATACAGATGCAGCGGCGATCGATGGCCATCTGGAGTTGACGGCGGAACATGCGAATCTCATTTTCCGTGTTCTTGTTCAGGCCGATCTCGCCGATGCCCAGAACGCTGGGGCGCTCCAGGTACGGGTCGATGCCTTCGAGCACCTGCTCCGTCAACTCCACGTTCTCGCTCTCTTTGGGGTTGACGCAGAGGACGCAGTAGTGCTTGATGCCGCGTTTCGCCGCCCGGGGCGGCTCGAAAGTCGTCAGGTGGTTGAAATAGTCGAGGTGGCTTTCGGGATACCGGCGGTCTGTGCCCGGCCAGAACGCCGGTTCGCAGACGGCAACGATGCCCGCCTCGGCCATCAGGCGGTAGTCGTCGGTGGTGCGGCTGAGCATGTGAATGTGCGGGTCGATAATCTGCATGGGTCGCCTCGCCCGGATGGTTCAGGAACCCCCTCCGCCAAAACACGGCCCGTAGGATATGCAAGCGGGCGGCGCGAATCAAGACCATAGCCTTTTTATTGGAGGCCGCTGTAGAATGCAGCGGAACTTTCGAGGTCCGGACCGGAGGGTCGGACGATGACGCAGCGTCTGGTGATGGTGGCTGCTTGCCTGGCGGCCCTGTTGGCGACGTCGCTGGCGGGCGTGCCCCGGATTCCCGCCCGCCACGAACCTGCCGCGAAGCGGACGCGGGAGTTGGGCGAAGTCGATTTTCTGAAGGCCGCCGTGGACTTTGCCGACTGCATGCTCGCCTGCGGCCGCGACCGGTACGGCAAGGTGCACAGCCCGCTGTTCGCCGTGCTGCTGACGCGCGAGAAGGAGCCGAAGATCGGCCCGGAGCCTTACTTCGATCGGCCGACGCCCTACAACGTCGGCAACATGAAGACGCCCTTCCGCAAGTACAACTTCAACCGGTGCCTGAACTACCCCGCCGGCCTCGGCAGTGAAGGGCCGCACAAGGTCACCCTCTTCGGCTGCGACGTGTACGAAGACGAGGACCTGTACACGATGCTGATCGACCTGACGCGCATCACGGGCAATCCCGTTTACAAGCAGGAGGCCGAGAAGGCGCTGACGTGGTGGTTCACCAAAACCCTGGGGCCGGCCGACCTGTACCCGTGGGGCGAGCATCTGGGCTGGGACTTCCAGCACGAGTGCCCCACCTACTTCGAGGGGCCGAGCAAGCACCTCTACGCCGCCTGCTACCACGAGATTAAAGACCGCGTGCCGTTCCTGGATTTCCTTGCCGCTCTCCCGGCGCCCGACACCGGCGGACCCACGTACCTGGAGCGGTACGCCCTGGGCGTCTGGAACGCCCACTACTGGGACCAGGCAAACGCGGTGTACTGCCGCCACGGCGACTATACGGGCAAGGACGGCCGCGAAGGCAGCACGCAGGGATACCCCGCGCACCAGGGCGCTCACTTTCGTCTCTGGGTCGCCGCCTACCTCAACGCCCGCAACGGCGAGGTCAAAGGGAAGTTCAAGGACATCCTCAACAAGGTCCTGGACGTGCAGATCGCGCGGACGAAGAAGTACGGCTTCGTGCCGTTCACGTTCGAGGCGGACCTCAAGGGCAAGAGCCCCGGCAAGGAGGCGCCGGGGCAGTCGATCCGCCTGGCTTACCATGCCGCCGAACTCTCGATCACGATAGGCGACGCCAATCCGGGCCTGGCGGCCAAGTTCGAGGAACTGGCCAAACGGCATCTCGGCGAGGAGAAGTTCAGGCAGGCCGTCAGGAACACCAAGATGTACCCGGCCGCCGGCGACCGCGAGTACCTCCAGGGCGGGCGCAGCGCACGCTCAAAGCCGCCCACCGAAATTGAGAACCTTGCAAAGGCCGACACGCCACGCCCGCACGCCTGGGCGGTCATCCGACGACTCCAGTGGTATAAGAAGTACCACGACGAGGCGTACCTGAAAGCGGCCGAGGAGCAGGCCCGGCTGGCGTATGCCCGGTTCATGGACGATACCTGTCCGCTGCCCAAGGCCTACGCCGGCGCGGCCCGCAAGACGGTTGCAGGTGACCCGTTCCCGGACTTTACCTTCCGTGGGGCCAAACTGATGCACGCCTTTGCCCTGCTGGGCGAGGTCCGCGGGCGAACCGGGAAGGATTAATCCTGCAACGCCACTTCCCGCGCGGGGGTCTCCCGGCCCGCCGCGCAAGACCCGGGACACCCACCGCGCAAGACTTCGGTTGGTGACGGGCGGGCGGAAAGCACATCAACTTCGCCATCTTTCTGCGTTCCAGGTTTGGTTTTGCCCGTTTTGTGCGTATACTATAGGGGGGAGGCAGGGGTTGGTGTGCGCCGTCGTGGTTTCTCTCACAGGGGGGGGCTGGCACACTTCGCCCTGCGGCTCGCGCAGGAGGTCTCATGCCCGATCCCGAGCGAAAAGCGAAACGCACCCGCCGGCAGTGGCGCGGCCACAAGCCGACTCCGGCCATGGAGACGCTTGAACCACGCCTGCTTCTGGACGGCACGCCCCTCATCACCGAGTTCATGGCCGACAACGACGAGACGCTGCTCGACAAGTTCGGCGACGCCTCCGACTGGATCGAGATCTACAACCCCACCCCGTCGGCCATCGACCTGGACGGCTGGCACCTGACCGACGCCCCGCAGGACCTGGACCAGTGGACGTTCCCCGCCGTCACCCTGCAACCGGGCAGTTACCTGGTGGTCTTCGCCTCCGGCGAGGACCTGTGCGACCCGCAGGACGAACTGCACACGAACTTCGGCCTCTCGAAGGACGGCGACTACCTGGCGCTCGTGAAGCCCGGCGGGGAGACCCAGGACATCGTCATGGAGTACGATTTCGCCAGGCAGTTGGAGGACGTCTCCTACGGCGTGCTCTACGACGTGCAGGGCCAGGCCGATCTGGTCAAGAAGGGCGACGACGCCACGTACCTCATTCCCGCCGACGACTCGCTCGGCCTGTCGTGGATCCAGAACGGCTTCGACGACAGCGACTGGGACACGGGCACGACGGGGTTCGGCTTCGGCCTGGGCGTTCCGGGCGGCACGGGCACGCTGGTTGCGAAGGGGGCGACGTGGCGGTACCTCGACGACGGGTCGAACCAGGGGACCGGCTGGCGCCTCTCGGGCTTCGACGACGCCTCGTGGGCGAGCGGGCCGGCCGAACTCGGATACGGCGACGGCGGCGAGGCCACGGTCGTCGGTTTCGGCGGCGACTCCGGCAACAAGCATATTACAACGTACTTCCGCCACACGTTCACCGTCCAGCACGCGTGGCAGATCAGCGAAGTGGTCGTAAACCTGATGCGCGACGACGGCGCTATCGTCTACCTGAACGGCCAGGAACTCTTCCGCGACAACATGACCGACGACCCCGTGGATTACCGGACCCGGAGCCTCACGGTCGTGGGCGGCGGGAACGAATCAACATACTTCCCGCACACGGAGTTCGTCAACGACCCGACCGACCTGCTCACCGACGGCCAGAACGTTCTGGCCGTCGAGATTCACCAGACCTCCCCAACGAGCAGCGACATCTCGTTCGACATGGAGATGAACGCGACCACCAGCAGCGCCGGCCTGCTCGAAACCGATATCGAGGCCGACATGCTGGGCGTGTGCGCGTCGGCCTACGTGCGGATTCCGTTCACGGTCGTCGACCCGCTCGAGTTCACGGAACTGTTCCTTCGGACGGCGTACGAAGACGGCTACGTGGCGTACCTGAACGGCGTGGAAGTGGCCTCGGGCAATGCGCCGGCCTTGCCGCAGTGGAACTCGGCGGCGCTGGGCGACCGGCCCATCGAAGAGGCTGTCCAGTTCGAGGGCGTCGATCTGACCGACCGCCTGGGCCTGATTCAGGCCGGCGAGAACGTCCTGACGATCCATGCGATGAACGACACCGTGGGGAACGGTGTGTTCCTGATTACGCCGGAACTGATTGCCCAGAGCGATATCAGCATCCAGGAGCAGTATTTCATCACGCCCACGCCCCACGCCCAGAACATCCCGGGCGTTCTGGGCATGGTGGCCGACACGACGTTCAGTATCGACCGGGGGTTTTACGACGCGCCGTTGGCGGTCGAGATCACCACCGACACGTCGGGCGCCGAGATCCGCTACACCCTCGACGGCAGCGAGCCCACACCCACCACGGGCGAGGAGTACCTGAACCCCATCCAGATTACCACCACCACCACGCTCCGCGCCATGGCCCACAAGCCCGGTTACCTGGCCACCAACGTCGATACCCAGACCTACATCTTCCTGGACGATGTGCTCGAGCAGCCGAGCAACCCGGACGATTTCCCCACGTCGTGGGGAAGCGAGCCGGCCGACTACGAGATGGACCCCGACATCGTCGATAACCCGCTCTACAGCGACACACTGGAAGACGACCTGCTGTCCATCCCGACGATGTCGCTGGTGATGGACATGGACGACCTCTTCGGGTCCGGCGGCATCTATGCCAACCCGAACTCGCAAGGGGTCAACTGGGAGCGGCCGGGATCGATCGAAATGTTCTACCCCGAGGGCTACGAGGCCTCGGACGACGGGTTCCAGGTGGACTGCGGCGTACGCATCTACGGCGGCGTCGGGCGCAACCCCGGATACAAGAAGCACTCGTTCCGCCTGCTGTTCAAGGGCGACTACGGGCCGACGAAACTGGCGTACCCCTTGTTCGGCGAGGATGCGACCGACCGCTTCGACACCCTCATCCTCCGCCACAACTTCAACGACGGCTATGTGTGGGGCGGCGACAGGTCGCAGTACATCCGCGACGAATACTTGCGGCGATTGCAGTTGGCACTCGGCGACCCCTCGGCGCACGGCAACTTCGTCCACCTCTACGTCAACGGCCTGTACTGGGGCCTCTACAACCCCGTGGAGCGGCCCGATCAGTCCATTGGCGCCGCCTACTGGGGAGGCGACAAGGACGACTGGGACGCCGTCAACTCCGGCGCCGCCACCGGCGAGAGCGACACCATCGAATACAACGCCATGATGACCCTCGTCCGCCAGGGCATGACGACCTGGGACCAGTACCAGCGCCTCCAGGGAAAGAACCCCGACGGCACCGACAACCCCGCCTACCCCTGCTACCTCGACATCGAGAACTACATCAACTACCTGCTCGTCAACTTCTTCACCGGCAACAAGGACTGGCCGGGACACAACTGGTACGCCGCCAGGGCCGAGGACCCCGGAAGCACCGGATTCAAGTGCTTCTCCTGGGACGCCGAGTGGTCCGTGGGCTTGAACTCGGGGCTGAACCAGAACATGACGGGCGTTTCCAACAGCATCACCGAACCGTACAGTTACCTGAGACAGAACACCGAGTTCCAGGTCCTCTTCGGCGACCTGGCCCACAAGGCGTTCTTCAACGGCGGGCCGTTCTACGTTGACCCGGACCATCCCCAATGGGATCCGGCGCATCCCGAATGGAACCAGCCGGCTGCCATGTACGCTTCCCTGGCCGACGAGATCGAGCGGGCCATGGTCGGCGAGTCGGCACGATGGGGCGATGTCAAGAGCGGCACCCCCTACAACCTTCAGCAGTGGCAAAGCCAGCGCGACTGGATCCTCAATACGTACATGAAGGACCGGGCCGGCATCTCACTCCAGCAACTAAAGAATATCAGCCTCTATCCCAACGTCGCCGCGCCGTCGTTCAACATCAACGGCACGTATCAGCATGGCGGCGACATCGCGCGCGGCGACACGCTGACGATCGGCGCACCGGCCGGAACCATCTACTACACCCTCGACGGCACCGACCCCCGGCAGGTGGGCGGCAACGTGGCGACGACCGCCGTGGCGTACACCGGGGCGATCACACTGAACGACAGTTACCGTGTCAAGGCGCGCGTTCTGAGCGGCGGTGCCTGGAGCGCCCTCGCCGAGGCCGGCTTCTATATCGACGTCACGCCGTCGCTGCGCATCACCGAGATGATGTACAACCCCGGCCAGCCGACGCCCCAGGAAGAAGCCGCAGGCTTCGAGGAGAACGACGACTTCGAGTTCATCGAGTTGACCAACATCGGCGCCTACTCTATCCCGCTCCGCGATGTCCGGTTCACGGGCGGCGTCACGCTCACCTTCCCGAGCATGACGATCGACCCGGGCGCGTTTGTGGTGGTCGTGCAGAACCAGGCCGCCTTCGAGGCCCGCTACGGCACGGGCACCGCCCAGATCGCCGGCGAGTACTCCGGCGCCATCGCCAACGGCGGCGAGACCATCCGCCTCGATTCGCCCACGGGTATCATCGTCCATGACTTCGAGTACGATGACGCCTGGCTCCCTCAGACCGACGGGCAGGGGTTCTCACTCACGATTCTCGACCCCGAAGGCGATCCGGCGCTGTGGAACCAGGAGGAAGGCTGGTGCGCCAGCGAAGAGCCCGGCGGCACCCCCGGCGCCGACGCCGAGGGGCTGGTTCCAGGCGCGATCGTTATCAACGAGGTCCTCGCCCATACCGACGGCCCCCACGGCGACTGGATCGAACTGGTCAACACCACCGCCTCTCAGATCGACATCACCGGCTGGTTCCTCAGCGACGACGCCGGCCAACTCGACAAGTGGCAGATCGCCACGCCCACGGCCATCCCCGGCGGCGGGTACAAGGTCTTGACCGAGGCGGCCGATTTCGGCGCCGCCTTTGCCCTCAGCGAGTTCGGCGACGACGTGTACCTCTCGTCCAACGCCGACGGCGTGCCGGGCGGCTACCGCGAACACGTGGACTTCGGCACCTCGCCCCACGAGAGGAGTTTCGGCCTTTACCCCAAGAGCACGGGCGGCACGGATTTCGCCCTGCTCATCTCGCCCACCTACGAGGACGAGAACGCCTTGCCGCTCATCGCCCCCCTCGTCATCAACGAGATCATGTACCACCCACTCGACGCCGGACAGGGCAGTCCGTATGACCAGGACGACTTCGAGTTCATCGAACTGTACAACCGCTCCCTCGCCCCGGTCGATCCCAGGCAGTATCTCCTCGGCGACGGCGTCGGCTTCACCTTCGGATGGTACGACGCCGACAGTTTCGGCAACGAGACCTGGACACTCCAGGCCGGCGCAACCGCCACCTGGCAGGCCGACTTGGATGCCGGCCAGTACCAGGTTCTGGCGAAGTGGGACCTGACCGACGGCGAAGCCAACGTCCGCAAACTCGACACGGCCGCCACCTACGACGTGCAGCACGCCGGCGGCACGACCACCGTTCCCGTTAATCAGAACGTCAACCCCACCGGCTGGGTCTCGCTCGGCTCCTACACGTTCAACGCCGGTCTGGCCCAGGTTACCCTTGCGCGCGGCACCGACGATCCGGACCGGTGGACGATTGCCGACCAGGTCAAGTTCGTCAAGGGCCCCGAGACGGTCATCGTTGATGACGACACCCCCGGCGGTTTTACGACGACCGGCTCGGACCTGGACGAGATCGCGCCGGGCGCATACGTCGTCATCGTCAAGAACCTGGAGGCCTTCGCCACCCGCTACGAGACGGCCGGCATGACTATCGCCGGACGGTACTCGGGGAATCTCGCCAACGGCGGCGAGAAGGTCAAACTGTACGCCGCGACCGACCCTGAACCGACCGGCTACATCCCTTACTACTCGGCCGACTACGTCAACTACAAGGACGGCGCCTCCTGGCCCAGGGAGCCCGACGGAACGGGTTTCTCGCTCAGCCGGCTGGATGCCGCCGCCTACGGAAACGACCCCGGCAACTGGGCGTCGGGCGCGACCGGCGGAACGCCGGGCCTTGAGAACGATTACCTCGACACCACCCCGCCTACGGTTCCGGGCAACCTCAGCGGCCAGGTTGTTGTGGTGCCCGGCCCGCAAATCGAACTCGCCTGGGACCCGTCCTTTGATCCGCAGACCTGGGTGGAGCATTATGTCATCTACCGCGACGGCCAGCCCATCGACACCGCCGCGGGTCTGGCGTACACCGATGCGAACGTCCTGCCCGCCACGCCGTACGTTTACCAGGTCTCGGCCGTCAATCGCGACGCCTACGAGAGCGACCTGTCGGCCGAGGTGATTCTTGCCATTCCCGGCATCGTGTCCATCACGACGCCGGAGGACGTCATCGTCGAGGTCCGGTTCTCCGAGCCGCTGGACACCGCCTCGGCCGAGCAGACGGCCAACTACGTCTTCGACAACGCGACGGTCGCTGCGGCCGCGCTCCACGCCGACGGCGTCACGGTCATCCTGAACACCTCGCAACTCCAGGCGGAGCAGACCTACACGCTGACCGTGAGCAACGTACAGACGCTCTCGGGCGCCCCGATGCCGCCCGACCTGCAGGTCTCGTTCATCTACTCGCCGCGCGGGGCGGGCTTCATCCTGCGGCAGTACTGGCTCGGCATCGGCGGCAATTCGGTCGCGAATCTGACCGGCAGTGTCAACTTCCCGGACAACCCGTCCGGGACCAGCCAGCCCACCAGTTTCGAGGCGCCCACCAGTTTTGCGAACGACTACGGCACGCGGATGCTCGGCTACGTTCACCCGCCCGTCACCGGCGACTACGTGTTCTGGATCGCCAGTGACGACAACAGCCAACTGTTCCTCTCCACCGACATCGACCCGGCCAACAAGGTCCTGATCGCTTACGTTCCGGCCCATACCAGTTCGCGGCAGTGGACGAGGTATGCCGAGCAGCAGTCCGCACCCGTCCACCTGGAGGCCGGACGCCGCTACTACATTGAAGCCCTTCATAAAGAAGGCGGCGGCGGCGATAACCTCGCCGTCGGATGGAAGACGCCTGAAGACGCCGTCTTCAACAATTTGCCCATCGACGGCATTCACCTGTCTCCTTACGTCGAGGGCCCTGTCGCCACGGTCAACATTCAGGCCACCGACCCCAGCGCCGCCGAGGAGGGCCTCGATCCCGGCGAGTTCACCATCAGCCGTGTCGGCGACACCGACGGCGTGCTGACCGTTTACTACACGGTGGGCGGCACGGCGGTGCCCGCCGATTATGTTGGGACGCTCTCCGGCCAGATCGACCTGCCGGCCGGCGCGGCGTCGGCCACGATCACCATCACGCCCGAGGACGACCCTGACGATGAGGGTAGCGAGACGGTCATCCTGACGCTGGCGAGCAGGCCGCACTACGCCGTCGGCACGGCCAGCGCCACGGTCACGATCGCCGATAACGATGCGGCGCCGGATATCACGGTCAGCATCGAGGCCACCGATCCCGACGCCGCCGAGCAGGGCCTCGATCCCGGCGAGTTCACCCTCACCCGTGTCGGCATCATCGACAGCGTTCTGACGGTTTACTACACGGTCGCCGGCACGGCGTCGGACGCCGATTATGTTGAGACGCTTTCAGGCCATATCGACCTGCCCGCCGGTGCGGCGTCGGCCACGATCACCATCACGCCCGAGGACGACCCTGACGATGAGAGCAACGAGACCGTCATCCTGGTGCTGACAGGCAGCCCGGCGTACGCCATCGGCGCGGCCAGCGCCACGGTCACGATCGCCGACAACGACCTGCCGACGGTGAGCATCGCGGCGAGCGACCCGGACGCCGCCGAGCAGGACTGCGATCCGGGTGAGTTTACCATCAGTCGTGCCGCCGTAACCGACGCCGCCGTCACGGTGTACTACAGCGTGGGCGGGTCGGCTGAGCCGGGCGACTACACGCCGACGCTGTCGCAGCACGTACAGATTCCGGCCGGCCAGGCGTCGGTGACGGTTGGCATCACGCCCGTGGACGACGCCCAGGACGAGTTGGACGAGACAGTGGTCCTGACGTTGACGCCCAATCCGGCGTACCTCATCGTCGCGGCGAGCGCGGAGGTGACGATCGCGGACAACGACCTGCCGACGGTCGGCATCGCGGCCACCGACCCGGACGCCGCCGAGGAGGGTCTCGATCCCGGCGAGTTCACCATCACCCGTGTCGGCAGCACCGACAGCGTTCTGACGGTCTACTACACGGTCGCCGGCACGGCGGTGCCCGCCGATTATACTGAGGCGCTCTCCGACCATATCGACCTGCCCGCCGGCGCCGCGTCGGCCACGATCACCATCACGCCCGAGGACGACCCTGACGATGAGAGCAACGAGACCGTCATCCTGGTGCTGACAGGCAGCCCGGCGTACGCCATCGGCGCGGCCAGCGCCACGGTCACGATCGCCGACAACGACCTGCCGACGGTGAGCATCGCGGCGAGCGACGCCAGCGCCGACGAGCAGGGCCGTGATCCCGGCGCATTCAGGATTACTCGTGTCGGCTACACGGACAACCCCTTGACGGTCTACTGCACGGTGTCGGGCACGGCCGCCGCTTGCGACTACCAGCCGGCGCTGCCGAGCGAGGTCACCATTCGGGCCGGCCGGTCCTCGGTGATGATTGGCATCGTGCCCGTGGACGACGACGAACATGAGCCGAGCGAGACCGTGGTGCTGACGCTTGTGGAGGGGCCGACCTACGTGCTGGGCACGTCGGTGGCGGAAGTGACGATTGCGGACAACGACAACACGCCGCACGTCGTCGCGGTCGTCCTGAACCCCGACGACGACCGCACCGTCCGCGGCGTGAGCGAGATCGACC